>CAIKKJ010000068.1 GCA_903827955.1 uncultured Verrucomicrobia subdivision 3 bacterium
GGACGCGGCAACGGCTGGTTCGCCGCCGCGCTCGCGGAAGTCTTGCGTTCGCTCCCGCCCGAACATCCGAAATACGCGCGGCTGATGGCCGGTTACAAAACCATGATGGCATCGCTGAAAAAATATCAGGCGCCGTCCGGCTTATGGCGACAGCTTTTGGACAATGACCAGGCGTGGGACGAAACGAGCTGCACGGGCATGTTCACCTACGCGCTGATTGTGGGTGTGAAACACGGCTGGCTGGACGCGAGCTACGACGACGTGGCGCGGCGCGGCTGGATTGGCCTGTGCGGGAAGATTGATGAGACCGGAGCCGTGCGCGATGTTTGCGTGGGCACAAATCAGAAGGACGACACGCAATATTATCTGGACCGTCCGCGCGCCACCGGCGATTTGCACGGGCAGGCACCGATTCTGTGGTGCGCGTGGGCTTGGTTGGAAAAGTGAAACTCTAAATTCCCGGGGCGGCGCCCGTATTCGACTCAAATTGAATTTTCGTGTGATGAATTTTCAAAAAGGGTCCCAGCTCATAGACATCTTTGTAGCCATAAGTGTAAAGCGATATGTAGGTTGAAAGATTTAATGAAGCGGGTGCGGCCTTGGATGCAAACGCGCGCGGCGAGTTGTCAAAATTATTGTTGCAGTAAATCAGTATTCGCGTGTTCTTGCCGGGGATAATTTTAGCCAAGCTATCGGCGGTAATGTCTGGAAAACTCAAATTTACCGCGCCTTTAACGTGCAGCAAATCAAAAGCCTCGTGGCTGCGTGCATCCAAAATGAGGGTGTTTGACATAACCCCAACCTTGATGAACTCATCCTCTGAAAGCCGGTGACGCTCGCGCCAAACTGCCGCCTCTTTGGCAAGCTTAAGAAAGCCTTCCATATCAATGTTAGTGTTCACGACATTATACATCGCGGTCTCTCCGCCGTCGGACCGAAATGTTTGAGCGCTGTGCAGCTTGAAAGCAAAGATCGTCACGACTAAAAGGAAGGTGACACAAATAAGCGGTTTCATGATAAATTGAACAACGCTCCTTCCAAAAAGTTTCGCCACTTGGAAACCACGATTTTCCGCTGACATTTCCCCAGTTTGATTCTACATTCGGTGCATGGCCAGACCGCCTTTGATTTTAGTTTCGCCGAGCATCAGCAAGCACGGCATCGAATTCCATGATTTGTCCGCCAGCCTTTCGGTGCGTTACAACAACGCCATCCTGCAGGCTGGCGGCCTGCCCGTCACCGCGCCCACGTCCACCGACCGCGCGGTGCTGGCCGAGTGCGTCCGCCGCACGGACGGCGTGTTGCTCACCGGCGGCGACGACATCAATCCCGACCTTTACGAAAAAAATCTACCCAAGAAAATTCTCAAGACCATCGAGCAGACGCCCGACGGCGGCGAGCGCGACATCCGGGAATTGGTTCTCATCGAGGAAATTTTCCGGCAGCGTAAGCCCGTGCTGGCGATCTGTCGCGGGCATCAAATCATGCAAGTCGCCTTTGGCGGCAAGCTGATTGCGGATATTCCGCAGCAGCATCCGAGCGCCATCAACCATCGCCGGATGGATAAGCCGTTGGAATTGGTTCATGAAGCGGCGTTGACACCCGGCTCTTTAGTGTCCAAAATTTGTAAAACCTCGGTTTTGGGGGTCAACAGCACCCATCATCAAGGGATTTTGGAACCGGCGGAACCGTTTGTTGCCACCGGCGTCAGTGCCGACGGCATGGTGGAAGTGATGGAGTTGCGGGAAAAACTGCTGCCGTTTTATTTGAGCGTGCAGTTTCACCCGGAGCGGCTGGTGCAAAAACACGCGCGGTATAAAAACATATTTCAGACGTTTGTGGCAGCCTGCGGAAAATAAATTGAAATCATGAAAGGTAAAATTCTCATCGTTGACGACGAACCGGAGTTGCGCATGTTGCTCAAGTCCATTCTCGAAACCGATTTCACCGTTTCCGACGCCGACTGCGGCGCGACGCTCCTCAAAAAATTTTCCGAGGACGCACCCGATGTCATCCTCCTCGACCTCAAGCTGCCCGACGCCAACGGCCTCGACCTCCTGCCGCAAATCAAAAAGAATTGGCCTGACACTGAAGTCATCGTGCTCACCGGCGAAGCAACGTTTGAAGCCGCCGTGCAGGCGACCAAACGCGGCGCGTATCATTTCATCAACAAGCCGTTCGACACGCAGGCGTTGCAAGTCACGATTGACCGCGCCATCGAGAACCGCCAACAGAAGGAGGAGAACAACTCCCTGCGCCGCGCGCTCTCCACGATGAGCGGTGGCTCCACGCCGATTTTTCAAAGCGCGGCGTTGCAGGCCGTCGTCCGCACTATTGAACGCGTCGCGCCCAGCGATGTGCCCATTCTCATCACTGGCGAAAGCGGCACCGGCAAAGAGGTCATCGCCGACCTCATCCACAGTTTAAGCCCGCGCGCCAAGAACAAAATCGTGAAGGTCAACTGCGCCGCGCTGCCCCGCGAACTCATCGAGAGCGAATTGTTCGGCTCCATGAAAGGCGCGTTCACCGGCGCGACTTCCGACCGCGAAGGACTTTTCCGCCAGGCCGAAGGCGGCACGCTGTTCCTCGACGAAATCGGCGAGATGCCGATTGATACGCAGAGCAAACTCCTCCGCGTTTTGCAGGACCAGAAAGTCCGTCCCGTCGGCGGCAAGACCGATTACCAGACCAACTGCCGTCTCCTCGCCGCAACGAACCGCAAGCCTGAGGACGCGATCAAAGACGGCAAACTCCGCGAAGATCTGTTCTACCGCATCAGCGCGATTTCCGTGCACATCCCGCCGTTGCGCGAGCGCCGCGACGACATCATGCCGCTTGCGAACGCCTTTTTGAAACGTTTCGCCGCGCAGGCCAATCGCGTCCTCACCGGCTTCACGCCGCAGGCCGTCGAACGCCTCACCAGTTTTGAATGGCCCGGCAACGTGCGCCAGTTGCAGAATGAAATCTAGCGCGCCGTGCTGCTCTCCGAAGGCCCCGCCGTCAACGTGACCGACTTGAGCATCAGCGACGTGCGGTTCATTCCCACCGAGGGCCACGACACCGCCTTCACACTGCTCGAAGGCGTGGAACGCAACGCCATCATCCAGATGCTCAAAGAAACCGGCGGCAACAAACTCGAAACCGCCAAACGCCTCGGCATCGGCCGCCAGACGCTCTACAACAAGATCAAGGCTTACGGCATCGAGACGTGACGCTCACCTCTGGATAATCTGGCTTAGGTTAGTTCGTTTAAGCAGGCCGACATCATTGCGCCTGAAAAACCGGCTGCATTCTGGCATAAAAACGGCTTCTGCACCTTGACTTTCACCGCCGCCAGAGGCACGGTGAGCCAGCCCTGATGAAATCGCCACGCCACGCCATGAGCCAGAAATTTTTTGTCATATTTTCCCGCTGCACTGTCCCGATTCTTTTCCTCGCCAGCGTTTTCGTGGCTTGCGCGCAGATGATTGACCTCAACGGCAATGGCCTGAGCGATGTCTGGGAATGGAGCTACAACGCCACCAACGCCGTGCCGTCCGCCGACAACGACAGCGACGGTGTGTCCAATGCCAACGAAGCCACGGCGGGAACCGACCCAAACAACGCGAACTCGCTCCCGAAAATTTTGCCGCTCGTCGTTTCCTCGACCAACGCCAGCATCGCGATGGCCGCGCAGCTTGGAAAATTTTACCAACTTCAAAGCATTGCCGACCTCGGCAGCACGAATTGGCTGACAGAAACCAGTGCCATCGTCCGCACCGGAACAAACTCCACGTTTCCCTCCCCGATAAACTCTGCCGCGAAATTTTATCGCGTGCTCATCTCGGACTTGGACACCGACGGCGACGGCGTAAATGACTGGGAAGAATACAAACTCGGTCTCGATCCGCTCAATCCCGTCAGCAACGCCATGCTCGACGGCAACGGCAACGCGATGCTCGACTGGCAGTTCGTCACCAACAAAATCGCGCAGCAAAATGTCATCGCCGTCACCGCCACCGATCCGGTTACGACCGAGCCCGACCCTGGCCAGTCGGCGACCGACCTTGGCAATTTCACGTTCACGCGCGGCGGTTTTGCGCTGAATGCCATCACGATCAATTTCACGCTCGCCACCAACGCCGGTTGCGCCAAAGAAGGCGTGGATCACATTGCGCTACCACGCACGGTCACGCTGCCAGTCGGAACGCTTTCCAAAACCGTCACCGTCACGCCGCTGGCGAACACGAATTTGCAAGCACCGGTCATCGCGCAGGTCAAACTGCTGCCCGGCACGCGCTACTTCGTCGGCGGCACAAGCAACGCCAGCGTGGTCATCAATCCTTCCGCCGCCGCGAACGGCACGGGGTTGTTCGCGCAATATTTCACGAACTCCAGCACGACTTACACGAACGTAAATAATTTCAACCCGACCAACCTCAACACCAGCCGCGTGGATCCGGTCATTGATTTCACCTGGGTCACCAATGTTTATCTACCGAATTTGAGCAACTCACTTTGGTCCGTGCGCTGGTCGGGACAAATTCAGCCGCAGTATTCCGAGATGTATTATTTTGACGTGCGTTCGGACGACGGCGTGCGGCTGTGGGTCAACGACCAGTTACTGATTGATAAATGGGTTTCGCAAAGCGTGGCCGACTGGACCAACGGCATCGCGCTGCAAGCCGGCGTGCGCTACAACCTCAAACTGGAATATCTGCAAAACGGCGGCTCGGCACAGGCGCATCTATATTGGTATAGCGCCGACCAGTCGAAGCAAATCATCCCCAGCAACCGGCTCTATCCAACCAATAATTTCAACGGCGGCTCCAATGCCGCGCCGGTCATCACCAGCGCGCTCACCGCCGTCGGCTTCCTCGGCCAGCCGTTCATCTTCACCGTCACCGCCGCGAACACGCCGCTGAAATTTTCCGCCACCAATTTGCCGCCGGGCTTGAGCTTCAACAACACCAACGGACTCATCAGCGGCACGCCGTTGCTCGCGGGTGAATTTCAAGTGCCGCTCACCGCGAGCAACGCCGTCGGCATCAGCGCATCCGTCGTGGACATCACCATCTTCGACACCGGCAGCGCCGTGTCGCGCGAGGTGTGGACAAATATTTCCGGCATTAACATCAGCGACATTCCCGTGGACACGCTGGCGAACATTTCCAGCGGCTACGGCGCGCTGGAGGGCATCACAAATTACGGCGACAACTACGGCGAACGGGTGCGCGGCTATTTCACCGCGCCCGCCACGGCGAATTATTATTTTTGGATCGCCGGCAGCGACTCCGCGCAACTTTATATTTCCGATGACGCGGAATCGGCGAATAAAATTCTCCGCTGTTGGGTCACGCCGACCAATAATCCCACGGCCAGCGGCCAAAACGGCACGTCACCGCGTCAGTGGAACTTGCAATCGAATCAACGTTCCGGCTGGCTCGCGCTGAATGCCGGGCAAAAATATTACGTCGAAGTTTTGCACAAGGCCGGCGTCGGCACGAACGACCACTGGGCCGTCGGCTGGCTGCAAGACCCGTTCGGCACTAACACCGTTCCCGCCGGCATCACGCCAAGCTATTTACTGTCGCGTTATTTCACGCCGTTGCTGGCGTCCATTCCCGGCACGCTTTACACGGCGGACATCCTCGCACTGCCCGGCGTGAGCAGCAGCGCGGTGGGTTCCGCCACGTTGCGCGTGAACGCGGCGGGAACTTCGGCGGTGCTGAATTACACCTTGAACGGAATTCCGAGTTCGCACGTGGACCACATTTACACCGACCCGTATTTGATGAGTCCCACCACGCTCGTCTATGACATCGCCGCCGCCTCGCCGCAGGCGGATGGCAGTTACATCTGGCCGATTGTCACGTCCGGTTCGCTCTCGCCGGCGGACATTCAGGAGGCGTTGATTGAAGGCAAATGTTCCATCGTCATCCAGACCGCCGCGTATCCCGCCGGCGAAATCGGCGGGCATTTCACGCTCGCCAACGGCTCGCAAATTTTCACCGCGCCCCCTGCCCCGCCGGCGTTGATAGACGATTCCAACACGACGAACGGTGCGGTGCGTTTCCTCACGCAGGCGACGTTCGGCGCAAGCCTCACGGACATTGCCAACGTGAATTCAACCGGCTATGTGAACTGGATCAACGCGCAGATGGTGCTGCCCATCACGCGGCATCTCAGCCTGGTGCTGACCAATAAAAGCTCCGATCCGTCGAACCCGTTGCCGAGCAGCGACTGGTTCAATGCGTGGTGGCAGAACGCCGTGACTGCGCCCGATCAGTTGCGGCAGCGCGTGGCGTTTGCGTTGAGCGAAATTTTGGTCATCTCGGAAAACGGTTCGCTGCAAGACCACGCCGACGCGCTGGCGTATTATTACGACCTGCTGCTGACGAATGCGTTTGGAAATTTCCGCCAGTTGCTGGAGGACGTTACGCTGTCGCCGGGCATGGGAATTTATTTGAACATGCAGGCGAACGACAAAGGCAGCATCGTCCTCGGCACGCATCCGAATGAAAATTACGCGCGCGAAATCAACCAGCTTTTCTCCATCGGCCTGAACCGCGTGTGGCCGGACGGCTCGCTGATTTTGAATTCCGCCGGCAACCTCGTGCCGACCTACGACCAGAATGTCATCAACGGATTCGCCGCCACGTTCACCGGCTGGAATTATTACCAGACCAACCAAGCGAACGGCCGCCTACCCTTGAGCTTCAGCCCGTCGGTGAATTACACCAACCAAATGGCGCTCGTGCCGACGCACCACGAGCTTGCGCAAAAATTGTTGCTCGACAACGTCACGCTTCCGCCCGCCTGGGGCAACCAGACAAATTCCGCCACGACCAATTTTGATTATTATTGCTCGCAGGATTTGGAGCTGGCGCTTGACAACATTGCCAGCCACCCGAACGTCGGGCCGTTTGTCTGCCGCCAGTTGATCCAGCGCCTCGTCACCAGCAATCCCAGCCGTGGCTACCTTTATCGCGTCGTGCAAAAATTCAATGACAACGGCAACGGTGTGCGCGGCGACTTGTCCGCCGTGGTGAAAGCCATTTTGCTCGACTACGAAGCGCGCAGCTCGACGCTAGTCGCGCAATCCACGTTCGGCAAGCAGCGCGAGCCGCTCCTGCGCACGACGGCGATGGCACGCGCGTTCACCGCGCCGCCGAGCCAGAGCGGCACTTACACCGAGAGCGGCACGCAAACTATTTCCGTCACCACGCCCGCGCCGCATCGCTTGAACAGTGGCGACACCGTGCAGTTGAGCTTCGCGGACACGTCCGGCAATCCCGCGCCGCCGAACCAGAGTTACAGCATCACGTGGACGGGAACAAATTCTTACACCATCACCTGCCCAAATTTGGCGAGCGGAACGTATTCGCAAAACACCAACGTCATCACCATCACGCTCTCCAGCCACGGCCTCGCGGCAGGCAACGCCATTTATCTCGCCTTCACCACCGGCGGCGCGGCGAGCGGGCTTTACGCGGTGGCCAGCAGCAATTCGACTTCCGTTTTTACCGTGGCCACGCCGGACTCTGCGATCCGTTCCGGCAACGTGCTGTTGCCGAAAATTGCCGCGAGCGGCTTTGTGCAGAGCGGCACGAACGTCACCGTGAGTTGCGCCGCGCCGCACGCACTCGTCACCAACCAGACGATTTACATCCCGCCAAACTCGCGCTTCCTCAACGCCGGCCAGTATCAGGTCGTGGGCATTCCCGATGCGCTGACGTTCACCATCCGCACGACGAATTCCGTAAATCAGACGCAGAGCAGTTTTAGCTTCTTCCCGCTCGGTGCGCCACCGCTCACGCGTTTTGGCACGGCCACCACGCGCTGGAACACTTGGAACCTCGGCGACACCGCCAGCGGCACGACCTACAATCTTTCGCAGTCGCCGTTGAGCGCGAACACGGTGTTCAACTTTTTCTTCCCGACTTACGCCTTCCCCGGCGCGCTGTCGGCGGCGGGTTTGACCACGCCAGAATTTCAACTGACCTCGGACACGAGCGTGGCGTTGCAAATGAACTTCCTCGAAAGCGGACTGCTCAACAACGGCAGCAACACCAACGGCCTCTCTAGTTTCACTGCCGGCGATGGCGACATCGTCATGGATGTCGGCCCGTGGATGACGACGAATTTTACCGCGAATGCCAACGTCCCCGCGCTGGTGGACAATTTGAATTCGCTCCTGCTCGCCGGCCAATTGTCAGC
Source organism: uncultured Verrucomicrobia subdivision 3 bacterium (assembly GCA_903827955.1). Lineage (GTDB taxonomy): Bacteria > Verrucomicrobiota > Verrucomicrobiia > Limisphaerales > UBA11358 > UBA11358. Next base: position 8,200 of record CAIKKJ010000068.1, read on the forward strand.
CGCCGCGAAGACGAGCATCGTCAACTACGTCACCAACACGGTGAACTTTCCCTACACCACGCCGACGCAAACCCAGATGCGCGACCGTGTCCGCGCCGTGGCCCATCTCATCACCGCGTCGCCGGATTACACGATCCAGAAATAATTTTTATGAACGAAAAAGATTTCCACGCCTATTCCCGCCGCGAGTTCATCCGCCGCGCCGCCTGCGCCGCCGTGGGCACGGTTGCCATGAGTTCGGCCATCCGCGATTTGCGGTTCATGAACGCCGCCGTCGCGCAGTCGAACGTCAGCGACTACAAAGCACTCGTATGCATTTTTCTCGCGGGCGGCAACGACTCGAATAACCTCATCGTTCCCACCATCACTTCGGAATACAACAACTACTCAAGCATCCGCACGCCCGTCATCGCGCTGCCGCAAGGCTCGCTGCTGAACCTCATCGCGCCGAGCAGCGGCGGCGGCGGCAATTACGTTGACCCCGCCGGCCACTCGTTTGGTTTTCACCCGGCCTGCCCTGAACTCGCCACGCTGTTCACCGAGGGCAAGCTCGCCGCGCTCTTCAACGTCGGCACGCTTGTCTATCCGATGACCCGCACGCAGTATCAGACAAACTCCGTCAAAAAACCGCCGCAGTTGTTTTCACACTCCGACCAAGTCACGCAATGGCAGACGTCCATTCCCGACCAACAGCCGCTCACCGGCTGGGGCGGACGTTGCGCAGACTTGTTGAACGCCGCCAACGCAAATAATTCCGTCTCGCTCTCCGTCTCCATCGCCGGCGCGAACACCTTTGAAATCGGCAACGCCGTTTCGCAATACGCCGTCTCGACGAGCGGCGCGATCGCGTTGCAAGGCGTTAGCGGCGCGCGGCTCGCAGCGCTCACCAACATCCTCGGCCTGCCTTATGGAAATTTACAGTCCAGCGCCTACGCCGGGGTCGCCGCGCACTCCATCAACACCGGCTCGTTGCTCAACAACGCCATCACCAATACTGCCGCCGCGAACTATTGGACGAATACTTTTCCCGTCAACATCACTGTGCCCAACGGCGGCACGGTGAACAATTCCACTTTGAGCGCGCAGTTGAAAATGGTCGCGCGGTTGATCGAGGCTGGCTATCGCGACGCCGCGCTCGGCGGCTTCGGCATGAAGCGCCAGATTTTTTTCTGCCAGGTCGGCGGCTACGATTTGCACAGCGGCCAGACGAATTATTCCATCGGCTCGCCGAACAATGTCATCATCGGTGCACACGCGAATCTGCTCGCGGAATTGAGCCAGTCGCTGCTCGCCTTCCAGCGCGGCATGGAACAGCTCGGACTCGGCAACAACGTGACCGCGTTCAGCTCCAGCGATTTTGGCCGCACGTTTCCCGGCAACGGCCAGGGCAGCGACCACGGCTGGGGCAGCCATCACCTGATCTGTGGCGGCGCGGTGAAAGGCGGCAAGACCTACGGCACTTTTCCAACGCTCACCGTCAACGGCCCGGACGACACCAGCACCGGCCGCTGGATTCCCACGACCGCGACCGACCAGTATTTCGCCACGCTCGCCTCGTGGTTCGGCGTGGACAGCGGCAACCTCGCCAGTGTCTTCCCGAACCTCGGCCGCTTCGCCACGCCAAACCTTGGTTTCATTTGATGAAAAGGATTTCGCCGACCGTTCAAGTCGCCTTGATTCTATTGGCCGTAGTCGTCGCCATCAGCTTGCACTTGGAACGCGGCCAAACTTCTGCGCCGCAAAATTCGGCAGCGAAAAATTCATCCGTCGTTCCGCCTACCACCGCCAACGCCACGACCAATCCAAGCGCTGTCGCCAACCCCATCGTTCCGCCGACAAATAGTATTTCTGTCGCCGCCGCGCCGCCGGTCGCCATGGCCAACACCAACATAATTCCTGATTTTCCGCCGCTCACGGTTTTGGACAACGCCCGCGTGGTGATGCACAACTACCAGTCCGTATTCGGGGAAAATCCCGTGGGCGACAATGCCGAGATCACCGCCGCGTTGATGGGAAAAAATCCCAAGCAGGTCAACTTCATCCGCGAAGACGCCGGTTTACGCGTGAATGAAAAAGGTGAGTTGCTGGACGGCTACGGCACGCCGTTCTTTTTCCACCAAGTCTCCGGCAAGCTGATGGAAATTCATTCCGCCGGAATGGATCGCAGGATGTGGACGTTTGATGACCAAGTGACGCGGTGACCGGACGCGCATGCAATGAAAAGGTTTTTTCCTCGTTGCCCGGCTGTGTGGTTGGCGTTTAAGATGGCGCATATTTATGTCTGATTTCACCCGCGCCGATGGCCGTTCCGCCCAGCAACTTCGCCCGCTCCGTTTTCAAAACCACATCGCCCCGCACGCCGCCGGCTCCACGCTCATTGAATGGGGCAAGACCCGCGTCATCTGCGCCGTGACCGTCGAGGAAAATGTCCCGCGCTGGATGAAGGAACAAAAAGTCACCGGCGGCTGGCTCACGGCGGAATATTCCATGCTCCCCTACTCCACGCTCGACCGCAAACCGCGCGACATCAGCAAGGGCCGGCTCGACGGGCGTTCGTCGGAAATCCAGCGGCTCATCGGCCGTTCTATCCGCGCGGCGGTGGACCTGGAAAAGCTCGGGGCACGGACGTTGTGCATTGACTGCGACGTGTTGCAGGCCGACGGCGGCACGCGCACGGCGGCCATCACCGGCACGTTCGTGGCGCTGGCGCTGGCGGTGAACAAATTGATCGCGGAAAAAAAACTGGCGGTGAACCCGCTGTTGAAACCCGTCGCCGCTGCGAGCGTTGGCATAGTGGAAGGCCGGGCGTTGCTCGACCTGTGTTATACGGAAGACGTGGCCGCGACGGTGGACATGAACCTCGTGATGAATGCCGCCGGCGAATTCATTGAACTCCAAGGCAGCGGCGAGGAGGCGACGTTCACCGACGCGCAGCTTGCCGAATTGCTTGCGGCCGGCAAGTCCGGCATCCGCGAACTGCTGGTGGCGCAGCAAACCGCCATCGCGCAAGGCTGATTTCCCATGGCCACTTCCAAAAATTCCCGGCGCACCCCGCCGCCGCCGACCGCCACGCGCCTGCTGCTCATCCGCCACGGCGAAGTCGAGGCGAGCTACCAAAAAAAATTTGGCGGCAGCATTGACATGAACCTGTCGTCAAACGGCAAGCAGCAGGCGAAAGTGCTCGCAGATTATTTGCGCGCCAAGACGATTGACGCGATTTACGCTAGCCCGATGAAGCGGGTGCAGCAGACGCTCGCACCGACGTTGAAGCAGCGCGGCATGGAACAGACAATTTTTCCTGGCTTGCGCGAGATTGATTTCGGCAAATGGACGGGCCTGGGCTGGAAGGAAGTTGAGGAGCAGTTCGGCTTCCGCTCACACGAATGGCTGCACCAGATTGAAAACCACGGCGTGCCAAACGGCGAAAGCGGGAAGGTTTTCCGCAAACGTGTCGAGCCCTGCCTGCGCGAGATCATCGCGAAACATCCGGGTGAAAACGTGGCAGTATTCTGCCACGGCGGCACGATTCGCATGATCCTGGCGATTTTGCTGAAACTGAAATTGCCGGTGACAAACCAATTTGATGTGGAATACGCCAGCATTACGCAAATGGCGTTACACGAGCACCTGAATGAAATCGAATTGCTCAACTTCACGCCGTGGCGCGATCTCGTTGGATGATATGAAACCGCTCTGGAAAATTTCCGTCGCGACGTCACTGGAAGCCGAAGACGCGGTCGCGGAGCTACTCGCTTTGCTCACCAGCCAGACGGCGGCGATGTATTTCAACCTGGAAACCGGCGTGAGCCTGGTCAGCGTGTTCGGCGACCAACCATTTCCCCAAAAAATACGCGGTGAAATTACCAACGGTCTGAAACGAATCCGCAGTTGCGGGTTAACAATCGGCACAGGCAAAATTGAAATCGCCAAGGTGAAGCGCGAAGACTGGGCGGAATCGTGGAAAAAACATTTCAAGCCGATTGAAATTGGCAGCTCGCTACTCGTCAAACCCAGTTGGATAAAAAAACAGCCGCGCCCGGGGCAATCGGTCATCATCCTCGATCCCGGCTTGAGCTTCGGCACCGGCCAGCATCCCACGACGTCGTTTTGCCTCGGTGAAATCGCGCGGCTTCAATCTGCAACGGCGGGCGATCTCCACCGAAATTGGCGTGCACCAAGCGCGACGAAAGCCAAATCTGTTTTAGACATTGGCACCGGTTCAGGGATCCTCGCGATTGGCGCGGTAAAACTGGGCTTCAAGCCGGTCCATGCGTTTGATTTTGATCCCGAATCCGTGCGCGTGGCGAAGGCCAACGCCTGCGTGAACAGTGTGGAACGCAAACTCAAAATCAAGCGCGGTGACGTGAAAAATTTGCCGATGCGCCCGGCAAAAAAATTCGACCTCGTCTGCGCGAACCTGATTTCCAACCTGTTGATCGCAGAAAAAAAGAAAATCGCGGCACAGGTGAAGCGCGACGGGACGTTGGTGCTAGCCGGGATTCTGGCGACGGAATTCCTGCTGGTGCAAAGGGCTTTTGAAAGTCTGGGTTTGAAACTGGTCGCCAGCAAAATCGAAAACGAGTGGCGATCCGGCTCATTTTGCTTCGCGTAAAAGTATTTTTGAACAGTTCTTCGGCGGCGCGGGTCTTAATTTCTGATTGTCACAGGAATCTGGATGATGCATTTTTGGTTGGCATCGTTTAGGCTCTTAAATCGGTGACAGTTTTGAGAAAGGAAAAATGCTATGATGAAAACAATGGAAGTCATCAGTGAAGCGGTCCGCAATCCAAAGCATCCGTTCCGCAAGGCGGATAATCAGCCCAAAAAGTCGCTCAAAAACCGTTACGAGCGCCGGAAGATCAAAGAATACCTGAACCTCGGTGACTGGTTGTCCGAGGAAGCCATTTAATATTTTCGGGACAGTTTTTTCCAAAATGTCCAATTTGAGCCAGTCGCTTTTGATGGCGGCTGGCAGCTGAGGATCAATCACCCCTGACAATTTGGACAGACTCCGAAAAATTCCAGCTTGTGGGTGACAGCCTTGAAACCGTTCTTGGCGGCAATTTTTTTCTCAATCTCGGCCGAGAAACACTCCTCAACCTTGACGACCCCGGAGCACCGAATGCAGACGAGATGATGATAATGTCCGTCGCTCCCCTCCTCCACGAGTTCAAACCGCGCCGCACCGTCGTAAAAATGAAAGCGTTTGACCATCCCCGCCTTTTCCAGCAGGTGCATTGAACGATAGACCGTGGCTAGATCGCATTCCCCCCGCGGCATCTCTGAAAAAATTTCCTTGGTGGTCAATGGATGTGGATGCTGGCGGAGAATTTCCAAAATCGCCGCACGCGGACCGGTGATTTTACGCGCATGGCGGCGGAGGCGATCGGTTAACGCCGGGAGTTCCTGACGTTTGTGTGTATGCTGGTGTGAACATGTTTTCATCAAGCTTCAAAAATGACGCTGATGATTCCTAGGGCCAGACCGGCGATGACCGCAAACATTTTTGTCGGCGAAATCCGGTGGTGGTCTTCACTCTCAAACAAAATCATCGTGGAGATGTGCATGAATATGCCGATGACCACGGCCATCAGGTAACGCGAATACACCGCCAACCCGGTATGCGTGCTGAAGAACATCCCAATTGGTGCCATCACCGCAAAAAGGCCGAGACACGCAAGCGCGGAACTTTTTCTCATGCCGCTTTGCAACAGCATTCCCAACAGCGCGATGGAAATCGGGTAGTTGTGGACGACGACGCTGACGAGCAGAAAATGATGCGCCGCCTGGTCGTGCGCCGTCTGGTGTTCCGGTGATTGACCGAGCGCCATCGCCTCAACGAAAGCATGGATGCACAAGCCGGCCAAAATGCCGACGGCCATGCGGCCACGGATTTCATGCGCGTGACCGTGCTCGATGCCCATCGAAATCGAGTCCATCGCAATCTGCAGAAAAAAACCAAAGAGAATGAATCCGCCGATGACCAGCGGTTTCAAAACCAACCCCGTCTCCGGCTCATACAAATCCGGCAGCAAGTGGAGCATTACCAGCGCCAGCAGATACGCGCCGGTGAAGGCGTTTAGCACCTTGACGTGACGCGGATCATTCAAACGCAAGCCAAAGACCGTCACCGCGCCAAGCCCGATGCTGGATATGAGGATAAGATATTCCATCGATTTGGTGAATCGCGACAATTTTCAATTGCAAATCATTTGCAACAAAAGGCGACAAAAAACGCCTGACTGCAACGGCAGCCAGACGTTGTTGAAATTACTTCATCAGCAGCATCTGGCGCGCGCGCTTGATAGCCTTCGTGAGGCGGCGCTGGTAATGCGCGGGCATGCCGGTGTATTTGCGCGGCAGGATCCGACCCTGATCGGTCACATACTGGCGGAGCAGCGTGACGTTTTTGAAATCAATCGCTTCTTCAGTGAAGTCGATTTTGGGTTTCGGGCGCGGGGCGCGCTTTTCAGTCGAGCGGCGGTTGCCGCGCTTGTCTTTCTCAGTGTTCGTCTTGCGTGGCATAATTATTTAATCTCCTTGTGCAAGGTGTGGCGTTTCAAAGCCGGGTTGTATTTTTTTACCTCCAGCTTTTCAAGCTGCAATTTTTTGTTGCGGCTGGTGGTGTAGCGCGAAGGCGACTTGCCTTCTTTGCGCGCTTCCGTGCATTCGATGGTGATGGTTTCGCGTGCCATAATAAATTATTCTTTTTCCTTTGCGGCCTTTTGGTCTTCGGCCTGGGGTTGTTCATCGTCGTCAGTTTCGACATCCGATACCGTGCCGACGGAGTCTACTGAACCCAGCGCACCAAGGCGACGAGATTTCAACGCGCCGTCTTTTTCCAACTGCGCCTGCGCCTCGACCGTGAACCGCGTCCACGGGATTGCCTCGAGCCGCGCCTTGGGAATCGTCTTACCCGTCAACTCGCACACCCCGTAGGTTTTGCGTTCGATACGCTTGAGCGCCTCTTCAATTTCATAAACCGCATCCTGATCGGAAGACAGTAGGCTCAACGCGAAGTCACGATCAAAATTATCTGTGCCGGAATCGGCCATGTGCAGACTGTAGCCAGGCAGTTCTTGGGCGGATTCCTTGGCGAGACCGCTCATCTGAGCGACCAATTGTTCACGCAATTCGAGGAGGTTTTTATAGAACCCCATCCATTCCGGCTTGATTTTTTTCCCATCAAGCAAAGACGCGCCATTTTTGGTCATGGGTCGTCCGAGAATGGACGCCGCCGTGGCGGTCGTCTGCGATTTGCCGCGCGGCGCGGCTTTTTTCACTTCTTTTTTCTTCGCTGTCACAAAATAAAATTGGTTTCCTAGTTCGATTCCGGCTCAACTAGAGCGCGGGAATCTATCAAAGCACGGCAAATATGCCACAAAAATTTTAAGAAATTTCGGCGCAGGATTCAGCTGGCGGTAAAACCGGACTTCGATCCGAAGTTTTACGGCGTCTTTTCAATGCACGCATAGGCGTTGTGATTATGGATGCTCTCAAAATTTTCCGCCTCAACTTTATACCAGCTCACGCGCCGGTTGGCGTTGAGCTTTAGCGCGACATTGCGCACCAGGTCTTCGACGAAGACCGGATTTTCATAAGCGCGCTCCGTTACCGCTTTTTCATCTTGCCGCTTGAGCAGCGCGTAAAGTTCCGAACTAGCCGACTTCTCGATCATCGCCACCACGTCCTCGATCCACACCACGTCCGTCGAACGCAGCGCCACCGTCACCTCGCCGCGCTGGTTGTGCGCGCCGTAGCGGGCAATCGCCTTCGAGCACGGGCACAACGTCGTCACGTTCGCCTTCACCGTCAGCACAAAGTCAATTTCTTCACCGCATGCCGCCGCGTCGAAGCGCGCCACATAGTCCATCAAACTTTCCTGCCGCGATACCGGCGATTTCTTGGACATGAAATACGGAAATTCAATCTCCAAATGCGACGTCGCCGAGTTCAATTTTTTTTGCAACGCATGCAAAATGTCGTTGATGTTCTCGACGTGGATGATCCGGCCGTGCGCGTTGAGCACCTCCACGAAGCGGCTCATGTGCGTGCCTTTGAATTCCATCGGCAAGTCCACGAACATGCCGATGGTCGCCACCGTGTTCTGCACGCGGCGCGCCTTATCGTGAACCTGGATGGGAAACTTCAATCCGCGCACGCCCACCTTATCAATACGCAGTTCACGATGATCGCGTTCGCTCTGTTTGTCATCCAATTTCAGCGCCGCGCCCTTTGCTTTTCGAGACATAAAACCAGTTTAACAGCTTTGCGCCAAATGGCAAAAAAGTTCCCGTGCAATCCGCGCTGGACAATTTTTCAGCGCCGGTTCAACCTTGCGCCAACTTCCACCAAAAGCATGAATCAAAAAATAAAACGCCGCGACGCCGTCAAAGCCATCGCCGCCATTGGTGGGCTGTTCGCCCTGCGCGGCCTCGCCTCTGCCCAGGTCATCACAAACTCCCACACCCGCATCGGCAGCGGCTGGCTCTATCAGGGACTGCCCTGCACCATCATCCAGCAAGGCGCGATGCTCCTGCTCATCAATGAAATCGGCTCCGTCGGCAGCGGCGTCTGGACCGGCAGCAACAGCTTCATCGTCCTCGGCGGTGCTGGCTGGGATGCCGGACTGACCGCGCAAATTTCCAACCGCGGCCGCACCATCAGCTGGTCAAATGCCACCGTCTGGACGCAAGGCCCCGCCTCGCGTCATCTGCCCAGCCTCGAAGGCGGCTGGCTTTACCGAGGACGGCCCTGCGCCATTTTCCAGCAAGAAAACTTTCTGGTTCTCATCAATGAAGTCGGCTCCATCGGCAGTTGCATCTTGACCGGTAACAATTCGCTGACCGCACTCGGCGGCGCCGGCTGGGACGTCGGCCTCACCGTGCAAATCACTGACAACGGCAACACGCTTAATTGGTCTAACAACACCGTCTGGACCCGCGCCTGACGTTTTCTGAATTTTTCCGGAGCCATGCCGAGACAAATTTTAATTTTGTTTCTACTGCTGGCTCCGGGATTTTTTGTTTCCGCCGGATTTGCCGCTGATATTTTCCGCGTGGCCACCTACAACGTGGAAAATTATCTCGACGCCCCGACCGCTTCGCGCCCGCACGTCAAAACCGCCGAGGCAAAAACCAAAATCCGCGAGACCATCAAGGCCATGAACCCCGATGTGCTCGCACTCGAAGAAATGGGCAGCACCAATGCACTGCTCGAATTGCGCGCCGCGCTCAAGGCCGACGGACTTGACTTCCCGTTTTGGGAACACGTCCAAGCCTACGATACCAATGTCCACGTCGCCGTCTTGAGCCGGTTGCCCATCGCCGCGCGACGGCCGCACACGAACGAAATTTTTATGCTCGACGGCAAACGGTTTCAAGTGAAGCGCGGGTTTGCGGAACTGGAAATTCAGGCGACGACCAATTTCACGTTCACACTGCTCGCTGCCCATCTGAAATCCCACCTCGCTACGCCGGACGCGGACGAAGCCGAGGAACGGCTTGGCGAGGCCAAAATTTTACGCGCCATTGTTGATGAAAAACTGAAAGCCAATCCCGCAGTCAAACTCATTGTCCTGGGCGATTTCAACGACACCAAAGATTCCGCCGCCACCAAGGAAATCATCGGGCGCGGCAAAACCAAACTCTTCGACCTGCGACCCGCCGAACGCAATGGCGATACCGCGCCTGGCCAACCTCCCTATTTCGAGCCACGCAACAGTGCTTGGACTTATTTTTATGGCCGCAACGATACTTACAGCCGCATTGATTATATTTTGGTAAGTCCCGCGTTGAAGCCGCACTGGCTCGCGGCGGAAACCGGCATTCCCACGATTTCCAACTGGGGCGTTGCCTCGGATCATCGATCTATTGTCGCGGGCTTTAAGGTTGGAGCCGACTAAATTGCCGTTTGCAGATTTTCCGGCACAGACTAAATTTCCCGCATGAAGACAAAAACTTTTTTGAAGACTTCCCTGGCCGTCGCCGTCGCGATTCTTTTTGCCGGTTGCGCCACCCACCGCGTGGACTGGAATGCGCGCGTTGGCATTTTCAACTTCGACCAAGCCGTGACCGAACTCGGCCCGCCCGACAAACAGGCAAAACTTTCCGACGGCCAAACCATCGCTGAATGGGTCACGCGCTACAACACTGGCAGCAGCGTCACCGTCGGCACAGGATTTTATGGCTACCCCGGCGGCGTCGGCTATGTCCAGAGCGTCGGCCCGAACACCTACGAAAGCAAACTGCGCCTGACCTTCGGAACAAACAACGTCCTCACCGCGTGGGCCAAAAAGTAATTTAATTTAGCGGCACGCCACGCCGCAAGAACGTCGGCACATCCAAATCCTCGCCGTGATGCAGCGTCGGTTCGCTTTTGTCGAAACGGCCTTTGCTCACAATCGTTAGTGGCAATTGCGTCTGCACGGCCTTTGCGCCGGAACGTCGCGCCCGCGCCGGTCGCGCGATGACCACATCGCGCTGGCTTGTGGCATTCGGCGTGCCTGTGCGGGTTTCCACGCGCGTCGGGAAATTTGCCGCCGCTGCTAAATTCTGTTTCGCGGCGATGACGGTCACGCACAACTTGCCTTTCAATTCCGCGTCCACCGCCGCCCCCATAATGATCTGCGCGTGACTGCACTGGCGTTTCACCTGCTCCATCACGCGGTTGACCTCGGCCATCGTCAAGTCTTTGCCCGCAAGCAAACTCACCAACACGGCGTCGGAATCTGCCAGTGCGCGGCCTTCGTCCAGCAACGGATGCGCGAGAATTTTATCCACCACCTCGCGCGAACGGCCGGCACCGGCGGCTTCGACAAAGGCGAAAACATTTTCCGCATGGCGATCGCGCAACAGGGTGCACAAATCGGAAAAGTGAACCTGGATCAGCCCCGGCCGCGTGAGCAACTGCCACACGCCGCGCACGCCTTCGACCAAAAATCCGCCGGAAAAATTGAACGTGTCCACCAAACTTGTGTTCTCGTCAATGAGCTTGAAAACTTTCTGTCCAGGCAAACAAATGACCCCGTCGGCAGCCGCCTTCAACTGTTCCAGCGCCGTCTGCGCTTGCGCTTCGCGGCGGTTGCCTTCGCAATCAAATGGCAGCGTGACAAACGCCAGCACCAGCGCCCCTGCCTCGCGCGCCGCCTTGGCCAGCACGGGGCTGATGCCGCTGCCCGCACCGCCGCCGAGGCCGGCGAGGATGAAAATGACGTTCGCGCCTTCGCACGCGGATTTGAGCGTGGAAAATTGTTCGTCGGCCAGCGCGCGTCCGCGTTCCGGATCGCCGCCGGAACCGAGACCGCGCAGCAATTTATTTTCGAGATGGATTTTCACCGTCGCCCCGCTCGTCGCGAACGCGGCGGCATCGGTGTTAATGGCGATGGTCTGGGCGGCGGCAAATTCCGGCGTGGCGAGTTGGCCGAGCAGCGCGATGCCGGCGTTGCCCACGCCGAAAAATTTCACGACCGGCTGGCCGGCGGTTTCTAAAATGGGAGTTTGATTTTCAGTTTCCATAACCAGCCTTTCACTAGCGTTTTAATAAACGATCAAAAGCGTTTTTGATTCCAGTGGTGAATAAAAAGTTGTGCACGATGCGTTGCTTTGCGCGCTTGCGGCTTTTCAGCGCGCCATATTTTGCAAGGCCGATGGCGGCGCAAAATTCTGGCTGGTCGAGCGTGTTCGTCAGACCGTTGACCGCGCCGGCGTGGCCGGGCGTGACGTTCATCTGGAAAACATTTTCCGCAAGCTTCACAAGTCCCGGCACGCGCGAGCCGCCGCCGCAGAGGAAAACCCCAGCGCGCAAATAATCCGCCAACCCGGCCTGCTCCAGTTCCTGCGCGATGAGCCGGAATATTTCCTCGAGACGCAACGACATGATGCGCTGGAGATGCTCGGTGTTGATACGTTTCAGCTCGAGGCCGAGTTCATTGGTGATGCTGATGCTCTGGCCTTTCGTCTCGTCGGTGACGAGCGCGGAACCATGGTCAATTTTCAATTTTTCTGCGCGGCTCAACTGCACTTTCAATCCGTAGGCGAGGTCGTTGGAAACATGATCGCCGCCGACCGCCAGCACGCCGGTGTGGCGGATCGCGCCGTCGGAATAGACGACGTATTCCGTCGTGCCGCCGCCGATGTCAATGACCAGCGCGCCCATTTCCTTCTGCTCCGGCGTGAGCATCGCCAGCGAGGCGGCGATGCCGTTGAAAACAATTTCATCCACTTCCAACTGCGTGCCGCGCACGAGGCGGATGGCGTTTTGCAACCGGTTCGCATGGCCGTGAATGACGTGCATGTCCACTTCGAGTCGCGCGCCGAGCATCCCGACGGGATTCGTCACGCCATCCTGGCCGTCCACAAAAAAATGCTGGCGCACAGCGTGAATGACCGTGTTCTCGGCTGGCAGGTTAATGGCTTTGGCATTTTTAATCACGTCATCCACGTCGTCGCTTGTAATTTCGCGTTCAGCGGAAACGACAACGTGTGTGCCACGATTATTGAAGCCGCGCACATGACCGCCGCTGACACCGAGATAGACACTGCGGATTTCCACATCGGCCATCTGCTCGGCCTCGAAGATGGCGACGCGCAAATCTTCCTCGACCTGCTCCGGGTTGCAAATCTCGCCCTTGCGCACGCCGCGTGAACGCGACTGTCCGAGGCCGATGATGTTCAGCGCGCCCTCGGCGTTTTGCTCGCCGACGACCACGCAAATTTTTGACGTGCCGATCTCCAGACCGACCACGATGTTGGAATCATCAAACATTGTTCCTCCGGTTTTTTAAAGGTTTTACCTTGGGCTTGCTGACGACGGGCACGGTGCTGGCAAGCATCCAGTGCACGGGCAGATTGTTCGCCACCGCCAAGTCCGCCGTGGCGATATCGCCTTTGTTCATGCGCTTGCCGTAATCGTAAATCTCCCGCCAGCGTTGCAGTTGCTGGTCAAAGTTTTGCAGGCTAAAAGTGATTTCACCGCCCTGCCCCGTCGTGACCACCAGCACAGCCGGCGAAGAAACATCCACGCGCCGCACATCCACCAACCCGGCCATCGGCGAATGCCCAAACTCGGAAATCAATTCGAGCGCCGCCTGCACCCGGTCCAATTCCGGCGCGGGAACCGGTTCGCCCAGCTTGAGCTTCACCGGGTTGATTCCGGAAATCACCGGCAGTTGCGGATTCAATTGCGTGATTGGCACGACACATTCGCGCGGGTCGCGCGGCCTCATGGCCACGGCGTTTTTATCCAACTGCGTCACCGCCACGGCGAGATTGCCCGCCGCATCCACACACGGCAGATTAACCTGGGCAATGGGATCGCGCTCGCTCACCCGGATGCGCAATGTGTGCGGCAGCACGCGCTCGACCGAGGCGGTCTCCACTGCCGATTCCATTTCCAAACTGCGCTTCACATTCGCGAGATCCAGGCCGATGAGATTTGCGCCCGCCTTGACATTGGACCAACGCCGCAGCTGGTCGGTGGAAATCACACCATCCGTCTGCACCTCGATTTTTTGGATGGCAAAATCAGGATTGGAATATACGAACTTGTCCAGCAACACCTCGCCCGTGCGCCAGACCAAATAAAGGCCGAAGAAAGTGCCGAACACGAGGCAAAACAAAATCGTCGCCAGCCGCACGCGCGTGGCGCGCACCTGATCAGAGCGCAGCTTCACATCGAGGACGTGGGCGCGCCCGATGCGGCGGTTTCGATTCTTATTTTCGCGTCTGAACCACATTTGTATTTATTTTCGCACCAACGCCAAATCAATCATGTGCTGGCAAAGTTCCGCGTAATTCATTCCCGCCGCCGCCGCCGCCTTTGGCAGCAGGCTTGTCTCCGTCATACCAGGCAGCGTATTCACTTCCAACACCACCGGCGAACCGTCGGCACGCACCATGACATCCACGCGGGAATAATCGCGCCCGCCAATTGCCTTGAACGCACCCAGCGCGGCCTCTTGAATCCGCTTCGTCGTCGCTGCATCAAAATCCGCCGGGCAAAAGTATTCCGTCGCGCCGGCCGTATATTTGTTTGCGTAGTCGTAAGTGCCGGCTTTAGGCCGCACTTCCACCACCGGCAAAACTTTGCCGCCCAAAATACCTACCGTCGTCTCGCGCCCGACAATTTTTTCCTCGACCAATACTTCCGTATCAAACTTCAGCGACTCGGCGATGGCCGCCACCCATTCCTCGGCACGCTCGACAAATTGCAACCCGACGCTCGAACCCTGCCGCGCTGGTTTCACCACCAGCGGCAGTTGCAAACCCGTCGGCAACGCCGCCGACGCGGCGTTGATCACGGCAAATTTTGCCGTCGGCACGCACGCTTCGAGGCAACTCTGCTTCGTTAAAACTTTGTCAAACGCGATGCGGCTCGCTTCCGCGTCGCAGCCCGTGTAAGGCACGCCAAGCGCGTCGAGCTGCTTCTGCACCGTGCCGTCCTCGCCATAAGTCCCGTGCAACGCCAGAAAAACCGCATCGGTCTTCGCCGGCAAAATCCATTCCGGCGACTGCGGATCCAGTTCGTGAACTGTGTGGCCCAGCGAACGCAGCGCCGCTGCCACCGCCGCGCCCGTGCGCAGGGACACTTCGCGTTCGGCGCTCGGCCCGCCCAGCATCACGGTGATATTCAATTTGTGACTCACTTCCGTCGTGCAAGTTTTTTGACCGATTTTTGCAACCGTTGGACCGAGCCGCCGCCATCCGGCACGCCGCACAGGATTGATTCCAGAACAAAAATGACTTCGCTGTTCATGCTGCGCCGGTGCGCTGCCGCCCGCTTTTTCAACTCACGATGAGTTTCTTTGGGAATGCCCTTGATGGTAATCGTTATCATGAGGCAACCATAACGCAACCACTTTGGAAGTCAACGCCGGACGCGTCAAATCAACCGAAAGTCTTGCTTCACACCATCACTCGCCGATGACTTCCACTTCCGTGTGCAGCTCTACGCCCCGTGCCGCCTTCACCTTTGCCTGCAACTGCGCGATCAATTCCAAAACATCCTTGGCCGTGGCCAGCCCGCCGTTCACCAAAAAATTCCCATGTTCCAGCGAAACCATCGCCCCGCCGACGAACGCGCCTTTCAAACCCAGCTCATCAATCAATTTCCCCGCCGCCAAACCGGTTGGATTTTTGAACATACACCCAGCACTCGGCGCGGCGGGCTGCGAGCTCCAGCGTTTTTCGCTATATGCCATCATGCGTTTTTCGATTTGCTCGCGCGGCTCCGGCGCGCATTTGAAAACCGCGCCCAACGCAATCTGGTTTTTCAACGTCGCGCAGCAGCGATAGGTTACGGACATTTCGGATGGCTTGAGTTCGCGGACGTTGCCGGAAAAATCCATCACCCGCACGGACTCCACGGCATTAAAAGTCTCGCCGCCCATCGCCCCGGCGTTCATGCGCAGGGCGCCGCCGATGCTGCCGGGAATGCCTTCCAGAAATTCCACCCCCGCCAGACTGCTGCGCTTGGCCTCGACCGCCACAATTTTCTGCTTCGCACCCGCGCCGGCGCGGATGCGCGTGCCGTCAATCTCCACGCGGGAAAATTCCGGCGATGCCAGGCAAATCACCACGCCGCGAAAACCTCCGTCGCGCACGATGAGGTTCGAGCCGCGGCCGAGGATGAAAAATTTCACACCATGCTCGCCGCAAAATTTCAGGATGGTAGCAAGGTCAGATTCATTCACCGGCTCCACATAAACATCTGCCGGGCCGCCGACGCGGAGCGTGGTGTGTTTCGCCATCGGCTCATCTCGCTTGATGACCGTGGCGATGGAAACGTGCGCAGCGAGCGCTTCGGCGATATTTTTTTGGGCGGACATGGGCGTTGCTAAAATGGCGGATACAGCCTTCATGCAGAAATTGTTTTGCCGGTGGCGGGCGATTCAGCGGGCGGCCGCCGTGCCGACACAGCCAGGCTACTTAAAATTTTTTTTGCAATCACCGCCGCCGCCTGCGGCGCGTGCCATTGCGCTAGCGCGGCCTGCATTTTGGAACGTTCGGCCACTTCGCCAACCAATTCAACTAGCAGCGCCGAGACTTTTTCCGGAGATGAATTTTGCGGCAGCAATTTTGCCGCGCCGGTTTTTTCAAACGCCAGCGCGTTGGTCAACTGGTGTCCGTCCGCCGAGGTGGGCAGCGGCACAAGCGCGGACGGCAGGCGCATCGCCGCGATTTCCGCCAATGATGACGCGCCGGAACGGCTCACGCACGCGGTGGCCGCGCCCAGCGCCAGATCCATTTCGACGAGGAACGGTTTCACGACGGCTTTCAAATTTAATTTCGCGTAACCAGCTTTTACTTTTTCAAAATCAGCCGCGCCGGTCAGGTGTAGCCACTGCCAGTTTTTTTCAGCCAGCAACGGCAGCGCGGACAAAATCAAATCATTCAGCCCGCGCGCGCCCTGGCTGCCGCCGACGACGAGGATTACCGGCAAGTTTAGGTCAAGGCCAAGGGCAGTTGCCGATTGCCGATTGCCGATTGCCGATTGGGAAAATTGCGGACGCACGGGCGTGCCGGTGACGGAAATTTTTTCCGCTCGCAGCCGCGACGCGGCTTCAGGGAAGCCGATGAACGCCTCGTCCACGAAGCGCGCAAGGAACCGGTTGGCCTTGCCGGGAATGGTGTTCGAGTCGTGCAGAAAAGTTTTTGTGCCGAACTTACGCGCGGCCAGCACGGGCGGCGCGCTGGTGAAGCCGCCCATCGCGAGCACGGCGGCAGGGTTGCGCTGGTTGAAATATTTGCGCGAGGCGCGGAACGAATTCCAAAAACTATTGGCGAAGGCAAAATAATTCCGGTTTTGCAAACCGACGGCGGGCAGCGTAAATGTCTCGATGCCCGGCAAATTTTTCACCGCCTGCTGATCCACTTCCTTCGGCGAGATCAGCAGCGCGACGTCGCAACCGCGCTGCCGCAACTGTTCCGCCACGGCGAGGCCGGGGAAAAGATGACCACCTGTCCCACCACACGCGATGGCAACAAACAGCTTGGTGGATGCGGGCGAAATCATTTTCCTTTGGCCGAAAAGGGATTGTCGTTGGCGCTGCCGCCGGGATCGGTCACGGAAATCTTTCCCGGCACGGCCTGCCGCGCGACGCTGAATAAAATTCCCACGCCCATGAGCATTGCCAGCAAACTCGACCCGCCGGAGCTGATGAACGGCAGCGCCAAACCTTTGTTCGGCAGCAGGCCGGTGACGACGCCGATGTTGATGATGGCCTGAAAACAGATAAGCGCGGTGACGCCGATGGCGAGTTGCGCTCCGAACTGGTCGCGGGCGTTCAGCGCGATATAAAGGCCGCAGAGGCCGATGAGCAAAAAGGCGATGACGACGAACGCCGTAGCGACGAGGCCGAGTTCCTCGCCGATGTTCGCAAAAATAAAATCGCTGTGAATCTCCGGCAGGAAGCCGAGTTTCTGGCGTCCATCGCCAAGCCCGAGGCCGAGCAGTCCGCCGGAGCCGATGGCGATTTTTGCCTGCGTGGCTTGCAGCGCGACGCCGTTCGCGTGGGCTTCAGGGTGCAGCCAGGCATTGATGCGACCACTCCTCATACCATCGTGCGCGATGGAAAACGCCAGTCCCGCCAAGCCCAGCGCGCCGACGGGAATCAGATGCAACCAGCGGACACCGGCGAGAAACAGCATCGTGCCGGTGACCGACGCGAGCAGAATGGTCGTGCCGCGATCCGGCTCAATGAAAATCATTCCCAGCGCCAAACCGATGATGGCACCGGGATAAATGATGCCGCGCACAAACGTATTCATCTTGCGCTGCGAGCGGTCCACATACCACGCGACGATGATGATGAGGCCGAGCTTGACGATTTCCGAAGGCTGCAACGTCGCGCCGGGAACGTGAATCCAGCGGCGCGCGCCGTTGATCTTCATGCCGAGGTGCGGGACAAACACCAGCAGCGCGAGCAGCAAAGTGCCAATGAACAGCGGCCACGCAATTTTTTTCAGGAGCTGGTAATCGAGCGCCGTGATGACGGCGCAGGTGATGATGCCAAGCGCACACCACAAGACCTGCATCTGGAGCATGTGCGCACCGACTTCGACGTGGGTGTGCTTGTCCATCATCACCATGCTGGAGCTGTAAAGCATCACCAACCCCAGTGCGAGCAGGGCGGCGACGCAAAACGCGAGCGTGGTGACAGCAGCTTTCATTTACGCTAAGGAAAAATCTTGAAAAATCCGGCGCGCTCCGAAAAACGGAACGTCGCTCGGCATTGCGCCCACAGTTGAGGAGGGAAAGCGGACGCAATTACCAACAACCATTAAACTTCAACGAACATCAAACAAAACCGGTAAGGGACGACGGCGGATTTTTTCCGCCGCCGTCCGCAAACAATTACTTCACCGGCGCAGGCGCAGATGCCGGTGCAGGCACGGAGGGCATCACCGGCGCGGCCACCGCTGGAGCTTCAACCGGCGCAGGCGCGGTTTCGGCCTTCGCGGGAATTTTCAATTTGTGGCCGACGAGGATTTTCGTCGTGGTCAGGTTGTTCGCCGCCTGAATGGCCTTAGCCGTGGTGTGATGCGCCCGGGCAATCTTGTCCAGCGTGTCGCCGGACTTGATGGTGTAAAGTTCGCCGCCGGCATCAGCCACCACGCCCGTCGCGGCCGGAGCCAACGCGTCAGCGGATTTGGTCGAGGACGGAATGGTGATCTTTTGTTTGATTTTCAGGTGCTTGGAATCCACGCCGGGATTGGCGGATTGCAAATCTTTCAACGAGACATGGTGCGCCTTGGCAATCGTGGTGAGCGTGTCACCTTTCGCGACGAGATATTCAGAACCAGCCACGGGTTCGGCTACCGGCGGCAACGGCTGCGGAATGACTGGCGGGTTCGTCATCGGCGGTGGGATCATCGCCGCGTTATTCGAAACATCCATGGCCGGCGGGTTCGTGGCGTCGGTGATGGCCGGATTGTTCGTTGGAATTTCATTAAGCGCGTTGTCGGTCGGCTGCTCGCGTTTGCAACCTTGGATGAGCATGGCCACGAGGCCAAGACTGCTCACGGCGATCACGCAAAACACGCCGAGCTTGAGGCGGGAACGGCGCGCGCTTTGTTGTTCGAGCAGCGAGCCTTTGGGAACGAATGGATTTGGATTGGTCATAGGTTGTGACGCAAATGCGTCCTTTGTTCGAGGTGGTTTTTTTGTTTTTGATTGTTGCGCCGCGAAATTTTCCCTCGAAAAATTTCACGGCGTTTAAAACTGTTTTTGGTCGTCGCCGAAACGGAGTGGTCGCGAAACGAATTTCCGGCAGAAAGTTGAAACTCAAAAGAAAATCTACCGGCGGTCGCGCGCCGTGCTGCATCTGGCAAAAAAATTAACAACCGCGCGCCGTTCGTGCAAGCAGCAAAGCGGTTTTCATTCATGTTTTCTGCGTCTTTCATTTTCGTTCAACGGAGCTTCAATGTCGCCAGCGCGATCACCGCGCACAACACGCACAGGATGTAGAACCGCGTGACCACCTGCGATTCATACCAACCCTTCTTCTCAAAGTGATGATGGATCGGCGACATCAGGAAAATCCGCTGGCCGGTTCCCGTCTTCAGCCGCGTGTATTTAAACCAGCCCTTCTGCAAAATTACTGAAAGCGCCTCCATCACGAATACCCCGCCCGCAATCACCAACACAAACGGCTGGTGAATCAACACCGCCACGATGCCGAACGCGCCGCCCAGCGCCAGCGAACCAGTGTCACCCATGAACACCTGCGCCGGATGGCAGTTGAACCACAAAAATCCCAGCCCCGCGCCGAGCAGCGCCGCGCAAAAAACCGTCAGTTCGCCTGCGCCCGGCACATACGGGATTTGCAGATACGTCGCCAACTTGATGTTGCCCGCGAGATAGGTGAACACCAGAAACACAAACCCCGTGATCAACGTGCAACCGATGGCGAGACCGTCGAGGCCGTCGGTCAGGTTCACCGCGTTTGAGCTGCCGACGATGGCGAGCATCACGATCACCACACCCACTACCGCGCCGACGTGCAACGGGTATTTGTAAAACGGCAGCATCAGCGACGAAACCAGATTACTGTGATAAATATCAAAGCCCGTTTTACCCTTCGCCAAAATCAGTTCACTCCGCTCCGGCCAGTTCAAAAGATAAATCCCGACGAACGCCGCCAGCGCGAATTGCACGATCAACTTCACGCGCGGCGGAGTGCCGCCGCCGCTTTGCTTCAAAATTTTCGCGTAGTCGTCGTAGAAGCCGAGGCCGGACAAGACCAGCACCGAGAGCATCGTCAGTTCCACGAGCGGATTCCACTGCGCCCAGAGCATCGTCGAGAAAAGCAGCGACGTGATGATGAGCACCCCGCCCATCGTCGGCGTGCCTTTCTTGCTCAAGATGCGCGTCTTGAAATCGCCCGCCTCCTCCGCGCGATCCGCGTATTCCTGACCGAACTTCATTTCCTTCAGCGCGCGGATAATTTTGGGGCCGAGCCACAGGCTCAACACCAGCGCCGTGAGCGCCGCGCCTGCGCTGCGCACCGTGATGTAACGGAACAGCCGCAGGAACGCCAGCCGCGACTCCCATTCGCCGCCGTGCGCCCATTCCAAAATCCGTTGGCTGAAATAGTAGAGCATTTAGCTATTGATCCGGGCTGGCTTCACTTGATTGACGCTTCCCGAATTTCTCCTAGCAAATGACTCAAGCTGGCCTGCGCGACTTTGGCGCTTTCAATCAGCATCTGCGCGGAGCGGATCATTTCTGATTCAGTTTCAATGTCTGCGAAATTTCCGACAGACCGACGAACAGAATCGTCCCCACTCTCCACTTTAATCTTTTCAAAATAGTTCTTCAGTGGGATCAAGCCGGGATAATTAACCCCCACCTGCAATCGGTTCATCTGAATATTCATGGTCGTTTATTTTTCTGATTTCAAAATTTCGGCGATTCGTTCCAATCGCGATGACCGCGACGCTTTCAGCAACACCACGTCGCCCGGCTTCAAAAAGTTTTTCAGCGCCTTCATCGCCGCTTCAACGTCGACGAATTCAATCACACGGAGCAAACCGGCATCGCGCGCCGCCTTTGCCGTGGCCGCCGAATTTTTCCCGACCGTGAACAACTGCCCGATCTTCAGCTCCGCCGCAAATTTCCCGATCTCGACGTGCGCCGCCTCGGTCTGCGCGCCGAGTTCCGCCATGTCGCCGAGGATGGCAACGCGCCGCCCTTGCAGCGGCAGACCGCACAAGGTCTCCAGCGCCGCCCGCATCGAATCCGCATTCGCGTTGTAGCAATCTTCCAGCACACGCACCCC
>CAIKKJ010000069.1 GCA_903827955.1 uncultured Verrucomicrobia subdivision 3 bacterium
ATGGAGCGGGTGAAGGGAATCGAACCCTCGTCTCAGCCTTGGGAAGGCCACATTCTACCATTGAACCACACCCGCCTTCGCGCACATCGGCGCGGCTTGCCCGCCGATGTTTGCAGGCTGTGCTTTTTTAACAGACTTCCAGGTGCGTGGCAACTACGGCTTTTTTCGCGCGACTCAAATAAAGGCTTCCAGTTGTCCGATTGCGGCGCGTAGCGCGATTTCGATTTCCGGGCCGCGCGCGGCCAGATTTATCTGCCCCGCGCCAATTTCGCGCACGTAAAAATTATCCAACGCCGCACCACGTTCGGTCACGATGCGCGCGGCGGAAACGTCCAGCTTCAGTTCGGCAAAGGTCTGTGAAATTGCGTGCAACAGGCCGAGCCGGTCTTCGGTTTCAATTTCAATCAGTGTGCGACCTTCGGACGCCTCGTTGTCGAAGCGGATCTGCGTCTCAATGCGTTCACCGAAATATGCGGTGTAATGCGGCTGGTTAAACGTGCGCCGGGCGATGAGTTGGTGCAGGTTGATGTCCTTGCCGGTCAAAACTTTTTCCAACAGGCCGGAAAATTTCTCGCGCTGCTCCTTGTCCGCGAGCGCGCCGGTGCGGGCGTCGTTCACAAAAAAGGTGTCGAGCGCAATGCCGTCGGTGCGGGTGAAAATCTGCGCGCCTAAAATATTCAGGCCGGACGCGCTTAGCGAACCGGCGATTTTTCCGAACAGTCCGGCGCGGTCCCAAGTGCAGACTTTCACAAGGCTATAGCCGCGGTCGCGCTCGTCAATCCACGCGGTCGCCGGCACCAGTGCGCGGTCGCCCTCGGCCACGAGGCGGTGCATGAAACGGTGGGCGAGTTCGAGATCGTCCTGAATTTGAGCGGCGGTGTGGATCTCAAAATACCGTTGCGGCAACGTGCTGAAATGGGCTTCCAATTCCTCATCGGTGACGCGGCTGGGCGTCAGCTCACGGACGAGATCGCGCAATTCTTCCCGGGCCTTTTCGCTGGCCTTGCGGAATTCCGTGCCGCCGACCAGCAAGGCGGTGGAACGATTGTGCAACTGCCAGAGCAACGAATCTTTGAAGCCGCTCCACAGTTTGTCGCTCGTGCCCTGCGAATCGGCAAACGTCAGGAGCAGCAGCAGGCTCAGCTTCTCCGGTGTGCCAATCTGTCGTGAAAATTCACGGATGACGGCGGGGTCATCCAGGTCGCGCCGCTGCGAAAGCATCGCCATGAGCAGATGGTTTTCGACGAGAAATTTGAGGATGTCCGTCGAGCCTTCGTCCAGTTGCAACCGCTTGGCGGCGCGCAGCGCCAGCGCCGCCCCCACGTCGGCATGCTTGCCCTGTTCGTGCTTTGCGGCCTTGCCTACGTCGTGAAGCAGCAGCGAAAGATAAAGCAATCCAGGGCGTTCGAGGCTCTGGAAAATCGGCTCGTAGTAATTGAAGGGTGGTTCCTTGGCGCCCCAGATTTTGTCGAGTTGCTCGATGCAGACGAGCGTGTGCTCGTCGGCGGCGTATTGATGATAAAACTCGTGCTGCACGAGGCAGGTGAGCTTGCCGAACTCGGGGATGTATTTGCCGAGCAGATTCACCTCGTGCATCGCGCGCAAGGCGGGGCCGACCTCGCCGCGCCGTTCGAGGATGGTCAGAAAGGTTTCACGGACGTGCGCGTCGCCGAGAAATTCCCGGTCCACCAAATGCGTCTGGCTGCGGATGAGTTGCGCGAGGTCGGGATGCAACTGTAAATGCCGTTGCTGGGCGTGGAGAAAAACGCGCATCAGCCGGCGCGGTGAGTCACGGAAGATGCGGTTGTTCGCCGCGCGAATTTCGCCATCGAGAAAAATGAAACCGTCCACCGGTTCCGGCAGCTCGCGTGGTTTGCCACCGGGGAGCAGGTTGCGGAGCCGGTTAATCTTGCTGGTTTGCAACGGCGAAACCAGCGCCATGCGCTGTTCCAGTGTGCGCGTGGTGAGAAAAACATTCCGCATGTGCGTGTAGAGGTCGCGCATGAATTTCTCGATGCGCTTGCTCGGCGAACGGTCGCCATAGCCGAGGTTGTGCGCGATGGCCGGCTGGATGTTTTTGCCCAGCACATCCTGCGGGCGATTCGTGTGGTAGTGCATCTCGGTGCGGACGCGCAGCAAAAATTCATGCGCCGCCTCCAACTGCTTGCGCTCCGCGGGCGTGAGAAATTCCCGCTCCTGCAAATCCCGCAGCGAACGCGTGCGGTATTTGAAAAAAGACATCCACAGGAGATTTTGAAAATCGCGCAGGCCGCCGCAGCCGTTCTTGATGTTCGGCTCCTGCATGCAGGCGGAGTTGCCGTGCTTACTGCGGCGCGTGGCTTGGTCTTCGAGGCGAAGGGCGATGTATTTATCCTCGAACGCCACCACGCACTTCGCCACCACGGCTGTCTGGTATTTTTTGAATAACGCCGCGTCGCCGATCACCAGCCGCGACTCGATGAGCGAAGTTTTGGACTGCATGTCGGTGTTCGCCACCTTCACGCAATCGCTGATATCGCGAACGGAATAGCCGACCTTGAAACCGAGATCCCACAGCGGATACAAAATCCCATCGAACAATTGCGCGAGCGGCGGCTGCGGTTTGCCGGCGGCGACCAGCCCCTCGTGCAGGAACATGAAATCGATGTCGCTGTGCGGATTTAGTTCCGCGCGGCCAAAGCCACCGATGGCCACGAGGGCAATGGGGGGAATTTCATTTTTCTTCAAGCTAGGGATTTTTTCCAGCGCGGTCTCCCAAAAATGTTTCAGCAACGCGTCGAGAATGGCGGCGCGCGCCTGGCAAATTTCGATGCCGTCCCCGCCGGCGCGATGGAGCATCTTGAGCCGCTGCGCCTCGACCTTGAGGAAGGTTTTGTAGCGCGCGAGCTTTTCCGCCGGCGTGGCGCTCGGCGCGAAGGTCAGGCGCACCTCGGCGGCGGCCTCGATTTTTTTCAGCAAATCCTGCACGGGCGCACATCATCCGGTTTCAAGTTTCAACTTTCAAGTTTTCCGCGTGGAAAACTGAACATTCCGCCAGCGAAACCTTGTCGCCATCGCGGTGTTGGTTAAACTTGCCCGTAATGCCGGAACACCCCGACCCTGATGCCGCCCTGATGCTGCGCGTGAAGCGCGGCGACCGTGCGGCGTTCACCGAACTGGTCGGCAAATGGCAGCAGCCCACATTGAATTTTATCTTCGGCACGCTGCGCGATGAAACCGAGGCCGAGGACGTGGCGCAGAACACCTTTGTGCAGGTCTGGAAATCTCGCGACCGCTATGAGCGCACGGCGAAATTTTCAACGTGGCTTTTCACCATCGCACGGAATCTCTGCCTGAACGAAATCCGCCGCCGGTCGCGGCATCCGGCGGAGTCATTGGAGGAATCGCATTCCGAGCACGATGACCAGCCAGTGCGACAATACGAGGACAAGAAAATTGTCCTGCCGGTCGAGGATGTTCTGCACGGCGAATTGGCGAAAAAAATCGAGGAGGCGCTGGCCGAACTGCCGGAAAACCAACGCACGGCAATTTTGTTGTGCCGACAGGACGAGGTGAGCTACGAGGAAATCGCGGACATCCTCGGTTGTTCGCTCTCGGCGACGAAATCCATCATCCATCGCGGCCGCGAGACGCTGAAGGAAAAGCTCAAACCGTATTTGCAGACGGGCGAGTGGAAATGACAGTCATCAATGACCGGTGGTAGTATTGGGATTATACCACACATCATTTGCAGTCGTGGTGTCGTTGGCCATGTTAATCATGTCCGTCAACGGAATGCGGGCGGCGCTGCCGTCCATTTTTCCCACTTGAGAAGACTTGCCATGCCGGCTGGAAAACGCATGTTTTCCGCCCTCAATTGGAAAATTCGCAACATCGTTCCAAGCGCCAGCGGCGGTATTTTTCTCATCGTTCTCCCACTGCAAAATGTTTGATGCCTTAAATCGCGATATTTTGTAAGGCTTGTAAAAGGTGCCTGCCGTGTTCGGCGGCTGTTCCCCGTAGGCGACAATTGCGCCGTCCCAAACGTAGCTGCAGATAATAATGTAACGTTGATAATAGGCAGTGTTAACGGCGTCTTCCGGACAAATCAGCAATTTCGGATTCCTCAAAAATTGATACAGCAAGCCAGGTTTGTAAGCCGCATTAGCCGGGGCGGTCCCATAAGCGGAACCAGTGAAGTAGCTGGCCTGTTTATCGAAGTCTCCCTGAAAAGTAGCAGCAGTATGAGATGCGAGCAACCCGGAAGCACTGAGCGCACCGCTGAATACCCAGTTATCGTAGTTCATCTGCCAGCCAGGTGCGGGCAGGACATCGAGCGAATCCGAACAATACAACGCCGTCGCCAGCATGGTCTGCTTGCAATTATTGATGTCGTTCGCCGCATAGGCTCGGCTCTTGGCACGGGCGAGTGCCGGCAGCAACATCGCCGCGAGGATGGCAATAATTGCAATGACCACCAGCAGTTCGATCAAGGTGAACCCGGTTCGGACGGCCGACTTGGACGGTTTAATACTCATAATAAATTGATTTTGGATCTTAACGCAAAATGTTTGCGCTGGATGTGCTGGTGTTGAATCAACCTTAGCCGAAGCCCTCGTGCTGACAATCATCAATACTGGTGACGTGCGGCCAAACGCACACCCCGGCTCATACTGGCTGCTGCTGCGTCAAACAATGAAGCGAGCCAAAGCCCCAAACTAAATCCACCGCGTGAATGCCCATCACCGGACGATCTTTGAAGAGTTCACCGAGAATACCGAGTGCCACGCGGTCGTTCGGGTCGTTGAACGTCGGCACGATGACGCCGGTGTTGCAGATGTAAAAATTAGCGTAGCTCGCGGGCAAACGCACGCCGTCAAAATAAAGCGGGTTGGGCATGGGCAACTCCACCACCTCCGGCTTGCTGCCGTCTTCGAGTCGCAAATCTTTGATGCGATCCCAGTTTTTTTCCAGTGGACGATGGTTGATGTCTTTGGTGTTGCGTTCGCGAACGAGCACGAGCGTCTGACGATTCACGAACCGGCAGATGTCGTCTATGTGGCCGTGCGTGTCATCGCCCACCGGGCCTTCGCGCAACCAGAAGATGTTGGAGACGCCGAGATAATTTTTCAGCGCGCCTTCGATTTCTTTTTTTCCAAGGCCGGGATTGCGGACTTGCACCTTCGGATCGAGATAGCATTGCTCCGTGGTGATGAGCGTCCCGTGCCCGTTCAATTCCATGCCGCCGCCTTCGATGACGAACGGCTTGCCATCGTGTTCCGCGTGAAAAAGTTTTTTGCCGAGCAACCTCGCGGCGGTTTGCGGCACCTTGGTGTCCTTGCGCCAGTTGTCATACTTTGCCCAGGCATTGAAATGAAAATGGACAATTGCCGTTTCCGCTTTACCGCCTTGCGCCTTCCGCTTCACAAAAATCGGCCCGGTGTCGCGTGTCCAGCCGCGATTCGTGGGGTGAACGACAAATTTAATCTTCCGCAAATCCGCGCCGACGTGCCGGCAGACATGGCGCGCTAACTGCTCGTCTTGCTGGTGCCGGATGATGAGGTTGATTTTTTCACCGGCGGAAATTTTGCGGATCATCTCGCCGTAGACCCACGGGATGACCTCAAATTTTCCCGGCCAGTCGCTCGCGTTGTGCGGCCAGCCCAACCAGGTCGCGGCGTGCGGCTCCCATTCGGCGGGCATGGTGTAACCGAGCGCGGCGGGCGTGGCGGCGGATGATTTTTGAGTCGGCATAATTGAACGCGCGCAGCATAAAGATTTTTGAAACGGGCAGAAAGAAAATCCGTGCGCCGGAAAATATTTTTAAAAAATGAAAAATTTTTGTGGAATAATTTTCTGAATGGACGACATTAGTTCAGAAGCTCTGATCCAACGGTGAAGGTTCGGTCGTTATGAAAACGAACTTCAAACAAGTCAGTGGTTATCGGGCGGTGGCTCTTCTCACCGCAAGCTTCTGCCTATCCTGTTTTCCCATGCTGGGTGCGGCCGAACCGGAAAAATCCTCCGCGGAGCCGGTTGTCGTGATGCTGCAGCCCGGCGTGACCGGCGGCGAAATCCAAGACGCATTAAATTCCTTGCCCGCATCCGGCGGCGAGGTGGTTTTGCCGCCGGGAAATATTTTAGTCCGCCAGCCGCTCGTCCTGCGCCGCGATTTTCAGTCCTTGCGCGGTTCCGGTGCGGCCACCGTCCTGCGGCTGGCGGACAACGCGAATTGCCCCGTCATTATTCTTGGCGAGCCGGTCAACGCCCCGCGCACCATCGTGAAAAATCTTTCCGTGAGCGACCTCACCATTGACGGTAACCGGAAAAATCAAACACGCGAACTCTGGCAGCTTGCCGGCGAAGGTTCGGAGATCCGCAACAACGGGATCACCATCCAAGGCGTCACCGATTCCGTCATAAAACATGTCGCCGCGTTCCGCTGCCGCTCGGGCGGCTTGGTTACCACGCTCGGCGTGCGGCGGCTGACGGTGAAGAATTTTGAATCATTCGACAACGAGTTCGACGGCCTCGCTTGCTATCTCACCGAAGACAGCGTGTTTAGCAACTTGAGCCTACACGACAATCCCGGCGCCGGCATCTCACTCGACCTCGCGTTCAACCACAACACCATCAGCAACGCCACGCTCACCGCGAACGATCTCGGCATCTTTATGCGCTCCAGCCACGAGAATAAATTTTTTGGCGTCGACATCCGCGCGAGCAAACATCACGGCGTGTTCATGGCGCACTCGGAAGATTTCATCAACGGCATCGCGCTGCCCGCGCCGATGACGGAATGTTCGCAAAACGCCTTCACCAACCTCATCGCCATCAACTGCGGCGGCGCGGCCTTCCGCGTGAACAACGTGACCTGCAACCGCAACGTCATCGTCGGCCCGAAATTCAATGGCAACCGCTCTGGCAACCTCTCCGTCGCCGGGCCGGATCTGGTAACGGTGCGGTAACTACCACAATCTCACGCCAAGCCGCCAAGCCGCAAAGTAAAGGAACTGAATTTCTTTGCGCCTTGGCCGCTTTGCGTGAGATTCAATTCAATTTGAGATTGGTTTTCCCCTGCGCTCGCGTATCGTTTACGGAAATAATTTTTTAATTTTATGGCCAAGAAAAAATCGATCAAACCAGCGAAACTAACCGGCGGACCTGTTTCCCGTTTTATTCAGCACCACTATCGTCACTTCAACGCCGCGTCGCTCGTGGACGCCGCCAAAGGCTACGTCGCGCATCTCGACGGCGGCGGCAAAATGATGATCACCCTCGGCGGTGCGATGAGCACGGCGGAACTCGGCCTCTCGCTCGCGGAAATGATCCGGCAGGACAAAGTGCAACTCATCACCTGCACGGGCGCGAATCTGGAAGAAGACGTTTTCAATCTCGTCGCGCATGATTACTACGAACGCGTGCCGGGCTACCGCTCGCTCACGGCGGAAGACGAACAAGCCTTGCTCGAACGCCACATGAACCGCGTGACCGACACCTGCATTCCCGAAGGCGAAGCGATGCGCCGCATGGAAAAGGCCATGCTCGAAGTCTGGACCGATGCCGACAAGAAGGGCGAACGCTATTTCCCGCACGAATTTTTCTACAAGGTTTTGCTCTCCGGCAAATACGAAAAGTATTATCAGATTGATCCGAAAAATTCCTGGATGCTCGCCGCCGCGCAGAAGAATCTGCCCATCGTTGTGCCCGGCTGGGAGGATGCGACGCTCGGTAACATGTATGCCGCCGCCGTCATTCGCGGTGAAATCAAGAACGTCCACACCGTCCGCACCGGCATCGAATACATGACCTGGCTCGCGGAGTTTTACACGAAGACCGCCACCAAGAAGAGCACGATTGGCATGTTTCAGATCGGCGGCGGTATTTCCGGCGACTTCCCGATTTGCGTCGTGCCGATGCTGCATCAGGATCTGCTGCGCACCAGTGTGCCGCTCTGGGGTTACTTCTGCCAGATCAGCGATTCCACCACGAGCTACGGCAGCTATTCCGGCGCCGTGCCGAACGAAAAAATCACCTGGGGCAAACTCGGGGTGAAGACGCCGAAGTTCATCATCGAATCCGATGCGACGATTGTTGCGCCGCTGATTTTTGCGCATGTGCTCGGTTGGTGATATGAAATTAAAAAAGTTTTTTCTGGCCGTCGCCGTGTTCGCGCTTTTTGCGATTGCGGCACGTTCGGAAAATACCAAGGGCCTGTTGCTCGTCGCGAACAAAGGCGACCGCACGCTTTCCATTATCAATCCCACTACCGGCGCGCAGCTTGCGGCGGTCGCAGAGGACGGTGTCACGGGCCATGAAGTCGTGTCTTCGGCGGATGGGCAGCTAGCGTTCGTTCCCATCTTTGGCAACTCCGGCGTGGGCAAGCCCGGCACGGACGGCAGTCTCATCCGCGTGATTGACCTGGAAAAATACGCCGTCGTCGGCACGGTGGATTTCGGCAAAGGTGTGCGCCCGCACTGCGCGGTCATCGGGCCGAAAAATCATTTGCTCTACCTCACGACCGAATTGGAAAATTCCATTTCCGTCATTGACCCGAAAACTTTCAAACTCATCGGCGCGATTCCCACCGGCCAGACCGAATCGCACATGCTCGCCATCAGCAGCGACGGCAAGACCGGCTACACCGCGAACGTTGGGCCGGGAACGGTCTCCGTGTTGGATCTGGAGAAAAAAGAAGTCCGCAAAATCATTCCCATCTGCAAGACCACCCAGCGCATTGCTATCTCGCCGGATGACAAATGGGTTTTCACCGCCGACCAAGCAAAGCCACAGCTCGCCGTAATTGACACCACGAAAAACGAAGTCGCCAAATGGATTGAGCTGCCGGGCATCGGCTATGGCACAGCGGTGACGCCAGACGGGCGCAGGCTGGTTGTGGCGATGAGCGGCATCAGCCAAGTTGGCATCGTGGATTTGCAGACGATGAAAATCGCGCACGTCCTCGACGCGCCGAAGACGCCCCAGGAAGTCCTGATCCGCCCCGACGGCGCGTTCGCCTACGTCTCGTGCAGCGCGAGTGGTCAGGTGATGGTGATCGACCTGAAAACATTTACCGCCGAAAAACCCATCGCCGCCGGCAAAGGCGCGGATGGACTGGCGTGGGCAGCGACAACCAAGTAATTTCTTTGCATGAAACCGAACGATTTTTCTGACGCGCGCGTGCTGGTGACTGGCGGCGCGGGCTTCATCGGCAGCGCGCTCGTTTGGGCGCTCAACCGGCGCGGGTGCGACAACATCATCGTCTGCGACATCCTCGGCACGAACGAAAAATGGCGCAACCTCACGCCGCTGCGCTTCGCGGATTATGTCGAGGCAGCGGATTTGCAAACACGTTTACAAAGTGGCGCATTGGGAAAATTTGATCTGGTGCTGCACCTGGGCGCGTGCTCGGCCACGACGGAGAAAGACGCGACGTATCTCGCCAAAAACAATTACGAGTTCACCAAGGACCTCGCGCACTGGTCGCTCGCAAACAAGGTGCGCTTCGTCTATGCCTCGTCCGCCGCAACTTACGGCAACGGCGCACAAGGCATGGAAGACAACGAGGCCGCGCTCGACACCTTGCGCCCGCTGAATATGTATGGCTACTCAAAGCATCTTTTTGATTTGCACGCGAAGCGCACGGGATTTTTGAACAAGGTTTGCGGCCTGAAATATTTCAACGTCTTCGGCCCGAATGAAGATCACAAGGGGGACATGCGGTCGCTCGTCCACAAAAGTTTTGCGCAGGTGCAGGAAAAGGGCGTCATCCAACTTTTCAAAAGCTACAAGCCGGATTACAAAAATGGTGAGCAGCAGCGCGATTTTCTTTACGTCAAAGATTGCGTGGCCATGACCCTGCACCTCGCAGCGACGCCACGCGCGAACGGCCTGTTCAACATCGGCTCCGGTCAGGCGCGCACGTGGGTGGATTTGTCCAACGCCGTTTTCACCGCGCTGAAAAAGAAACCCGTCATCAAGTTCATCGAAATGCCGGAAACCATCCGCGACAAGTATCAATACTTCACGCAGGCCAACCTGCTCCGGTTGCGCGGTGCGGGCTACGCGGCGCCCGTCACGTCGCTGGAAAATGCCGTGCACGACTACGTCCGCAAATACCTCGTGCTCGACAAGCGGCTGGATCCGGCGGTGGAATAAAATTTCTCTGTAACGTCGCTTGCGGTTTCCGGCGTCTCGTTTCATCATCGAAACCATGCAAAGGAAAATTTGCCTCCTGCTCCTCGCCGGCATTTTCAGCACGCCACTTCGCGCTGATGATTTTCCCGCCACCACCGCGCCGGTCGGCCGCAGCGGCGACACGCTCATCACGCCCGTCAATCAAATCGTCACGCCCGCCGGCACGCAAATCGAACTGCCCGGCGTGAGGCCGCAGGCCCTGGCATTAAGTCCCGATGGAAAAATTCTCGTTACCGCCGGACTGACGCACGAATTGGTCGCGCTCGATCCCGCCACGGGCAACATTCTTCAGCACATTCCGTTGCCTTCCAGCAAAACCCTGGAGGCGCAGCCGCTCGTCGCGGAAATTCTCGACCCGGATGAAAAGGCGCAGTTGAGCTACGCCGGCCTGAAATTTTCACCGGACGGAACGTGCATTTATTTTTCGGACATCAACGGCGATGTGAAAGTTTTTGGCGTCGCACGTGATCGAAAAATTTCTCCACTGTTTTCCATCCCGCTGCCCGCCATCAAGCAAGGCAAGCGCACGAACGACATCCCCGCCGGTATCGCGGTCGCGGCGGATGGCAAAAAAATTTACGTCGCTGCCAATCTCTCCAACCGCCTGCTGGAACTTGAGGCGACGACGGGAAAAGTTTTGCGTTC
>CAIKKJ010000070.1 GCA_903827955.1 uncultured Verrucomicrobia subdivision 3 bacterium
GGGCGTCAGCCGGGCCGCGCTTTCCTTTGTGATTAACAAGAAGCCGGGCGTTAGCGAGGCCACCCGGCAGCGCGTTCAGGCTGTCCTTGAAAAAATCGGCTACCGGCCTGCGCCGCTGGCCAAACGGCGCGGCGTGCGCAAATCCTTGGTTGGGCGGTTGCGTCGGGTAGGAATATTGATTATCGGCTATCGGTCACAGTCGCAGATGAAGGAGCACGCCAAGGTTTTCTGGCAGGCCATCAGTGCCGCCATGGATGAAGTTCGCCGATTGGGTGCGACGCCGGAGTTGTTTTTTTTGGATGATCCCGAGCATCCGCCAAAGTCTCTTTTTACAGGTGCGTTTGAAGGCTGGCTTGGCATCGGCTTAATGCCCGAACCGAAACCTTGGCCGACTGAACTTCGCGAGCGCTTGAACCCGGTCGTCTGGATGCCATGCTCCGCCGGCCTCGGCTGGGGAGATGCCGTTGGCATCAATCAGGAAGCAACTGGCACGCTTGCGGCAAAATATCTTTACGATTGTGGTGCAAGGACGGCAGCGGTCATTGGCTTGCTGAACACCCGCCCCATCCGCACCCGCACGGATTCGTTCGTCCAACGCTTTCAACAACTCGGTGGGGATATTGTTCCCGTCCGCCCACTACGTTCGTTTTACACGCGCTCGCGAACGCCGGACCAATTGGCGGTGGACATGGTGGTGGACGACATGCTAGCCGCGAAAAAGCACACGGACGGAATTTTCGTGTCATCGGATTGTTTTCTGCCGGAAGTTTATCAAGAGCTAAAGCGCTGCGGCAAAAAACCAGAGACGGACGTCCGGATTATTGGTTGCAGCAACGAGCGGGAATATTTCCGCGACCTTTCACCCAAACCGGCAACGATTGACATTCGCGCGGAGGAAATCGCCGTGCGCGCCGTGCAACAGCTCTGGTGGCGGCGTCAGCATCCCGAAGGCGAGAGATTTGCCGTCATTCTCGAACCGCGACTGGTCTTACCCGGCGAAAAGTAAATTACTTCTTATTTTCTCCGTTCAACCGCCCCGGCTCGCGTAGGCCTGTGCCGGTTCGTTTGGTCAGCGAGTCGCCCAATTCCACGCGCGCCTTTTCCGCTTGCGCTTGGAGCTGCTTCACAATTTCCGGATACTGCGCGGAAACATCGGTGGTTTCGCCAATGTCGTGAGCCAGGTCATACAATTCAATGGTTTCGATCTTCCGGTCCACATAAGTTCCCGGCACGCCATCGTGCCCGGCGTTCTCGCTAGGCATCGAATGCCAAGTGTGCGGGAATTGCAATTTCCACCGGCCGTCGCTGGTTGTCACCGCTTGCAGTTGGTTGACTTCGTAATAAAACCAGTAGGCGTCATGCGGATTTTTCGCGCCGGGCTGGCGGGAAATCATCGGCCAGACATCAAGGCCGTCAATCTTGTGTTCCGGCAGTTTTGCCCCGACCAGCTTCGCGATGGTCGGAAACAAATCTATCGTCATCAGCATGTCCCACGTGTCCGCGCCGGCGGGAATGTGGCCGGGCCAGCGCATGACACACGGCACGCGCGTGCCACCCTCCCAGTTCGTGGTCTTGCCCTCGCGCAACGGCTTGGCTGAACCGGCATGGTTGCCGTAGGACAGCCACGGACCGTTGTCCGAGGTAAAGATGACCCAGGTATTCGTGTTGAGACCGTTCCGCTTCAGCGCGTCGAGAACTTGACCGACCGACCAGTCAATTTCCTCGATGACATCGCCGTAAAGCCCACGCGCACTCTTGCCGCGAAACTTGTCGGTCACGCCCAGCGGCACATGCGGCATGTTGTGCGCGAGATAGAGAAAAAAAGGCCGACCCCGGTTTTCCTCGATGAATTTGACGGAACGTTCGGTATACCAGGTCGTCAGGTAATTGAGGTCGTCAATGGACATTTCTTCGTGGAATTTTTTTTCGCCGTCCCAAATCGGCAGGTTGGGATATTCGCGTTTTTTGGCCGCCAGTAGCGACGGAAAATTGGTAATCAAATCAGGATGCCCCGGCCAGTAATCGGCGGAGAGCGTAAGGCCAAAATATTCGTCGAACCCGTGGCGCAAAGGCATGAACTGCGGCGAATCACCAAGATGCCATTTGCCAAAAATCGCCGTGGCGTAGCCCTGCGCCTTGAGCAGTTCCGCCAGCGTCGTCTCGCGGTCGCTCAAGCCGATCTTCGATTTCGGGCCAAGCGCTAGGTGAATGCCTAGTCGATTCGGGTAACAACCCGTGAGCAGCGCCGCGCGCGACGCCGAGCAGACCGGCTGGGCGACATGAAAATTCCGGAAGACCGCGCCTTCGTCCGCCAAGCGGTCGAGGTTCGGTGTGACGTAACCTTCCGCGCCAAACTTGCCGATGTCGGCGTAGCCCATGTCATCGCAGAAAATGACGACGATGTTGGGGCTGTTCGTGCGGGTGGGAATAGTTTCCGCCGCGCAACCCGCACCGGCAGCCAATGCAATCAAACCGGCGCAGAGTTTGGTCATCACGCTTCTGATCTGCGGCGCAAGGTGGGTCTTGGGTTGCATGGGCATCACACATGCTAAACAAATGTCCCGCCCGCCGCCACCGCGAGACGCTAAACTAAAGCGCTTAACTAAGTGTTAATTTCTCAAAATCAGTCGGTGAATTTTTTGGCTTGCCGATATGTTATGTAACAATTCACCGGCTTGAAATTATACTCAGTTAATTTTACTCACGCCCAAGCGGCGCGTGGACGCAGTCCGCGCGATTGCAAATACTCACTCGAAATCAAACCATGATTCCTCAAAATACTATTTTAGCCAGGATAGTCAGATTGATGCTGGTGACCGCCTTGCTTGCTTTCGCTTGGCGAACCGATGCAGCGAATCGCTACGTCGCCACGACGGGCAATGATACGACGGGCAACGGCACGATCGGAAATCCCTACAAAACCATCACCAAAGGATTTAGCGTGGCGGTGGCTGGCGACACTATTCAAGTTCGCGGCGGCACTTACCGCGAGACGGTGGCA
>CAIKKJ010000071.1 GCA_903827955.1 uncultured Verrucomicrobia subdivision 3 bacterium
CCAGAATTCAGCCCACGTCAGCGAGCTGGTTTTCCAGAACACCGCCGCCAGCGGGATGAGCACGATGAGACCAAGATAAAAAACGGTGAAGCCGAGCGTCAGTTTGAAGCCCGGCAGCACACGGATTTTTTTGCGCCTGATTGTTTGGGTCGCCACAGTTTAGAGGTTCGGAGCGTAGGCGATGAACTTGTTGTATTCGAGCAAAATTGTCTGGAGCGACGCGACGAATGCGAGTTCCTTTAAATACTCCGGCGGTGTGGCCGGGGTTTCCAAAATGATCTCGAACGGACGTGGACGCACTTTCGGCGGTGCAGTCAAAACCCCCTCGTAGCAATCGCGGATAATGCCACGGCGCGCATTGAAGCCGTCAATGATGGGCAGTTCGTTGCGCGGCAGAAATTTTTCGGCAGCGGCCAGCGCGGGCTCAATCAAGTGCTTCGTCAGCGTCGCGCCTTGGGCGAAACCGTAGAAGCCGTCGCTCGTGTCGTCGGTGTGCAGCGAGATGATTCCCTGGAACGAACGCGATTGGAGTTCAGCCTGGAGCAGGCGGACTTCCGGCTCGTCGGAATTTTTCCAGAACTCGCGGTTCAAATCTTTGCCGCTGCGGGAATGGCGTGTGCCGTCCTCGAAGCCGGTGGAATTGCAGACGGGATAAATAGACAGGTAGTAACCGGTGGCAAGTTCGGGTTTGGATTCGAGCAGCTTGATGAACTGGATGAGCGCGTGGACGCCTTCCGGCTCATCGCCGTGGATGCCCGCAAAAATGCCGATGCGGATCGGCGTGTCGCCGCCGCGCGGCCCAACGAACAAATAACGCGGCAGCACATACGTTTCACCATCCGCCTCAAACCGCGCGTCATGATTGGCGACGAGATTCGGCGAGGTTGCGGCAATTTGCTCAAGCGGCGCAAGCAGTTCGGCGATTGAGCGACGCTTTTTGCGCGCTGATTTCGCAACGTTTTGGAGCGGGGCGGTGATAGTCATAATTATTTTGTTGGCGCGGCGGCTGGTTGGACAGGCCAACCGCCGCGCAGGGGTTTTATTGCGCCAAATATATCTGGTCAAAGACACCGCCGTCGGCGAAGTGCGTCTTCTGCGCCTTGGCCCAACTGCCGAATTCTGATTCCAGCGTGACGAGTTTCAACTCCGTGAAGTTGCCGGCGTATTTCTTCGCGATGGCTTCGTTGCGCGGACGGTAGAAATTCTTCGCTGCGATTTCCTGACCTTCGTCGGAGTAAAGATATTTCAGATACTCCGTCGCCACTTCGGTGGTGTGATGGCGCTTGGCGTTTTTGTCCACCACGGCCACGGGCGGTTCGGCGAGGATGCTCAACGGCGGCGTGACGATCTCAAAATTGTCCGCACCGAATTCCTTCTGTGCGAGGTGCGCCTCGTTTTCCCATGCGAGCAGCACATCGCCGATGCCGTTTTTGGCGAACGTCACGGTCGAACCGCGCGCGCCGGAATCCAGCACCGGCACATTTTTGTAGAGTTGCTTGATGAAGCTGCGCGCGGCGGCGTCATCGTGGTTGTTTTTTTCCAGTGCGTAAGCGTAGGCGGCGAGATAGGCCCAGCGTGCGCCACCGGAAGTTTTTGGATTGGGCACCACGACCTTCACGTCTTTCTTCACCACGTCATCCCAGTCCTTGATGCCTTTCGGATTCCCTTTGCGGACGAGGAAAACAATGGTCGAGGCGTAAGGCGCGCTGTTGTTCGGCAAACGCTTCTGCCAGTCGGCGGACAGCAACTTTGACTGCGTGGCAATCGCATCAATGTCGTAAGCCAGCGCGAGCGTGACCACATCCGCATCAAGACTCGCGATAACGGCTTGCGCCTGTTTGCCGGAGCCGCCGTGTGACTGGGAGACGTTCACGCTGTCGCCCGATTTCGCCTGCCAATATTTGGCGAACGCGGTGTTGTATTCGGTGTAAAGCTCGCGCGTCGGGTCATAGGAGACGTTGAGCAGCTTGATTTCCTTCGCGCTGGCGGAAACCGCGAGCGACGAGGCCAAGAGAATTTTCAGTAATGTTTTCATTGGATTAATTTTAAATATTTCAAGTTTAGAAAGTCAGTTGCAGGCGCGAGAACAAGACACTCTCTGGTTGCGCCCCTACATTGCCAGCGGCGATTTTATTTCCGGCATAGGTTGAAAACGCAGTGCGCGAGTAGCTCAAGTTTGCGCGGAAATCTTTGTTCAGATACCAGTTCAAGCCGACCGACCAGGCTTGGGCGCCGGAGGCGGATTTGGTCGGGTCAGCCAGCCGGACGGCGGTAGCGCCTTTGAAAGCGCTGTCATCCACGTCCAAGCCAGCGTAACGCGCCGCGAGTTGGAACGCCCCCCACTGGCCGTTACGCGGGTCGAACGGATGGCGCGGGGTGACACCCGTGTAACTGGCTTCTTCGCCAGTGAGCACCCACGAGCCGGTGATTTGCCAGGCGGTGTTCTGCAACTCGATCGCCGAGGTCGGCGTGGCAGCGGTGCGTTTGGCCGACTGATCGGAGATGACATATTCCGCCAACAAACCCAGCGGGCCGTAATAATAGTAAGCTTGCGGTGAAACACGCCAACCGGGGCCGTTCGCATTCACGCCGCTATTGAAGGCAAAAAACTTTTGCTGTCCGTCCGTGGTGTAGCTAGGAGTCAAACCAGTAGACGTATTGGTTGAAGGATTGTTCACCAGATAGCTGCCACCCACGCCGAAACCAAATCCGCGCAAGGCGTTCACATCCGAATTTTTCCACGGCTGAAAAAAGACGCGGCCAGCGACAGATTTGTCATCTTGAAACGAAGTGTTGACGGTTGTGCCATTGTAATCTGTCCCGCCGTTGAAGATTCCCAACGCATAGTTGGCAGCACCGTTGAACAGATCACCTTTGACCGCCAAACCAAGATCGCGATTAGGAACCAAATCGGTGACGATGGATCGTTCATTGAACAGTGTCACTGGATCCGATTGCAATTGCTCCAGACCGACGGGTGACTTGAACTTGCCGCCCTGAATCTGAAATTCTGGGCTGTAACGGTAGTTCAAATAGGCGTCCACAATTTGCACGGTGCTGCCGCCGAAATCTGGGGTGAGGTTGAAATCAAAGTCGTGAAAGACCGTGCCGGAAAAAATGGGTCGCGCGCGGCGGATGAGGAAGCCGTCGTTGCCGTTCACGTTGCCATCGCTAAAAAAAGTGCGGCTGTCAAACTGCGCCACACCATGCAACTGCGCGACGAAGTTGGAATCACCAGAGCTGAAACTAAAACCGCTGGCTCCCAGCGTAATTTTCGGCGCGGTCTTGGCGGCGGCGGTAGCCGTCTCGCCATCAATTTCCCGTTCGCGTTCCAGGATACGGACTTTCTGGTCGAGGTCAGCCAGTTGTTTTTTCAACGCCGAGAGGTCGGCGTCACTTACTTCCACCGCTTGTGCGGTAAGAGCTAGTCCGGTGCCGACAAGGGCGACTGCGATGATGTTTTTTGGTTTCATTTTATTTTCTTCCGTTTTAACGGTCAGTTTTTGCTTTGTTTTTAATAACGACTTTTACGGTCGTCTTTGTTTTCAAATAAAAAATGGAACCCGATTCCATTTTTGCGTTTCATGATTTACAAGCTTCAACCGAAGCAAGTTGAACTATAAACGACTTGTTATGTCGTTATTATGCTTCATCGGTGTTTTTTGTCAACGGCTAAAAAGAAAAATTTTTAGATGCCTTCGCCACCCGTAAATCCGGTGAAACCCGTGGTCAACTCTTTCGTAGTGAGCGGCGAGCCTTTGGCGACTTCAGCCAGCGTGGCTGCGTCCATGAGTTTGGCAACGTAATTGCGGGCATCGAAGAACACGCGGCGAAACCGGCAGACAGATTCCTGCGAGCAGCGTTGATAGCCAGTCACAGAAACGCAGTCAATTGGAGCCAAAATGCCGTCAAAGTAACGCACCACTTCGCCCATCGTGATTTTGGTCGGATTCCGAGCGAGAAAATATCCGCCGCGGATTCCCGCCGAACTGTCCACCCATCCCTGCGATTTCAGGCCGAGCATGATCTGTTCGAGAAAGCGTTTTGGCACATCATTTCGCCGCGCGAGTTCGCGGATGGGAATCGGCGCGCCGCCATGGTGTTCAACCAGCGTGAACAAGGCTCTCAAAGCGTAATCTGTCTTTTTTGAAACTCGCATCTAAAAACGATAAACCCGGTTGATTTTTAGTCAACCGGGTATTTTGGTTTGTTTCAGCGATTAGCTAACGATACGACCGCCTTCATTGAGGAAGATGCCTTTGAAATTCATCTCCAATGCCTGCGCGTTGGAAGCCTTGAGTAGTGCTTCTTTTTCGGTAATCCGGCCAGATTTTACTAAATTGAAAAGCGACTGGTTGAACGTGATCATCCCATCGTCGCCGCCGGTCTCAACGGCAGCGGTAAGTTTGTCGAGACGGTTTTCCTCGAGCAATTTTTTCACAAGCGGCGAATTAGTCATGATTTCCAGCGCGGGGGTCATCTTCCCGTCCACCGTCGGCACCATGCGCTGGCAGACGACACCGCGCAAACAACCCGCAAGCTGCCGGCGGATTTGTTCACGTTCGTCCGCCTTGAAGAAATCCAGGATGCGGGTGATGGATTGCGCCGCCGTGGTCGTGTGCAGCGTGGAAAACACCAGATGCCCGGTGTCCGCCGCGCTCATGGCCGCCGTGAACGTGATGGCATCGCGCATTTCACCAAGCATGATGATGTCCGGGTCTTGCCGCAGGACATGCTTAAGTGCGCCGTAGAAATTAGCGGTGTCGAGACCGATTTCACGCTGTTCGATAACAGACTGGTTGTCTTCAAAAACAAATTCAATCGGGTCCTCCAAAGTGATGATGTGCTTTTTGAAATTGGCGTTCACATGTTCAATCATCGCCGCGAGCGTGGTGGATTTGCCGGAACCGGTGGAACCAGCCACCAGCACGATGCCACGCGGCGATTCCGCGAGCGTCTTGATGCTTTCCAGCAGGCCGAGTTGTTCAAAACTCGGCACCGAGGCCTTTACGTGACGCATGGCCAACGCCCAGGAACCGCGCTGTTGAAAAACGTTCGTGCGAAAACGGCCGATGTCCGGCACGCAATAGGAAAAATCCACCTCGCGATCCTCATCCAGTTTTTTCTTCAGGTGAACAGGCACGATTTTTTCCACGACGCTGTTCATCCACTGCTCGGTCGGCGTGGGGCATTCGATGGAGACAAGTTCGCGGCTGATGCGGAAAATGACCGGGGTGCCGACTTTAATGTGGATGTCCGAGGCAGCGCCTTCCGCCGATGCCTTGAGAATTTTATTGAAGAGTTCCATGCGCAAAAGCTAGCGGATTTTCCGCCAAATGCCAGCGGGGAAATGTTTTGGGCGCGGCGCATGGCTCCGCAAGCCCCACTGACTATTCACACAGAGCGATGCACCACGCTCTATTTTTATTTTCGTGTATTTCCTATGTTTCGTGGTAAAAAATCCGCCATGTCAAAACATAAGATCGGCATCATCGGCGGCACCGGGCTTTACAACATCGAAGGCTTCACCCACCAGAAATGGGTGAAGGTCAAAACGCCGTTCGGCAGTCCCTCCGATGAATTGCTCACCGGTAAAATCGCCGGTCGCGACGTCGTCTTTCTCCCGCGCCACGGTCGCGGCCACAAAATTTTGCCCAGCGAGTTGAACCATCGCGCCAACATCTGGGCCATGAAAAAACTCGGCGTGCAATGGATCATCAGCGTCAGCGCCGTCGGCTCGTTGCAGGCAAAATACCGGCCGTGCGACATCGTGGTGATTGACCAGTTCCTTGACCGCACGAAGCAATCCACGAATCACACATTTTTCGGACGCGGCATCGTGGCGCACGTCGCGTTCAGTTCGCCCGTCAGCGAAGAGCTGCGGAAAATTATTTTCCAAACCGCGAAGGCGCAAAAAGCCCGCGCGCACGACGGCGGCACTTACGTTTGCATGGAAGGCCCGGCGTTCAGCACCCGCGCCGAATCGCTCGCCAATCACCGCGCCGGCTACGACGTCATCGGCATGACCAATCTTGGCGAAGCCAAGTGCGCCCGCGAAGCCGAGATCGCCTACGCCACGATGGCGATGGCCACGGACTATGATTGCTGGAAGGAAGACGAACACGTCACGCTCGATGTCATCATCGCGAATTTGCACCGCAATGCCGACACCGCCAAAAAAATCGTCGCTGCGGTCATCCCGCAAATCCCCGCCGAGCCAAATTGGAAGGCCCACTCCGCCTTGAACCACGCGTTCCTCACCGACAAAAAATTCTGGCCCAAGAAAACCGTGGCGGAATTGAAACCGATGCTGGCGAAATATCTTTGAAAAATTCATTTCGCTTTTCTTTCAACCGCCGATAACTACGCTGTCCACATGAGCCATCTGCAACGCGCCATTGAAGAATCTATCGCCACGGCCCGCAGCCTGTCCG
>CAIKKJ010000072.1 GCA_903827955.1 uncultured Verrucomicrobia subdivision 3 bacterium
GGCCACATCACAAGCGTCACGAACATCAACAGCCTGATGGCCTATTACAAATCCGCGGGGCTGCGCTACTGCATCATCAAGTCCGCCACGAGCGACAAGCTGTTTGGCGACTGCACCACCGGCGGGCAACTTACCAGCAATCTCGTCAGCATCGCACACTCGAACAACATTTTGGTTTTCGGCTACAACCGTTCCTATGGCACGAACATCCCCGGCGAAGTGGCGATGGCGGACTATGTTTTCAATCAGGGTGCGGATGGCTTCGTGTTCGATGCCGAAGCGGAATGGGAGACGGGGCATGCCGGAATCACGAACGGCCCGGCGCAAGCGTGGCAGCTTTGCTCACAGGTGCGCTCAAACTGGCCAAACAAATTTCTCGCCCATGCGCCATTCCCGATTATTTATTTTCACACGAGTTTTCCTTACAAGGAATTTGGCTACTGGTGCGATGCGGTGATGCCGCAGATTTACCACTTCAGCCTGGCGAGTTGGCCGGGAATTAAAGAGTCATCCAGCGCCGCCATCAACTGGTCGGACGTGAACTGGGCGACGTGGCAAAACTCGCTCGCTGGATTGCCGCAGACGAACTGGGCTGGACAAGCCATCGCGTGGACGAACGCCATCAAGCCCATCACGCCGTTGCAGGATGTCTATGGCGAAGTCATCACCGGCGGCATCACTTGCGAAAGCGCCAACAGCACAGTGTATCCGAACGAGGACGTGCTGGAGTTCACCGACTATTCCGCCGCTGACCCGCACGCGCAGACGTCCGGCGGCTATCGCGGCATCAACTACTGGCGCGCGGACACCATCGGCACAAATCAGTGGGCGAATATTAGCGGCGGCACCAGCGGAAATTTTTCTAACATCGTCAACAATCTGGTGCTCGACGACTCGGCGGCGACCTACGTTGGCGTATGGAATGCGGTGAAAGTTTTTGGTGCGACCACGACCACGCCGACCTACTACGGCGCGACGGGCACGGATACGAATTGTTTTGGCACAAACTATTGCTGGAAGGCGCAGGGTGGCGGCGCGGCTTACGCGCAATTCACGCCGAACATTTTGATTCCCGGAAATTATGACGTGTTTCAGTGGCATCCATTTTTGACGAACGCCTCGGCCGGCACGCCATTTCAAATTTTTAATAACGCCGGGACAAATTTATTTTTCGCCAACCAGCAGACTAACTCCGGCAACTGGTCGTTCGTCGGACGCTTTAATTTTTCCGCCGGCACAAACAATTTCATCCGCGTGCTGGATAATTTTGCCGACGCGACGAACAGCGCCGTCGTGGACGGTTTGAAGCTGATGTATGCCGACACCGACGTCGCGCTCGACAACACCAATGCCGAGGCGAGTTACATTGGCAGTTGGAGCACCGGCAACTCGGCGGGCAGATATCTGGCGGATTACCGGGTCGCCAACAGCGCCGCGAGCGTGACGGCCACGGCGACATATCGCCCATACTTTCCGAATGCCGGACTTTACGACGTGTTCCTTTGGTATTCGCCAGGCAGCAACCGCGCGACGAATGCGCCGTGGACAATTTCCTTTTTCGGCGGCAGCACGAACATCCTGGTCAACCAGCAGGTGAACGGGGGCGCGTGGTTCCAAATCGCGGCAGCGCGGCCGTTCGCTGCGGGAACGAACGGCTTTGTGTCTGTCAGCAATCAAGCGAGCAACAGCGTGGTCATTGCCG
Organism: uncultured Verrucomicrobia subdivision 3 bacterium; assembly: GCA_903827955.1. Taxonomy (GTDB): domain Bacteria; phylum Verrucomicrobiota; class Verrucomicrobiia; order Limisphaerales; family UBA11358; genus UBA11358. Next base: position 1,703 of record CAIKKJ010000072.1, read on the forward strand.
ATGGTGTGAAATTTTCCTTCGCCGGCCCGCTGGCACCGGTGGTGTTGCCGGCGGTCACTCGCCAGCCGGACGGCCGCGTGAATCTCACCGTGAACAGCACGCCGGGCTACGGCGTGTGGATTGAGCGCACGACGAATTTGACCTCGTGGCAGCCGCTGACCAATTTACTGAACAGCAACGGCTCATTGAACTTCACCGACAATTTTTCATCCAACCTGAATGCGGGATTTTACCGCGCCCGCCAAAATTAAAAAATTATGAACCCAACTCAACTACAAACCCTGCGCCGGAAAGTTGCGGCGTTCACGCTCATCGAACTGCTCGTCGTCATCGCCATCATTGCGATTCTGGCGGCGATGCTGCTGCCCGCGCTCGCGGCGGCAAAACAAAAAGCCTACCAAATCAACTGCACCAGCAATCTGAAACAAATCGGCACGGCCATCCAGATGTATGTGAATGATAATGATGACCGGCTGCCTGGCCCATGCTGGACGGGAATGTTTTTTACCTACACTGACCCCGGCACGGCGGCGGATCGTTACAATGGTTCACTCGCAGCGTTTCTCACTTCCTATCTAGGCTATCCTGCCCCAAAGCCGCTGTTATTGAACACGGCCATCGTCGCCATCTGTCCGGCACAAAAACTGAAACTGCCCAACGTCGCGCCCAGTCCGCCGCTCAATGTCCCAGTTAGTTATTTTTCACAGGGCCGCGTGACTAATGACCCACCCACGGGCAGCGATGTGGTGGTGTATCCGTTTGGCCGTCCCAACAGCGCCGCCGATCCGGCACCGGTGAAAAAACACCTCGCCATCAAGCGCACCTCAGACAGTTGGGTGATGACGGATTGTGATCAACAGTTGATGAATAGCCTCGGCGTGAGCGGCGCAACTTACTACGGCTACGTCCCGGCGTTGCCCGTCCACTCCGGCAAGTCGCCGGCGCGACGAAACTACCTCTATTACGACTGGAGTGTGCGCAACGTATCCACGCCGCAGTAGTCAATTTTTCCAGCGTGGCAGAATTTCCTTGATCGGCGGCCAGCTTGGCGAATTCGTGATGGTCGTCTGATTCCAAGTCGTCGCGAGATAGCCGACGACGTTGGTGCCTTGTGTCTGCGAAAAGTCACTCAACTGTTGCGCTGCCTTCAGTGGTAAAAATCCGGCCGGCCACACGCGAAAATTTTTCCCCGCCAGCAACGGCACGGACGGATACGTCTGGCGCCATGCGTAATGCCAGTCACACATCACAATGTCGCGCGGGATTAAATCCATCGCCGCGCTGGTGTCGTTGCGGGCATTGTCGAATTTTGAATAACCCTGGTATTTCGGCCCGATGACGCGGTCGGCCCACATCAACATTTCCAATTTTTTCCGGCCGACGATGTGTGCGTGCAGTGCGTTGACTTGCGCCGCGAATAATACTCCCGGTTCGACACCATGACAGTGCGGGCAGTCGTCCATGCCGAGGTAATACACTTCATCCATGCCAACGTGAAGCGCGTCGGCCTCAAATCCCGCTGCAATTTCATCAAGCAGTTCAAAAATAATTTTATTCACCTGCGGTGCTCGTGGACACCAGCTCAAGCAATAAAAATTTGTGTCGGTCATCACGCTCAACGGTGTCTCGCTGAATTCCGGATGCGCCTGAAGCAGCGGCTCGATGCGGTCGCCGAACGACTGGTGGCCAAGGCAGTTGAATTCCGGAATCAGCCGGATGCCATTGCGCCGCGCGGCGGCGGCGAGCGCGTGCGCGGTTTTTTGCGTGATACAATTTTTGTGCCGCAGCTCTGGGTGAGTTTGAAATTCAAAACTGTAATTGACCTCGATGACCACGGTGTTCGCGCCCGCTTTAGCCAGCGCGGGCAAAGTGCGAATGAGTTCCTGCGCGCGGCTTTCGCGATCCACCCAGAGATGAACGCCGCGCCAAGTTTCAGGCGGATGAATTGTCTCATGCGATGACACGCACCCGGCAAGCAGCCATGCCAGCAACGGCAGAAAATATTTTTGCATAGAGCCAGCATAGCCGCCACCTCGGACGCGGTAACGCACAAATGCGTTATCTGTTACAAAACCACAAGAAAAGCCATAACTTTACCCTTTCAAGAAACACGTCTGGTGCAAGATTATAAACACGCAAAAGGTTTTTGTTACGCTTGAATGTCACAAGAGAATTGCCACAAAATTTTTATGAATCATTCCCTCTGGAAAAAGTCGCGAGCCGCCTTCACGCTCATTGAACTGCTGGTGGTCATTGCCATCATCGCCATTTTGGCGGCGATGCTGCTGCCGGCGCTGGCCGGCGCCAAGGCGCGGGCATTCACCACGCAGTCATCGGGCAACGTCCGGCAGATGACCATTGCGGTCATTATGTATGCCGGTGACAATCAGGATTGGGTAGTGAACAACCATTCATCCGGCAATGCCCAGTGCGGCCCGGGAGCATGGGTGCGGGCGGGAGGTGTCGGTTTGAGCAGCTATACCGGCAATGCCCGGCAGGATCAGAACGACTTAGCTATCGTCAACGGCGTGCTCTACACCTACAATCCCAATTCAAAAATCTACCACTGCCCCGCCGATCGCGCATTCGTTAATGGCAGTTCGTCCATTACCCGTTTTCGCAGTTACTCCATGAGCACTGGCATGAACTGGAAAGACGTGCCTGCTGGGGGGCCCGATTCCAATCCCACCGCCGGTAGTTATCTGAAATTTTCGCAAATGAACAACCCGTCGCCGACGCTGGCCGCCGTTTTTTTGGACGAAGCTGAGAATTCGATTGATAACAACGTCATTGGCATTTATAGCCCAACTGCCGCCGCCGCCGCTTCGACGTTTTGGAATCTGCCCGCCTCGCGCCACAACAACGGGTGCAACATCACATTCGCCGACGGGCATACCGAGTTTCACAAATGGAAGGGGCCGAATATCATCAAGGATAACAAAATCAACGAGTCGCAACCGACCAGTGGTCCGCAGGGGCCTGGTTGGGGCTCGCCAGCACCGAACGTGAACGGCGCGATGGATCCTGACTTGCAATATCTTTCCACCCTCGTTCCGCCGTGAAAATTTATCGCGTCAGCTACCAATAGAGTAAAGTGTGACGCATCCCGACGTCGGCCGAACTCTGACGCGGGAGCTCTTTTTTATGTCTGAAATCAACCGCAGGAAATTCATCAGCCAGACCGCCCTCGCTGCGATTGCGGCGGGAACGTTTCAAGCGCCGTTCATCCGCAGCGCCCGCGCGGGCGAGCCGGGGGCGAATGACAAAATCCGCATCGGCCTCATCGGTGCCGGCGGCATGGGCTGCCGTGTTTCTGGTGGCGACCTTGCGTGTTTCTTTCTCAACCCGGAAGTGGACTGTGCCGTGGTCTGCGACATTGATGATTCCCGCTTCGCCGAGGCGCTGCAAGTTTGCGAAGATCACGGGCGTAAAAAACCGGACACGGTGAAAGATTTCCGCCGCGTGCTCGACCGTAAGGACGTGGACGCCGTGCTCATTGCCACGCCGGATCACTGGCACGCGCTGCCGACGGTGATGGCGGCGCAGGCGGGCAAGGATATTTACGTCGAGAAGCCGCTGGCGAAAACGGTGGACGAAGGCCGCGCGATGTTGGAGGCCGTAAAAAAATACAACCGCGTCGCACAGATGGGTTCGCAATGGCGCAGCGCGGCGCACATCATCGAAGCCACGGAAATCATCAAGTCCGGCAAGCTCGGCAAAGTCAGTCTCGCGCGCGCGTGGGCTTTTCTGGATTGGCTGCCCAGCATCGGCCACGTCAAGGACAGTGCGGTTCCCAGCGGCGTGGATTACGACATGTGGCTTGGCCCCGCCGCCCAGCGTGCGTTCAACGCGAATCATTTTCATTTCAACTTCCGCTGGTTCTGGGATTACGCGGGCGGTCTGATGACCGACTGGGGCGTGCATCTGCTCAACATCGCTTCGATGGGTCTGCCGCCGCAAAATCCAAAGTCCGTCACGGCCGCCGGTGGAAAATTTATTTTGGACGATGATTCGGAAACGCCCGATTCGCTCGTGACGGTTTATGATTTTCCGACGTGCCAGTTGATTTGGGAACATCGCGCCGGTTTGAACAACGGACTGAACGGACGCTCTTGGGGCATCGAATGGCACGGCACGGAAGGCAATATCATTCTCAACGATTCCGGCTACGAACTCGTCACCGAACCGAAGAAGGCAAACATTCCGTCGCAGAAGAAAAAAGGTTCCGGCGACCCGCGCCCGGCGCACGTCCGCAATTTTCTCGACTGCATGAAATCGCGCCAGCCGCCCGTGCTGAATCTCGAAGTCGGCCATCGCGTCTCGACGCTCGCGCATCTCGGCAACATGGCCTACCGCACCGGACGCAAGATCGTCTGGGACGACGTGAATGAAAAAGTCGTCGGCGACCACGAGGCTGACAAAATGGTCAGCGTAAAATATCGCAAGCCCTGGCATCTGCCGGGAATGCGGCGCGGGTGAAACATCCGATGGAAAACATTCAACAATCAACATCCAAAGCGCGTCGCTTCGGGAATCATTAGTTCTTGGTTGTTGGGTGTTTCCAAAATAAAAAATCTCTGCCAGCCTTTCGTAAATGAAAACCACCAACCAAACATCACGTCGTCAATTCCTCCAACTCTCCGCGCTCGGCCTTGCCGGTGCATCGCTCGGCCTCGCCGGTTGCGCCACGAACTCCGCGTGCTGCACCAAGAAAAACAAACCGCGCATCGGCCTCGAACTTTATTCTGTCCGCAACGAGTGCAAGGCGGATTTCCATGGCACCATTGAGCAGGTCGCGAAGATTGGCTACACCGGCGTGGAGTTCGCCGGTTACTGGGGATTGTCCGCCAAGGAAGTCCGCAAGATGATTGATGACAACGGCCTCATCACCTGCGGCACGCACACTGCGTTCGAGGCGCTGCTGCCGGATAAAGTTGACGCCACGATCGAGTTCAATCAGATCATTGGCAACAAATTCATTATCTGCCCCTACATGGTTGGCAAGACACGCGCCGAGTGGCTCGCGCACGCGAAAATGTTTAACGACCTCGCCGACAAACTTGCGCCGCTGGGCATGGCGACCGGCTACCACGCCCACAAACACGACTTTGAAGCCATCGAAGGCGAACCGGCTTGGGACATTTTTTTCGGCAACACAAAAAAAGAAGTCATCATGCAGCTCGACACGAGCAACTGCCGCGATGGCGGACAAGACCCCGTCGTCATCCTGAACAAATATCCCGGACGCGTCCGCACCATCCACATCAAGCCCAATGGCGGCGGCCCCGAAGCCATCATCGGCGAGGACAAGATCAACTGGGAAGGCGTGTTTGAATTTTGTGAGCATCGCGGCAACACCGAATGGTATGTCGTCGAACACGAGACCAGCGCGAAGCCGCTCGAAACCGTGGCGAAGATGTATGCGAAGCTGAAGGAACTTGGGAAAGTTTGAGTTTTCCCGCAGCAGCCTTCGGTTGAATTGCGCCTGAAGAAAGTATGAAACGGTATTCCACTCGCACCGGTTTTCAAAAGCGGTGGAGGGCCACCGCAGTCCAAGACGCTTCGCGTTCATGCTGGCCGCACAAATTCGCGCCAGCGTCTTGGAGTGCGCCAGTCCTCTGGCGCTTTTTTGCATGGCAATAAGTTCAACATCAAACCCGAGCCGCTCCCTCGCCCTCGACGCCCTGCGCGGGCTGGCGATTCTGGCGATGCTGCTGTCCGGCCAGATGCCGTTCGATTCGCACGCGCTGCCGTCGTGGATGTATCACGCGCAAGAGCCGCCGCCCACGTTTCAGTTTCAAGCCAACCTCCCCGGCATCTCGTGGGTGGATTTGGTATTCCCGTTTTTCCTGTTCGCGATGGGCGCCGCGTTTCCGCTCGCGTTGTCAAAGCGCATGGAAAACAAAACTGCGCCGTGGAAATTATTTCTGTTCGTGGCCGAACGCGCATTCTTGCTGGGGTTCTTCGCACTGTTCGTCCAGCTCATCCGGCCTTACACGATGAACCAGCATCCGACTACGCAAACTTGGCTCATCGCGTTGCTGGGGTTTTTTATTTTCTTTCCCATTCTCACGCGCCTGCCGGAAGCGTGGCCGCGCGCCGTGAAAAGTTCCATCCGCGCCGTTGGCTGGCTCACGGCAATTTTATTTTGTGCGCTCGTGACGTATCCCAACGGCTCCGGTTTCAAAGTCACGCGCAGCGACATCATCATTATTGTGCTGACGAACATGGCGGTTTTCGGCTCGCTCGTCTGGATGTTCACGCGCGAAAATCTCACGCTACGCCTCGGTGTGCTGGGCATCGTCTTCGCCATCCGCCTCTCGAATCTGCCGACCCCCACGGAAGGCTGGGTGCATGACCTGTGGATGGCCTCGCCGTTGCCGTGGATTTTCCAGCTCTACTATTTGCAATACCTCTCCATCGTGATTCCCGGAACCATCGCGGGTGATTTGATTTTGCAATGGACGCGCCGCGAAACGTCGCCCGAAAAAATTTCCACCGCGCGAAGCTGGCCGCTCGCACACTACGCCGCGGTTCTGCTGACGATGGCTGGACTCGTTCTCGTCACGCTCATCGGTTTGAAAGGGCGCTGGCTCATCGAAACAACGTTGCTCGCGTTCTCACTCTGCTTCATCGGCTGGATGCTGCTGCGCGCACCGTTGAACGAGACGGAAAAACTTTTCCAAAAACTTTTCCACTGGGGGATTTACTGGCTCGTGCTGGGTCTCGTGTTCGAGCCGTGGGAAGGCGGCATCAAAAAAGATCACCCAACGTTGAGCTATTATTTCGTCACGTCCGGCTTGGCGATTTGCGTCTTCATCAGCTTCTCAATTTTAATTGATGTGTGGCAGCAGAAGCGCTGGCTGCGGCTGCTGATTGACAACGGCCAGAACCCGATGATCGCCTACGCGGGCATCAACAATTTCATCACGCCGGTTCTCGCGCTCGTCGGTGCGGACCAATTACTGACTCAATTCGCCACGACGCCGTGGCGTGGGTTTTGCAAAGGTGCGGTCATCACGTTGCTCATGGCGCTGACGGTGAGCCTCCTTACGCGGAAGAAAATTTTCTGGCGAACCTGAAATGAAAAATTCCAAACCTAACCTTGCCCGCCGCAACTTTTTAAAAAACGTTTCGCTCGCCACGCCGCTGATTCTCACTTCGCCGGCGTTGCTCACGAGCTGTTCTACGACGATTCGCTCAAAAGAATTTTCCGCCGACCTCGTTGTCATCGGCGGCGGGCTGGGCGGAATTGCGGCGGCGCTCGCAGCGGCGCGGAATGGTTTGCGCGTCATCATGACCGAGGAGACGGACTGGATTGGCGGACAAATCACGCAACAGGCCGTGCCGCCGGACGAGAACCGTTGGATCGAAACTATCGGTTGCACGGCGACGTATCAGCAGTTCCGCCAAGGTATCCGCGAATATTACCGCAAACATTATCCGCTCACCGACGCCGCGCGGGCTGACCAGTTTTTAAATCCCGGCAATAGTTGGGTGACGCGCATCGGCGGTGAGCCGCGCGTGGCGTTGGCGGTGTTGCAGGCAATGCTCGCGCCATTTGTTGCCACCGGTTGCGTCAAAATTTTACTGCATCACAAGGCCATCTCCGCTGCGACGAATGGCGACCGTGTGGAGGCCGTTACGGTTTTGGATGTGGAAACCGGCCACGAGAAAGTTTTGACTGCGCCGTTTTTTGCGGACGCGACCGAGCAAGGCGATTTGCTGCCGCTCACCAAAACCGAATACGCCGTCGGCGCGGAGGCGAAATCCGAGACCGGCGAACTGCACGCGAAGGACGTGGCCGACCCCGGCAACTTGCAGGGTTTCACCATGTGCTTCGCGATGGATTATCTCGCGGGCGAAGACCACACGATTGTGAAACCGCGTGATTACGATTACTGGCGCAACTTCACTTTCAGCACGAGCAAACAAAAAAATTACCACGCGCTCACTTTTGAAGAGGCGGACTCGAAAAAAATCGGGTTCGATCCTGAAGCGCGCAAAGGTTTTTTTACCTACCGTCGCATCGCGGATCGCGATTTGTTTCGCCCAGGATTTTATCGCGGCGATATCACCATCGTGAACTGGCCGCAGAATGATTATTCCTTCGGTGCGATTTGCGACGTGAGCGAAAACGAATTCAAAAAGCACGTCGCCGCCGCGAAGCAGATGAGTTTGTCGCTGCTCTACTGGCTACAAACCGAAGTCGAGCGTCCCGACGGCGGCGCGGGCTGGAAGGGTTTGCGCCTGCGCTCCGATGTCGTCGGCACGGCGGATGGGTTGGCGAAATATCCCTACATCCGCGAAGGTCGGCGCATCAAGGCGGAGTTCACCGTGCTGGAACAGCATCTTGCGCTCAAGCAACGCATGGCGGAAACCGGTTTGACCAAAGAAGAAGTGCGCGCGACGCAATTTGCTGACTCGGTCGGCATCGGACATTACGCGATGGATCTGCACATCACGACGCGCGGCGACCACGCGGAATACGGCGGCACGCTGCCGTTCCAGATTCCGCTCGGCGCGCTGATTCCGCGTCGCGTGGAAAATCTGCTGCCCGCGTGCAAAAATCTCGGCGTGACACATCTCACGAACGGCTGCTACCGGCTGCATCCGGTGGAATGGAACGTGGGCGAGGCGTCGGGCTCGCTTGCTGCGTTCTGTGTGGCGCAGAATAAAATGCCGCGCGAGGTTTGGAAAAAATCTGAACTGCTCGCTGACTTCCAAAAAACTTTACGCCACGACGGCATGCGGTTGGAATGGCCGAAGGATTTGGTGATGAAGTAAAAATGAACAGCCAACAGCCAACAACCAATATCCAAAACCGAACGTTTCCGCGAACCGGAGTGCATTGGATGTTGGTTGTTGGCTGTTGGCTGCTGGGTGTCTTATTTCCTGCGCAGGCCGCAATCACCGTGGACTCCGACATCTGCGTTTACGGCGGAACATCCGGCGGCGTGACGGCGGCAGTCGCGGCGGCGCGGTTGGGCAAAACGGTGGCACTCATTTCGCTTAACAACCATCTCGGCGGCATGACGGCCAGCGGGTTGGGCGTGACGGACATCAGCCTTTCGCCGCCAAACGAGCCGAGTTACATCGGCGGGCTGTCGCGGGAATTTTACACGCGTGTCGGCCAGCAATACGGCTCCAGCAGCCAAGTTTATTATTTTGAACCACGCGTTGCCGAGCGCGTTTTCTGGCAGATGGCCACGAACACGCCGGGCGTCACCGTGTTCACAAATTTTTTCCTCGCCAGCGCCACGCTCGCGAGCAATCGCATCACGCAAATCACGATGCAGGATGGTTCCGTTTTTCGCGCGAAGGAATTTATTGATACGACTTACGAAGGCGACTTGATGGCAGCGGCGGGCGTGACGTTCACTTGGGGTCGCGAAAGTTCCACGGCTTACAACGAATCGCAAGGCGGCACGCGCGCGCTCGGCGGCAGTTACAATTACGATCCGTATGTGATTCCCGGCAATTCCGCGAGCGGAGTTCTTCCGCTGGTGAACACGAATGGTGTCGGCACCACGGGCGGCGCGGATCAGCGTTTGCAGTCCTACAATTTCCGCCTTTGCCTCACGCAAGTCGCGACGAACAAAATTGCCATCGCGCCGCCGGCAAATTATTCGCCGACAAATTACGAGCTCGTGCGCCGCTACGTCAATGCCCGCGCGGCGACCAATGGTTCCATCTCGTTGAGCCAGCTCATTGACATCCAGACGATCATCCCGAACGGCAAGACGGACATCAACGCGAACGGCGAGCTGTCCACCGATTACGTTGGCTACAATTACACGTGGGCGACGAACACTTACGCTGGGCGCGCTATCATTCGGCAGGCGCATGAGGATTACATCCGCGGGCTGCTGTATTTTTATCAGACCGCGACGAATATTCCCGCGAACCTGAACACCGAGGCGAAGTCGTGGGGCTTGGCAGCGGATGAATTCACCGACACCGGCGGCTGGCCGTGGCAAATCTACGTCCGCGAAGCGCGACGCATGGTAAGCGGCTATGTGATGACACAATCCAACTTCGAGTCCCGCGTGACGGCGCCGGACGGCATCTGCCTTGCGCGTTACGACATTGATTCGCATCTCGTCTCGCGCATCGCCACCGGTGGATGGACGCGGCACGAAGGCGGCGTGGGCGGTTCGCCGCCGTTTCCGTATCCGATTTCCTACCGTTCAATCGTGCCGAACACGAACGAATGCCAGAATGTTTTTTCCACCTTCGCGCTGTCGGCAAGCCACGTTGCGTTTGCGTCGTGCCGGATGGAACCGGTGTTCATGATGACGAGTCACGCGGCGGGCGTGGCGGCGGCGTTTGCGCTGGACGACAACGTGGCCGTGCAAAATTTGAACTACCCAAAACTTTCGGCGCAACTCCGTGCGGATGGAATGATGCTCGTTTGGTCGGCGGCTTCGGCGGCAACCAACGGCATCATCATTGACCAGAGCAACTCGACGAACGTGGTTGTCACCGGCAGTTGGTCTTCGGGCGCGAACGCGGGCGGGTGGAACGGCGATTATTTCACCGACGGAAATTCCGGCAAGGGCGCGAAGGCAGTGACCTACACACCGGTGATTCCCGTGAGCGGCACATATCAAGTCTATGCGTGGTGGGTGGCGTCATCGGGTGCGTTCCGCGATCCCCATGTGCCGATAGACATCGTGCATCCGAATGGGACGAACCGCGTGTTCGTGGATCAGCGCAGCGCCGGCTCGCAATGGAATCTGCTGCTGACCACAAATTTCAACGCCGGCACAACCGCCCGCGTCATCATCCGTAACGATAGCACCACAAATTTCGTTCTCGCCGACGCGGTGCGGTTCCTCGGCATTGGCGGCGCGGCTCCGGGCGTGGGGCAGACGACGGTCGAAGTCGTGGCGAGCGACGCGGTGGGCGGCGAGTTCAGCACGAACACCGCTCGCTTCAGCATCGTCCGCAGCGGCGACACGAACCTGACCGTGCCGGTGACGTTCACCATCGGCGGCAGCGCGGTTCCCGGCGTGGATTACGTTGCGCTGACCACAAACGTGACGCTGGGTTTCAATGTGATGGCCACAAATATTTTTGTGACGCCGCTCGGTGGAAATCTCAACACGAACCAAGTCACCGTCACGCTGAACCTCGCGCCCTCGACGAATTATTTTTTCACCGCGCTCTCCAACGCCACCGTCAACATCCTTGACCGGCCGATCAACAACTGGTTGCGCGCAAACTTCACGCCTGCCGAGCGCGCCAACCCGCTCATCAGCGGCGACGCCGCAAATCTTGCGGGCGACGGGTTGCCCAATCTGCTCGACTACGCGCTGGGCTTTTCCCCCAAGACCGTGAACGCAAATCCGCTAAAACCGTTGCTCACGAACGGCACGGTGCAATTGACTTTTGCTCAGTCCAAAGCCGCCCTGGACGTTTCCTTGGATGTTCAGTGGTCGCCGGATTTGGCGAACTGGTTTTCCGGCCCGGGCTATTTGTCGGTGATCAACACTTTGGACATCGTCACGAACCGCATCCTTACAGTGCAGTCGACCGCGTTGACCGCCACGAACCGCGCGAGCTTCTTTCGCCTGCGCGCGACGCGGTTGTGAGTTCTCTAAATATGAAGGTATCTTCTGTGTTCAAAACGAGTTTGCGCTTCGGCGGTGCGCTCGGAGTTTTTTCAACGGTGCTTCACCTCGTCGCTGCGCCCGTGGATGAAGCCAATCCGCTCGTCGGCACGGGCGGGCATGGGCACACGTTTCCCGGCGCGGTGCTGCCGTTTGGCTTTGTGCAATTGAGTCCCGACACACGCACGGAAGGCTGGGATGCCTGCGGCGGTTATCACATTGATGACACCACGCTGCGCGGCTTCAGTCACCGGCATATTTCCGGAACCGGCGTGGCGGCGGGCGGCGATTTACTCTTGTTGCCATTCACTGGCGCGCTGACAAATTCGCTCGCGTGTAAGGATTACACCACCGGTTTTGTTCGCACGAACGAACTCGCCACGCCCGGTTACTATCGCGTGGTGCTAGACAAATACAACGTGCTCGCCGAGCTCACCGCCACGATTCACGCCGGGATGCACCGCTACACGTTCCGCAGCGGCAGCGAAGGCCGCGTGCTGATTGACCTCGTTCACGGCCTCGGTAACAAGCCCGCCGCCGCCGCGTTGACGCTGGAAAACGGCCGCCTGCTCACCGGCTTCCGCCGCAGCGATGGCTGGGCCAAAAACCGCGTGGTGTATTTCGCAATTGAAACGTCGCAGCCCATCAAGACTAGCGGCTTTGAACTCGATGGTAAAATGTTCGCGGGCAAAACCAATTCCGTCAGCGGCAAAAATGTTCGCGCGCATCTGGATTTTGCCACATCGCCCAAAAAGCCGTTGTTGCTGCGCGTCGGACTGTCGCCGACGAGTATCGAAGACGCCAAGAAAAATCTCGCTGCGGAAATCGCTGATTGGAATTTTGACGCCATCCACGAAGCGGCGCGTCAGGTGTGGAATGAAAATTTGTCGCGTATCGAAATCCAGTCGGCGAACCCCGGCTTTCGCCGCACGTTTTATTCCGCACTGTATCACACGCTTATTCATCCCACGCTCTACAACAACGCCGATGGTTCGTATTTCGGAACGGATGACACGAAACATCCGTTTGCGGGCTTCCAGTATTACTCCACACTGTCGCTGTGGGATACTTTCCGCGCCGAGCATCCGTTGCTCACGCTCACGCAGCCGGAGCGCGTGAATGATTTCGTCCGCACGATGCTGGCATTTTATCAGCAATCGCCCGACCGCGCGTTGCCGATGTGGCCGCTGGACAGCTTCGAGACCGGCTGCATGATCGGCTATCATTCCGTGCCGGTGATCGTGGACGCCTGGCAAAAAGGCTTCCGCGATTACGATGCGAACCTCGCCTACGCCGCGATGCGCGCGACGGCAATGGCCACGCGTAATTTTCAAGGTGAATACCAAACGCTTGGCTATGTCCCCGCTGTGTCGGGCAAACATTTTTATGCGACTGCGCGCACGCTGGAGTTTACCTTTGATGACTGGTGTCTCGCGCAGATGGCTTCCGCGTTGGGCAAGCAAGCTGACGCGAAACTGTTCACCAAACGCTCGGCTTACTTCACGAACGTGTTTGATTCCGCGACGGGATTTTTTCGTGGGCGCACGGCGGACGGAAATTTTCGTGAGCCGTTTAATCCGAAGGCCGTTTCGTTCGATGACTTCATCGAGGCAAACGCGTGGCAATACGCCTTTGCCGTGCCGCACGATGTTCCCGCCATGATTGGGCTTTATGGTGGACGCGAGAAATTCATCGCCAAACTGGATCAACTGTTCAACGAAGACGCGTCGGTGGATGAATACTTGATTGATGTTTCCGGTCTCGTCGGCCAATACGCGCATGGCAACGAACCATGCCACCACTTCGCGTATCTTTACAACGCCGCCGGTGCGCCGTGGAAAACCCAGCAGCGTGTGCGTGAAATTATGTTCACGCAATACGATGACTCGCCCGAAGGCGTCTGCGGCAATGATGACTGCGGCCAAATGTCTGCGTGGTATGTGTGGAGCGCGCTGGGTTTGTATCCCGTGAATCCCGCAAACGGACGCTACGAGATTGGCAGCCCGCTGCTGGAGAAAGCGGTTCTCCGGCTGGATCCGAAATTTTATCCAGGTAGAACCTTTACCGTGATCGCCAAAAACGTCTCACGTCAGAACGGCTATGTTCAGTCCGCCAAGCTGAATGGCCAGCCACTGAACCGCACGTGGATCACTCACGCCGAAATCGCGGCGGGCGGCACGCTGGAATTAGAGATGGGCATCCAGCCGAATAAACAGTGGGGCCTCTCCGAACGCGAGCGGTAAGCCGTCACGGCCTTACCTCAATACCTCGGCACATTCCGGTCAATCTCGTCCGACCACGCGGTGATGCCGCCTTTAACGCTCTTGACGTATTTGAAACCCTGCTGGCGCAGAAAATTCAGCGCCTTCAGTGAGCGCACGCCGGCCTTGCAATGCAGGTAGTATTGCTGGTTCGGATCCAGTTCGGTGAAGCGTTCGTTGAGCTGGCTCAACGGCAGCAGCGGCACGCCGGCGACCTTGGCGATTTCGTATTCGTCCGGCTCGCGCACGTCGATGACCTTGATGTTGAGGCTCGGATTGTCGAGCACCTTCTTCATGTCCTGCACGGTGACTTCGTCGGGATTGCCGGTGTTTTCCGGTTCCGGCACGATGCCGCAGAAGGTCTCGTAATCAATCAATTCCTTGATGGTCGGATGCTCGCCGCAAATCGGACACGCCGGATCTTTGCGCAATTTCAATTCGCGGAACTTCAGGTCGAGCGCGTTGAACAGGAGCAAACGTCCGATGAGCGGAGTGCCTTTGCCGAGCGCGAGCTTCAAAATTTCCGTGGCCTGAATGCAGCCGACGATGCCGGGCAACACGCCGAGCACGCCGCCTTCCGCGCAGCTCGGCACCATTCCCGGCGGCGGCGGTTCGGGATAAAGGCAGCGGTAGCACGGTCCGCCGAGATGCGGCGCGAACACACTCGCCTGTCCCTCGAACCGGAAAATCGAGCCGTAAACATTTGGCTTCTTGAGCAACACGCAGGCGTCGTTCGTGAGATAGCGCGTCGGAAAATTATCCGTGCCGTCCACCACGATGTCGTAAGGGCGGATGAGGTCGAGCGCGTTCTCGGACGTGATGCGGGTGTTGTGGATGACGACTTCGCAATTCGGATTGATGCCGTGAATCGTTTCCTTCGCCGACTCAGCTTTCGAGCGGCCCACGTCCGCGTCGGTGTGGAGAATCTGCCGTTGGAGATTGGAATAATCCACCGTGTCGAAATCCACGATGCCGATCTTGCCGATGCCGGCGGCGGCGAGATACATCGCAATGGGCGAGCCGAGACCGCCCGCGCCAATGCACAGGACGCTCGTGGCTTTAATCTTCTTTTGGCCGGCCAAGCCGACTTCCGGCAAAATCAAATGCCGGGAGTAACGCCGGATTTCTTCGTTGTTCAATTGCATAGTCAAAGGGTGATTATACTAGTTCAGCTTCGGCGGAAATCAAGTTGCGCGATTAGCTACTGGTTCCTTGAAATGTAGCGGCGGTCTGTGACCGCCGAACACGACGCTCATAGAGCGCCGCTACAGCTAGACAGTTTTGCAGTGGCTTCAAACGAAATTTCTGCGACAATCCAAGGAATTATGACACCGCTCGTAAAACTGTTGCTTGAAGGTGGCAGCCTCAATACCGCGCAGATGGCGCAAGTGTTGAATCTGCCTGAAGCCGACCTGAATAAGCAGCTCGACGCCCTCAAAAAAGACGGCGTGCTGCTCGGGATGCGTCCCATCCTCAATCTTTCCGGCGAAGATTCCGGCGTCGTCCGCGCCGTCATCGAAGTGCGCATCACGCCCGAGCGCGGCGGCGGCTTCAATCGCCTGGCCGAGCGCATCAGCAAGTTCGACGAGGTGGAATCCTGCTACCTCATGTCCGGCGGCTACGACCTGCTGGTGTTCGTCAACGGCGCGAGCCTGCAAAAGGTCGCGGCGTTCGTCTCCGAAAAACTCTCCACCATCGAGGGCGTGCTCTCCACGGCCACGCATTTCATGCTGCGCTCCTACAAGGAACACGGCTTCCTGCTCGGCGGCAAAGTCGAGGAAACGGAACGGCTCAAGGTCGCGCCGTGAAATAATTTGGGAATAGCCAACAATCCTTGCCGCGAAAGTTTTAACGCAGTTAATCGGGTTTAACCCTTTGCAAAAACTGCATTATTCAATTCATCTAGGTATTTTGGCGAAGGCCAGAGAGCTTTGTTTTTCGGCAATCTCGACGCCGGAATTTTTCCGCAAAGTTTGTCGAAATAATCCAAGTCGAATGAGACTTTTGTTGCGGCTGTTCTAACTTTGTCGGGAATCTCAACAACATAAGCGCCACAAGAGTTATCAAAGGATAATTTCACAGCACCTGCATCAAGCGCCCAATGACACAGTTTATTTAAGCAAATTCCATTTGAGACGGAATTGATGTTGTGAGTTGACCAAGGCAATATGTGCGCTGCATCCACTCCGGCAGATTCTGTGGCTTCAGTTTTTGGTAATCTATCGCCGGAAAATATGCACCGGAAGTCATATTCTTTTCTAACATCATTCCGAAATTTTTGTCCGGCACTGCCACGAACCGCAATTTCCCTCCATTGTTTTATTCGCTCAAGCCGAGCTTCAAGCGGTGGGGTGGCATCTTCAACACCAAAATCGGCCTGATGTGTAAACTGTGCTGTTTGCGTGACGGGTGGTAGTTCTTGCTGGGCTTCAACAATACCGAGTTGTTTTTCTACCAACGGCAAAATGTCACCATCCAAATCGAGAGTGGCGCAACCGCCACGCCAATTTTGGCCTACGGATTCGTTGTCTCGGCCACGGTCAACGATGGCGGCTACGGTTATGTGTCTGCTCCGACAGTGCAAATCATGGGTGGCGGCGGCAGCGGCGCGCTTGGCACGGCTACGGTGAGCAATGGCGTGGTGACTGCCATCAATATGAGCAATGCAGGTTTTGGTTACACCAGTTTGCCCACAATCCAAATTGATCCGCCGCCAGTTCCCGCATTGCTGCCCAGCGTAGCCAAAGCGTTCCGGCTGGATTACAGCGGATTGACGCCTTTGCTGGCTTTCCAACTGCAAGCCTCGCCCGATTTGTCGGGCTGGACGAATTTCGGAACGAACTTCACCGCCACGGATTACACCAACTCGCAATACTTCATCAGCGGGACAAACGGACAGTTCTTCCGTTTGTTTCTGCTTCCGTCGCCGTAGTTCCAAAGTTTGAGATTTCATTACGGTTCGCGGACACAGGGAATTTTCCCGCCCGTTCCTGTATTCGTTTGCGAACACGGCATGATTTACTTATTCTCCGCAGTTCAAATGAATCATTCTCGCTACATTGCGACGCACGTTGCCGGCCTGCCAAAGTCCGGCATCCGCGACTTTTTCGACATCGTTGCGAAAATGAAAGATGCGATTTCCCTTGGGGTTGGTGAGCCAGACTTTGACACTCCGTGGCATATTCGTGAAGCGGGAATTTACGCCATTGAGAAAGGTAAAACGCATTACACCTCGAATTTGGGGTTGATTGAACTGCGCCGTGCGATCTGCGATTACGTCGGCAAAAATTTCAACGTCAGCTACGCGGCGGAAAACGAAGTCATCATCACCGTCGGCGTCAGCGAAGGTCTCGACCTCGCCTGCCGCGCGCTCATCAATCCCGGCGACAAGGTGATGTATCACCAGCCGTGCTATGTCAGCTATTCGCCGAGCATCACACTCGCGCACGGCATCGCCGTGCCCGTGCCGACGTTCGCCAAGGACGGTTTCGCGCTGACCGTGGACGCGCTCCGCGCCGCGTGGCAGCCGGGCTGCAAAATTCTGATGCTCAACCTGCCGTGCAATCCCACCGGCGGCACATGCGACCGCGCGCAGATCGAGGCCATCGCGAAGTTCGCGGTGGAAAAAGACCTCATCGTGTTGAGCGACGAAATTTATTCCGAACTGACGTTCGAGGGCGTGCACACGAGCATCGCGAGTCTGCCCGGCATGAAGGAGCGCACGATTTTCCTGCACGGATTTTCCAAGGCGTTCTCCATGACCGGTTGGCGCATCGGCTACGCCTGCGGCCCGGCGACGCTCATCGAAGCGATGATGAAGGTGCATCAATACTCAATGCTCTGCGCCTCGATCATCGCGCAGGAAGCGGCCATCGAAGCGCTCGTGCGCGGCGAGGACGCGATGAAAAAGATGCGCGACCAGTATCATCGCCGCCGCGATTTCATCGTGCGCCGGTTCAATGAAATCGGATTGAAATGCCATCTGCCGCGCGGGTCATTCTACGCGTTTCCCGATGTTTCGACGACGGGCATCAATGAGAAGGACTTTGCCATCGGCCTGTTGCAGGCAACGAAAGTAGCGATCGTTCCCGGCTCGGCCTTCGGCGAAAATGGCAAAGGCTTCTGCCGCGCGTGCTTTGCGACGAGCTATGAGCAGCTTGTGGAAGCGGCGACGCGGATCGAACGGCACGTTGAGGTGATTGTTTCCAAGAAATAATTGCTTTGCTGGCGTTTGAGTTCGGGCAGAATCGAAACGTGAACGTTTCGACAAAGGCCAATCCACAAGCCGCCGCCGCGCGACTCAAAAAAGTTTCCCCGCTCCGTCCCACGCTCGCCATCGTGCTTGGCAGCGGCTTTCATCATGTCCTCACCGAACTGCGCGTGACGAAAAAAATTTCTTACGCTCAGATTCCCGGCTTTCCCAAACCAACCGTCAGCGGTCACGCGGGGGAATTGTTTTTCGGTCATCTCGGCAAAACGCCGGTGCTGGTTTTGAGCGGACGCGCGCATTTTTACGAAGGACACGAAATGGAGCGCGTCACGTTCGCGACGCGCACCCTCGCTGCGTTCGGAATCACGGATCTGCTGCTGACCAACGCAGCGGGTGGACTGAATAAAAAATTTAAGGCAGGCGATTTCATGGTGCTGACCGACCACATCAATCTTATGGGAACAAATCCACTGCGCGGTCCGGCTATCGCTGGATTGCCGCGCTTCGTGGATCTAACCGAAGCTTACGATAAAAAACTGCAGGAGCTTTTGTTTCAGGCAGGAAAGATTTCCAAACTGAAATTGCAGCAAGGCGTCTATCTTGCAGTAAGCGGGCCGAGTTATGAGACGCCGGCGGAGATTCGCGCGTTCGCCACGCTGGGCGCAGATGCGGTGGGCATGAGCACGGTGCCGGAGGCGATTGCGGCGCGGCAACTTGGTCTACGCGTGGCGGCCGTGTCGTGTATCACAAATTTAGCGGCGGGTATCAGCAAAGCAAATCTGTCGCACGCGGAAGTTTTGGAAACCGCAGAGCGCGTGAAGAAATCCGGCGCGGCGTTGATCAAAAATTTTGCGGGGCTTTACGGAAAACAAGTATAGCCACAGAGACACAGAGGACACAGAGAAAAAACATCCAATCTGAAACTCTCTGTGCGCTCTGTGTCTTGGTGGCAAAATTAAACTGTGAAAATTGATTACAAAAAACTGGTAGCTGCCGCGGCGAAAGCGCGCGAAGGCTCGGTGTCGCCGTATTCCAAATTCAAGGTCGGCGCGGCTTTGCTCACCAAGCGCGGCGAAATCATCGGCGGCGCGAATGTGGAGAGCGCGAGCTATGGGCTGACGTGTTGTGCGGAGCGCATCGCGTTGTTCAAGGCGCTGACGGATGGGAAGAAACATTTTATCGCGGTCGCGGTCGTGGCTCGGGCGGACGACGGGCCGACACCGTGCGGTGCGTGTCGGCAGTTACTGGCGGAATACGCGCCGGGAGCAAAAGTCTTCATTGCGGACAGCAGGCATTTGAAAAAAATCCGGGAGTTCACGGTAGAAGCGCTCATTCCCGAGGCCTTCACGGGTTCAAGTCTGGCCGCCGTTGACCGATAAATAGCGGTGCGGGACCGTCACTGCTTCTGTGTCAGCCAAGCTCGTTCCTTGAATTCGCCGGAAAAAGTTGTAGGCTGTCGCGCTCGGTATCTTATCAATGAAGCCTGAAGTTGTATTTGGTCTGGAAAACGCCACGTGGCCGGCGCTGCTGGTCAACACGGCGGGCGCGGTGACGTTGGCGAATGCGGCGGCGAAAAATGTTTTTGGCGCGGCACTGGCGGCCACGCCGGCGCAACTGGCATCCATTTGGTCGC
This sequence comes from uncultured Verrucomicrobia subdivision 3 bacterium, assembly GCA_903827955.1. Taxonomy (GTDB): domain Bacteria; phylum Verrucomicrobiota; class Verrucomicrobiia; order Limisphaerales; family UBA11358; genus UBA11358. The sequence continues at coordinate 21,422 of CAIKKJ010000072.1, forward strand.
CGGAAAATGGCGGCGGCGCAACGGAATTCATCTCACTCTGGCAAAAATCTCCCTCGGCGGTTTCGACCTTAAAATTCAAAACCACCAGCGGCGCGACGGCGACGTTCACCACGGCCATCTGCCAGTTCAATAACAACGGCGAGGTGTGGCTGGTGTTGCAACTGCTCGCGGGTGTCAGCGGCGCTGAGGCGGTGCCGGAAGCGAAATCGGCGACGGAAGGCGACGCGGCGTTGAAACAAAAACTGGACTGCGTGTTGCAACTCGCGCGGACGGTCTCGCTGGATTTCAACAACGCGCTGACGGGAGTTTTGGCGCACACCTCGCTGCTGCTAGGCAAGGCGGAGGCCACACATCCGTGGCGGCGTTCGCTGCTGGAGGTGGAAAAATCAGCCGCCCGTGCGGCGGAGATCGCAAGCGAGTTGGCGTTGTTTAGCCGGCAGGAAAAAGAGGCGCGCCGCGCGCCGCCGGGAAATCTGAATGCGGTAGTCAGCCGTTGCGTGGATGTGCTGAAGAGTGCGCATGGAGCGAAATTCAATTGGAATCAGTCGCTGGAGCGGTCGCTGTTTGAGGCGCGTTTCGAGGAAGCAAAGGTGCAGCAGGCCGTCACCAAAATTTTGGAGAATGCGTTGGAATCGTTCAGCATTGCGAGTGGCGGGCAGATTTCCGTGCAGACGCGCAACGTGGAGCTCACGCAGGCTACGCAGGACCGCAACGTGCGCCTGGCGGCGGGGGCGTATGTGTGCGTGGAAATTTCTGACACGGGCGTGGGCATTGAACCCGAGGCGCTACCGAAAATTTTCGAGCCGTTTTTCACGACCAAAAAGGCGCCGCATCGCGGACTGGGGCTGGCGCTGGTGTATGGCATCATTTCCAACCACGGCGGCGGCGTGGCGATTTCCAGCCAGGCGGGGAAGGGGACATCGGCGCGCGTCTATCTGCCGGCGGAAAAAAGCCGTATTCACATGTCAGGCGGGTTGGACAACAACTTGCGTGGCACGGCCACGGTGCTGGTAGTCGATGACGAAAGCTTGCTGCTGACGCTGGCGGAAACCATTTTGTCGGACTTTGGCTACAAGGTTTTGACGGCGAACAGCGGGCAGAAGGCGCTGCACATTCTGGGGGAGAATTCCCACAAAGTGGATTTGATTGTGACCGACCTCGTGATGCCTGGCATGGGCGGGCGTGAGTTGATCGAGCGCATCCGGCAGCACGGCCTGAATACCCCGGTGATGTGCACGAGCGGTTATGTTTTGCCGGAAGACAAGCAGGCGAGCGCGGGTTATCTGCAGAAGCCGTTCACGAGTTCGGAGCTGTTGATCAAGGTCAAGGCGGCGCTGGGGACGTAAATGCGGTTGACTCGGGTGCGTAATTTGATTCAATTCATCTTATGCAAATCGAAAGCCTGAAAGTTTTTTGCGACCTCGCCGAAACGGAAAGCTTCACCAAGGCCGCGCAGATTAACGGTGTCACTCAGTCCGCCGTCAGTCAGCAAATCAGTGCGCTGGAACGCACGTTCAAGTCGCTGCTGATCGAGCGCAGTAAGAAAAAGTTCCGCCTTACGCGCGAGGGTCAGGTGCTCTATGATTACAGCAAGCAAATCATCCAGACTTATGATTCGCTGCACAACAAGCTCGCGGAATTGAAGGACATCATCTCCGGCACCATTCGCGTCGCCACGATTTATTCCATCGGTCTGCACGACCTGCCGCCTTACATCAAGAAGTTCATGAAGAACTACCCGACCGTGAACATCCACGTCGAGTATCGCCGCGCGAACCAGGTTTATGATGATGTGTTGAGCAACGTGGTTGACCTCGGCTTGGTTGCGTATCCGGTGAAAGATTCCAAACTGGAAATCATTCCGCTGCGCAAGGAACCGCTCGTGCTGATTTGCCATCCGCTGCATCCATTCACGAAACAAAAATCCATCCGGCTCAAGCAGCTTGCCGGGCAGAAGGTCATCGGCTTCGAGCCGGACATCCCCACGCGCAAGGCGCTGGACAAAATTTTGAAGGAACACGACGTCGAGGTGAAGCACGTCATGGAGTTTGACAACGTCGAGACAGTGAAACGCGCGGTGGAAATTGATGCGGGCATTTCCATCGTTCCCGTCGGCACGGTCTTGCAGGAAATTTCCAAGAACACGCTCGCTTCCGTCGCCATCGAGGACGGCGATTTCTATCGTCCGCTCGCGGCGATTTACAAAAAGAACAAGGTGCTTTCGCCAGCGATGAAGCAGTTTCTGGCGATTCTCAAGGACACGATTTGAAGTTTAGCTTTAGATAAAAATTTCAGAATTAAAACTTCGTCCTGTATTAGGTTGATTCTGTAAATTCTGTCCCTACTTCAAATTCTCCGGATTGAGCGGCTTCAATTCCTTCGGCAGAAAAATCCCGTCCTTGCGGATGAGCTTGCCGTCGAACCACACCTCGCCGCCGCCCCATTCTTTGCGCTGGATCAAAACCATGTCCCAGTGGATGGCGCTCTTGTTGCCGTTGCCGCAATCTTCGTAAGCCTGCCCCGGCGTGAAGTGCAGTGAGCCGGCGATTTTTTCGTCGAATAAAATGTCGCACATCGGACTCTTGATGTGCGGGTTGAAGCCCAGCGAAAATTCCCCGATGTAACGCGCGCCGGCATCCGTGTCCAAGATCTCGTTCAGGCGTTTCGTATTGTTGGCCGTGGCGTTGACGATTTTTCCGTCGTTTAATTCCAGTCGCACGTTTTCAAACTTCGTGCCTGAATACAGCGTCGGCGTGTTGAGCTGGATGACGCCATTCGCGGATTTCAGCGTCGGGCAGGAAAATACTTCACCATCGGGAATGTTCCGCGTGCCTTCGCATTTCTTCGCGCCGATGCCTTTGATGCTGAAGGTCAGATCCGTGCCCGGTCCTTTCAGATGCAC
>CAIKKJ010000073.1 GCA_903827955.1 uncultured Verrucomicrobia subdivision 3 bacterium
CGCGATTGACACGGAATTTGTCGGGCCGGGCATGCCGCTGTGGCTGCCCAAGGGCACGGTGCTCGTCGAGGAACTGGAGAAGCTGGCCAAGGAAACCGAATTCGCCGCCGGCTACGTCCGCGTCCGCACGCCGCATCTGGCCAAGGAGAAAATGTATAAAACCTCCGGTCATCTGCCGTATTACGCGGAGTCCATGTTTCCGAAAATGGAAATGGATGAACACCGCGCCGACCGCAAGGAAATCGAGCAACGCATCGCCGAACTGGAGAAACAACTTTCCGACCACGCGAAGAAACAAGCTGGCGAAAAATAAGTTCAGTTAAAACTTGACGACACAACACGCGTCATAAAAAATTTTCCTCACGGCGTATGACTCAATTCTCCATTGGTGATGTGTCCGGCGCAACCGCGCAACCGCGCAACCGCGCAACCGCGCAACCGCGCAATAAGCGGAATTGCCATTGCGTCGTTTGCCCCACCTCCGGGGCGCACAAAAAGTCATCAAACGACATCAAGCCCGAATTTCTGCTTCCGAAAAATGACCCCGACGACGTTCGGGGTGTTTTTTTGCTCCCAAGAAACCAGCCTCACGACGTTGGACAGCTTTTTTTACTCCCCAAAACCCAGACCAACGACGTTTGCCCCGATTTTTTGCTCCCCAAAAACTCTCGCGGGAGCTTCCACCGGGTTTTTTGCTCCAAAAAATACAACCCCACGACGTTTGGTCACTTTTTTTGCTCCAAAAAATCAGACAAAATGACAGCTAGAGCATTTATTTTCAGCAAGTTAGGCAATAATTAACCAAAACCACCGGAAAGGAGATATATATGGCAGACAACAGCATCCCCACCAGTTATGACCCAATCGTTCAACTCCTCGAAGACGCCGCTGACGGCGCGCATATGAGGTTAGATTCAACCGGAATTATGATTGGGAATGAGGTTAACCTTGAAAAAGGAATTGGCGCAGTAATCACAAACAATGATGTGCAATGGAAGATTCATGGATATTCAACGCTAGACTCCTACAACAACAATTTAGGGCAACTGGTTCCAGTTCAAGGCGGACAATATTTGCTGGTCTATTATTCAATGGCTCTGGATTCAGCTACCCCAATTAAAGCTGGCGATATTTCTCCAAAAATTGAACTCAATCGCAAAATTTTAACATCTGAAAACGACGGAAAAGACATTATTAACCACCTTTCGATATTCCACGACAACATCAATCTGTCCGCTGAATCAATTAATTCCACGCTTAAGACATTCCCTTGCAATGAGGACTTTGCTGTTTTCCTGACCCAAGGCATTGCTGCTTACAACGCTGATAAAAGTTTTACATTGCGACAGGGTGAACAATTCAAAGGCGTTTCGCTTTTCAAGATACCTGTGGACGCCAATGCAAGTAACGCAATCGTTCATGTGTTTTCAACGGATCGTAAGGAGCAGGTTATTCCCCTTAAAATCTTAACCGCCGGCTCACCCACATTTTCTGATTCAAATTACTCTCCGAAACAGGGTGACAAAATATTTTCGAATTCTGTAATGACCATGCGTTTTTATTACTCAAAGGAATATCAGAAACTCGTTCAGCAAGACACGCAACAGATGTCGCAACAAAATCAGGTTGATCAGCAAAAAAAAACTGATGAGTTGCAAAAGCAAAAGCGGAAAAATGTTGACAGCCTCTGAACGCAGAGCGCATTGAATATCTGCGCATACTCAATCAAAGCCGGTTTCTTAAATGAAGCCGGCTTTGATTGTTTTTCACGGCCAAGACACTTCATCAAAGTTTTTCTGGATGACCGTTTCGCTGGGTTTTCTCCTCGGCGTCTCTGCGTTGAAAAATTGCATTTCATCGCAATTCGGAAACGGCTATTTTCTCCGCCATGTCTGCCATTTTGAAAGACGAAGAATTTGTTGCCGTTGAAGCCGCCGTCAAAGCCGGCGTTGCGCCGTCGCCCGTGGCGGTCGCTTTCACCGAATTGTCCGCGTTGCGCGCGGAATTGAAAAAACTGGGCGAGCCGGAGAGTTATTACCTCAAGGCCATGAACTGCCCGCATCATCACCGCATTTTTGCGGCTGAACCGCACAGTTACCGCGATTTGCCGTTGCGCCTCGCGGAATACGGCACTTGCTATCGCTACGAGCAGAGCGGCGAGTTGTTCGGCCTCATGCGCGTGCGTTCGCTCAACATGAACGACGCCCACATCTATTGCACCGAGGAGCAGTTCGCTGACGAGTTCCGCGCCGTGAACGACATGTATCTGAAGTATTTCAAAATCTTCGGCCTCGCCCAATATCAGATGCGCTTCAGCACGCACGCGGCGGAAGGTCTCGGCAAGAAATACGTCAACGAACCGGAGTTGTGGAAGAAGACCGAGGACATGGTGCGCAAGGTGTTGATCGAATCCGGCATCAACTACGTGGAGGTCGCCAACGAGGCGGCGTTTTACGGGCCGAAGATTGACGTGCAGGTGTGGAGCGCCATCGGCCGCGAATTCACCATCGCCACCAACCAGGTGGACTTCGCCGTGCCCGCCAAGTTCGGCCTGACCTACCGCGACAAGGACAACTCGAACAAGACGCCGCTGTGCATTCATCGCGCGCCGCTCGGCACGCATGAACGGTTCATCGGCTTCCTCATCGAGCATTACGCGGGCAACTTCCCGCTCTGGCTCGCGCCGGATCAGGTGCGCGTCATCACGCTCAACGACGACGAAGCATTGATCAACTACGCCAAGCCCATCGTGGCCGAACTGCGCGCGAACATGGTGCGCGTGGATTCAGATTTCAGCGCGACGCCGTTCAAGGCGAAGATCTCCAACGCGGAACAATTGCGCGTCCACACGATGTTGGTCATCGGCGGCCGCGACATGGAAGCCGGCGCGGTGAGCGTGCGTCTCCACCACGGCGGCCCTCAAGGCGCGAAGCCGAAGGCGGAAGTCGTGGCGGATATTCTGGCGAGTATCAAGGAACGAAGGGCGTGAAATATCCGGCTCACGGGAACGCTCCACCGAATTCAGAAAACAAAAAACGCGGTTGCCAATTTGCGGCAACCGCGTTTTGCTTTTCCAGATCTTAATTCAGAAGCCGGGCAGTTTCTTGATGGCGTCCACGGTGCCCTTGGCCTTTTCCAAGCCGGGCGCGTATTTGTCGGCAACGGTCTTGATGAGTGTTTTCTGGCCGTCGGTGAGGTGGGTGTTGCCAGCGATGTTTTTCACCGGCGCGATGGCCGCAGTGAGTTTGCCTTCGCGCAACGAGCTGACGAGCGTGGCGACGTCGCTCTGCGAACCTTCGAGCGTCGCGAAATTTTTCTGCACGACGTAGGCCGAAGCGAGGTTGCCGACCTGCTTGGCGATGCCGAGTTGGTCGGGCGTGAGCTTGGCGGCTTTCACGAGGTCAAACGCGTGCGTCAACGCGGCGGAATCCTTGCCGCCGGTGAGCGACTTGAGCGTGTTGTCAAGCAGGCCTTTCACGACGTCGTTCGCACCGAGCGTGGCTCCAAGGGACTGCACCTTACCGGTCAGTTCGGAGGCGATAGCCCCAAGCTGGCCGTCCTTCGCGGCCTTGGCGGTGGCGAGAAATTTGGCGACTACCCCGGTGTCAACCTGGGCGGTGGCGTTTTGGTTCGTGCCGCAAAAAATTACAGCTAAGGCAAACAGGGCGAACAATTTTTTCATAGGGCGCAAATGATAATTATGCCGGGGCCAATGGCAAGTCGCTGTGCACCACCAAAGCGGGATTGCCCTTGCGTCAGTTCGCGTCCATCCTCCCCACATGGAGCAACGCATCTTGAGCCTGCTGGCGGAAAAGGATTACGTCCCGCTGAGCACGGAAAATCTGCAACGCCATCTCCGCATCGCGCCGGACCGCGAGCCGGAGTTCAACCGCGCCCTCCGCAAGCTGGAACGCGACGGCAAAATCGCGCTCATCAAAAATTCCCGTTACGCGCTGACGAGCGATGCGGATCTGATTCCCGGCCGCATCCGCATGAACCGCGCGGGCAAAGGTTTTTTCACGCCGGACGATTCCGCGCTGCCAGAAGTTGCCATCGCCGAAAGCGCCACCGGCACGGCGTTGCACGAAGACCGCGTGCTGGTTCGCCGCAAGCCGCGCAGCAAATTTTTCCGCGACGGCGACCAGGATACCGGCACGGTCGTCCGCATTTTGGAACGCACGCGGCCGCAAATCGTCGGCACGTTGCAGCAAGGCCGCGCGTCGCTTTACGTCACGCCGGATGACCCGCGTATTCCGCACGACATTCTCGTGCCGCCCGCGAAAGACGTTGGCCGACCCGCGCGCATCGGGGACAAGGTGGTCGTCGAACTGCGCGAATGGGAATGGCGCAACGCCAATCCCGAAGGTGAAATCGTGGAAGTGCTCGGCGCGCCGGACGCGGAGGGCGTGGATATGCTGTCCGTGTTGCGCCAGTATAATTTACCGCTGCATTTTCCCAAGGCGGTGCTGGACGAGGCGCATGCCATCGGTTCGACCGTTTCCGAAAAAGATCTGACCGACCGCCTCGACTGCCGCGCCCATCGCGTCATCACCATTGACCCGGACGATGCGAAAGATTTTGACGACGCGATTTGTCTGGAAAAAATTTCGCCGGAGCAATGGCGCTTGTGGGTGCACATCGCCGACGTGTCGCATTACGTCAAGCCCGGCACGGCGCTCGACGAAGAGGCGAGCAAGCGCGGCAACTCCACTTACCTCGTGGATCGCGTCATCCCAATGTTGCCCGAGGCATTGAGCAATGAACTGTGCTCGCTCAAGCCAAACGTTGACCGCCTGACCAAGTGCGTGGAGTTTCACATCGCGAACGACGGCCGCGTAGTCAGCACGAAGTTTCATGCCGCCGTCATCCATTCGCAAAAACGTTTTGCCTACGCGCAGGTTTTGGAAATTCTCCAGCGCAAACCAACGGACGACCCGATTGAGCAGATGCTCCATCGGGCACACGAACTCGCACAAAAAATCCGCCGCCACCGTTTTCAGAACGGTTCGCTCGATCTGGATTTTCCTGAAACGAAAATCCGTTTGGACGAGCAGGGGAAAATTCTCCGTATTGAAAAAAACGAGAACGACGTGTCGCACCAGTTGATCGAGGAATTTATGTTGCTGGCGAACGAAGCCGTCGCCACACGCCTGATGACGCTGCGGACGCCCGCCGTCTATCGCGTCCACGAGGAACCAGACCCGCGCCGCTTGCAGGAATACCGGCAGGAAGTTTTGGCGCATCACGTTCCGTGCGGCAACCTTTCGCAGCCCGCCGAGATTCAAAAACTGTTGCACAAGCTTGGCACATTGCCCATCGGCGGCGCGTTGAAAATTGGATTTCTCAAATCGCTCAAACGCGCGTGCTACTCGGTCGAACCGCTCGGCCACTACGGACTCGCAAAGAAAAAATACACGCACTTCACCTCGCCCATCCGCCGCTACGCTGACCTCGTGGTGCACCGCGCGCTGTTCGATAAAAGTTCTCCGAAAACATCCGCGCTCAAGGAAGTGGCCGACCACATTTCCGTGACCGAAAGAAATTCCGCCGACGCCGAGCGCGACAGCAAAGACGTAAAACTCTACGCATTTTTGCGCGCGCAGTTGGAATCCGGCGAGCCGGTAAAATATCCCGCGCTCGTCACGGACGTCCGCAACTTTGGATTTTTTGTGGACGTTCCCGGCCTCGCGATGAGCGGCCTCGTGCCGTTGTCCACGATTGAAGATGATTTTTATATCTTCGATGAATCGCGCCGTAATCTCGTCGGCCGCCGCACACGTCGCGTAATTCGGCTCGGCGACAATCTGACTGTGCAAGTGGCAAAAGTGGATTCGACCAAGAAGCAGGTGGACTTCTGTCTCGCCGCCGAAAAACGCGAAAACAAAAAACCGCAGGTGTATGATCCGCGCCCGCAATCGAACCGCGCCGCCACGCGACCACACTCGTCGCGACCCGAACCCAAGCGCCCGCAGCCGTCGGCGTGGAAAAATTCCAAGCCGCAAGATTCGCGGCCGGCCAAGTCGCCGCGGCACGACGAGCGGCCGGCCCCGGCCAAGCCCGCAATATTCCAGACCTCCGGCGCGAAGTTTTCCACCGCGCAACGTCCGCTGCTGAAATCCAGCGGCGCGGCGCGGTTCCCAAAACGGCGGCGGTAAAATCTGACTTGTTTCAGGACGCTCCGAAATGACTGCTTGAGGCGCGCCGTCCCAATCTGCGTCTCAACCGTTGCCGCCAAAAAAATCCCCCCGATTGCTGTGCTTTGATTTTTTCTGTCTTCACGTTTGACACGGGAGTGAATGTGCGGGATTTATGGTGGCAAAATCACTTGCTGGCATCGGTTTTGCTCGAATGATTTGTCCTATGTTTTCCGCCGACATCCGCCGTTCTATTTTATCCGCCGCTGTTGCGTTGCTGTCGGCAACGGGCGTGCGCGCTGAATTGACGACCGTCTGGCAAATCGGCGTCGACGCCGACCCGTTCGCGTCCGGCTACAATCCGACGGCGGAATTTTCACAGGAAAATTCCGTCAACGATGCTCGCCCCGGCAAAGTCACGCGCCTGCCCGGCGACCCGCTTTACGTCGCAACAAATAATCCCACGGCGGACGATGATTTTTACTGCGCCGGAAATTTCCCCGGCGGCTTCAATAGTTTGAGCAGCCCGCTCATCGTGCCGAACCAGGAGCCGGACAGCGCGTGGGAACGGGCATTGACCGAGAGCGACCTGACCAACCGCGTTCACTTTTTTCTGACCGGGGCGCAGACGAATAAATTTGCCCGGCTGCGTTTGAGCTTGGATTTGGTCTGGGGCGGTTCGTGGCTTAACTGGCCCATCAACGCCAACGGCGAAGGCTTTGGCGCGCACGACATCCTCATCCGCTTCAAAAATTCCGCTGGCACCGCCACCACGATTTTTCAGGAACGCGTGGATCGAGATACGCGCCTCACCGTGGATTTCTCCGCCACGAACGTGCTCGCCAGTGGCGGGCCGAACACCATTGAGATTTCCCGCGCCGGGCCATTCACCGCGAATGTTTCTTACTGGATCCAATTCGACTTTGTAAAACTTGAAGCCGACACGAACGCCCTCGCCGACGCGGACAGTGACGGCCTGCCGCGCTGGTGGGAGGTGCAAAATCATTTGAGCGACACCAACGCCGCCGACGCCGCGAGCGATGCGGATGGCGACGGCCTGACAGCGTTGCAGGAATACAACGGCGGCGTGAACTCCACCGACCCGAACCGCGCCGACACCGATGGCGATGGCTTGAGCGACGGCGTGGAACGCGCCTTCGGCAGCAACCCGAATCTGGTGGACACCGACGGCGACGGCTTGTCCGACGCGGAGGAATATCGCCTCGGCACGAATCCAAACCTGGCGGACACCGACGGCGACGGCGCGTCGGACGCGCTTGAAGTTCGCCTCGGCACCAACCCGTTGAGCGCGGCGAGCGTGCCGACAGTTTTTCGCGGCGGCATCGGCCTGCATTTTGTTTCCACGAGCGACGTGGACGGCACGCTCGGCACGAATGACCTCACCGGCATCGTGCCGCAGACGCGTTGGAATGACACGGTGGCGTTGCGAAACTGGAGTCGTCCCAGCGGCAGCACGGCGGATTTTCTCACGCCGCTCACGAATAAAATTGTTCGCTGCGACGGGCTCATTCTCACCAACCTTACCGTCAACTGGACGGGCGACGCGAGCGACGCCAGCCACAACGCCGGCACGCCCGACCGCCGCCTAATGGATGGCTACATCCGCGCCTACGCCGCGAACGAGGCTGTGCTGACCATCAGCAACATTCCGTTCGCGAACTATGATTTGTATGTCATCGTCGGCGGCTCGGATGATTATGAAAAAGGCCGCCTGCGGTTGAACAACAACAGCGCGACCGACCGTTACTTCACTTCGCTCACGACCGTGCCGCAGACGAATTTTTTGGAACTGAAATCGGCGGCGGCAAATTTCCCGCGCGGAAATTTTGTCCGCTACACGAACCTGACTTCCGCCGTTGCAAAATTGTCCGTGACGAATTACAACACCTGGTCGGTCGGCATCTGCGCGGTGCAGATCATTGACCGCACGCTCGACGCGGACGGTTCGGGCATTCCCGACTGGTATGAAATAAAATACGCGCTCGAACCCGGCTCGGCGGCGCTCGCAGCGGCGGACACGGATGGCGACGGCCTTACGAATTTGCAGGAGTATCAGCTCGGCACCAATCCGCGCCTCGCAGACACGGACGGCGACGGCTTGAGCGACGGCGCGGAAGTCGCGCTCGGAACTGATCCGTTGAATCCCGACACCGACGGCGACGGGCTTTCCGACGGTGCCGAAGTGAGCGGCCTAATTCCCTCAAACCCCAAGCTCGCCGACTCAAATGGCAATGGCGTGAGCGACCTCGATGAAATCGCGCTCGGCCGCGACCCAAATTATAACCCCACCAACAGCCCCACTTTCATTGGCTATATTCCGTATTACCGCCCGGCGCCGCAACGCTGGGAATGGAATCTGGAAAACGTCCAGCTCGTCTGGAACCACAACGCCGGTGCGCTTGCGCCGAACATCTGGAACGAAGACCAGCTCGTCAGTTTTTCCACGCTGAATTTTGCCAGCACCGACTGGCGCACGTTCGGCATGGAGTTGCATTACTACAACGGAATTCTCTCCTACCTTTTCCACTCGGAACGCGGCGGCGGCTTCAGCGCGCCCGGCGATCCGGCCAGCAGCATCTGGGAGGCGGACTACGGCACGCCGGCGGATTTGAAATCCGCGCTCGGCTTCAGCGGCTACGGCACGACGGATATTTCCGACCGTTTGAAATTTCGCCTTTTCGCCCAACGCGCCGCGACGAGCAACTCTTGGACGGTCACATTTGAAATCCGCAACCTCACCAGCAATACCGTCGTCGTCACCAAGTCTTACACGAACTGCACCGCCGCCGCGTCGGTGGACAACGGCAGCACGCTCTGGATGAATTACGACCGCCAGACCAACCTCGCCAGCCTCATCGCGCACCAAGGCGTGCAGATGTTTTTCTCGCCGACAAATCTAGTGAACTCCCCCGCCTTCGCCGCCGCGCGCGACACGGACAAGGACGGAATGCCCGACGTGTGGGAAATCGCCAATGGATTCAATACGAATTCCGCCGCCGACGCCACGCAGGATGCCGATGGCGACGGCCTCAACAACCGCGCGGAATTTCTCGCGGGAACGAATCCACGCCTCGCCGACACCGATGGCGATGGCATCAGCGACGCGGTGGAAATCGCCTACGGTTCCAATCCGCTGCTCGCTTCGAGCCGCCCGGATTTTGCCGGACGCACCTGGCCGAGCGGACAGGATTTGAACAGCGATGGTTTACCCGACGCATGGCAGGCGCGCTTTCACGCCTTCGGTTTGTCGCCGAACGGCGATGCAGACGGCGATGGCGTTTCCAATTTGCAGGAAGCGCTGGCGGGAACCGATCCGTTTGACCCAAATTCCAAAATGGTCGCCGGCCTCGCGCAGCAGACGAATGATGTCGTCGTCAACTGGCCGAGCATCACCGGCAAAAATCAAATTCTCTACACCAGCACGAATCTCACAACCTGGACTGCCAGCGCGCTCGTGCCGTTGCTGAATGGCAGCACGGCGAATTTGCGCCTCACGAATCGCACGCGCCTTGCGCCGAAAGAATTTTACCGCGTCAGCACCACCGACAAGGACAGCGACGGCGACGGCGTTCCCGACTGGGCGGAACTGGCCTTGGGCAGCGATCCCTTCCGCACCAACAGCGCGCTCGCCGCGATGCCCGTCATCAACAGCAACGGCGTGGTGACCGGCTCGATGTCCGGCGATTACGCCGCGTTCGTGCAGCAAATGCAGAGCAACAGCATCGTGACGCGCGCACAAGCCGCGTGCTTGCTCCAGCAGGCGACGTTCGGCCCGACGCCACGCGAACTGGACCGCGTGCAGTCGCTCGGCCTCGCCGGCTGGATTGACGACCAGATCACCAACCAGCCCGCGACCTTGCATCGCAAATATGTGAACCAGATTTACGCGGACTTCAACGGCGCGCGCACCGACCACACTTACGATTTTAATTCGCAAGACAATTACATTTTCGGCAACAACGTCACCACGCCATTTGCCCGCGCGGCGATTGGCGGGCCGGATCAGTTGCGCCAGCGCGTTGCGTTTGCCTTGAGCCAGATTTGTGTCGTCTCGCGCCGCGATCCAAATCTGACCGATATGCCGATGGCCTTGACGGATTACTACGACATCTTTGTGCGGAACGCGTTCGGCAATTACCGCGACGTGCTGCGCGAAGTGGCGTTCCACCCGGTGATGGGCCGTTACCTGAGCCACATCGGCAATCAAAAGGCGCGCCCCGAAATCAATCAGTATCCCGACGAAAATTTTGCGCGCGAGGTGCAGCAATTGTTCAGCATCGGCCTGTGGGAATTGAACTCCGACGGCACACGCAAGCTCGACGTGAACGGCCAGCCGATCGCCACCTACGGCAACGCGCAGATCACGGAGTTCGCCCGCGTCTTCACCGGCCTCTGGTTTGGTGGCCAGCCTTGGGGCAGCGGCGGCGGGAACGACGAGGACAACAGCGTGCCGATGCAGATGTGGGCGGAGAAACACGACTTCGGCGCGAAAACGTTGCTGAAAGGTTTTACGATTCCCGCGCGCACGATGTCTGTGGACAACGGCGTGCGCGATGTCGAGGACGCGCTGCGAAACCTGTTCGAGCATCCAAACGTCGGGCCGTTCATCGGGCGGCAACTGATTCAGTTTCTTGTCACGAGCAATCCCTCGACGAATTACGTCGTGCGCGTCGCCGCGATTTTCGCCAATAACGGCGAGGGCAAACGCGGCGACCTCGCGGCGGTGGTGCGCGCCATTTTGCTCGACCCCGAGGCGCGCGAGTCCCGCACCTTCACCAGCGCGCCGGAATTTGGCCGCTTGAAAGAACCGATGCAGCGCGCGATGACCATTGCCCGTGTCGGCCACCTGGAAAAATATCCGAACCTCGTCTGGTGGATGTGGGGCGAATTTCTTGGCACCGCGTTTCAGGAACCGCTCTACTCGCCGAGCGTGTTTAATTTTTTCCGTCCCGCGTATCAGCCGCCCGGTTTGCTCACGGCGCACGGCCTCGTCGGCCCGGCGTTTCAAATCACCGACAGCTACTCCAGCATTTCGTTCCCGAACAAGCTATGGGAAATCACCGAGAACGGCCTGACGTATTACGGCAACTACGCTTTCGCACCCGACTACTCCGACCTCACGCCGCTCGCGGCCAACGGAAGCGCGCTCGTGGACGAGGTGAACCTCCTTTTCTGCGGCGGCGGAATGTCTGTTGCCACGCGCGACAATTTGCTGAACGCGTTGGCGCAAATTCCAACCTACGACGCCACACTCCGCACGCGCCTCGCCGTGTATCTCGCGGCAACTTGCCCGGAAGGAGCGGTGCAACGATGAATAGTTTTTCTCAATCACTATGAGCAATCCTCTTTCCCGCCGAAAATTTCTCCGCCAGTTGAACTGCGCGGCCATCGGCTCGTCCGCGATTCTCAACACGCTCCTCAATTTGCGCCTAGCCAACACCGTCGCCGCGCAGGGCGTGCCCACGGACAACAAAGCGCTCGTCTGCCTCTTCTTGAGCGGCGGCTGCGATTCCTTCAACGTCCTCGTGCCTTACGAGCAGACGCGCTACAACGCTTATTCCATTTCACGCGGTGCTTACGGCTCGGACGGCGGACTCGCATTGAACCGCAACGCCATTTTGCAACTCGCCGCGCCCGCGAACGATTTCGCGCTGCATCCGTCGTGCGTCAATTTGCAGCAGATGGCGAACGGCACGGGAAATTTTTCCGGCCAGCGGCGGCTCGCGTTCGTCTCGAACGTCGGCACGCTCGTCCAGCCAATCACAAAAGCGCAGTTCAATAATTGGGAGGACGGCAACGACCTTGCGCTGCCCGTGCCCAAGGCGTTGTTCTCGCACAGCGACCAGATCGAGCAATGGCAGACCGCCGTGCCGCAGGGCATGGCGCAGTTGAGCGGCTGGGCCGGGCGCTGCGCCGACGTGCTGCACACCAGCTACAATTCCGGCGCGACCTCCATGAGCATTTCGCTCGGCGGCAATAATATTTTTCAGATCGGCAACACTACGCAGCAGTTCGTCGTCACGCCGTCCGGCGCGCTGGCGTTTGATGGCGACACCGGCGGCGCGGGCAGTAATCCGCTCCAGTTGAAAAATTCCGCGCTCCGCAATACGCTCGATCAACACTACACCAACCTGCTCACGGAAAGTTTTTCGCAGCTCACGAAGCAGAGCGACGGCGCGCAGTTGAATTTTCAGACGCAATTCGATTCCGCCAACGCAAGCCTCGGCGCGGCGGTGGACGCGCTGTTTCCGCCGAACAATTATCTCGCCGCCACGCTCAAGGCCGTGGTGAAGACCATTAAAATCCGTTCGCAACTCGGCCTGCATCGCCAGACATTTTTTGTGAACTACGGCGGCTGGGATCATCACGGCGAATTGCTCAACACCGAGGCCGGAATGCTCGCCGGACTCGACGCCGCCGTCGGCGCGTATCAGCGCGCGCTCGAAATGCTCGGCCTCTCGAACGACGTGATGACTTTCACCGCGTCTGATTTCAGCCGCACGCTCCGCTCGAACGGACGCGGCACCGACCACGCCTGGGGCGCGAACGCCATGGTCTTCGGCGGCAAGGTGGACGGTGGAAAAATTTTCGGCACTTACCCTGACCTCACGCTCGACGGCCCAAACGACGTCGGTCGCGGCGGACGCATGTTGCCGAGCACGGCGGTGGATTTATATTTCGCCGAAATGCTCCGCTGGTTCGGCGTCACCTCCGGCAACATGAGCTACGTCCTGCCGAACATTGCGAATTTTTGGAACCCCAATTCCACCACGCCACCATTGGGTTTTGTGAAGCCGTGAAGTCCGCAGGAAAAATAATTTTTATGCTGGCGCTGCTGGCGTTGCTCGGCTGGTTTTTGATTTCAACCCGCTCCACGACACCCGATGCCGCGCGACAAAAACGGCTGCCAGTCACAGCGGAAACCAATGTCGCAGTTGCTGCCGTTTCAACCAATCCGCCGGGCGGCTCGCCGGCCGTTCCGCCCGGGCAAACGCAACCGTTGATTGGCCAAACCATTTTGCGCGACTACGCCAACCCGCGCACCACGCCACAAAACGACCTCACGCTGCTCGCGCACCTGATGGATAATTTCAGCCTGCTCGTAAAATCTTCCGCCGACCGGCCGATGAGCGCGAACGAAGATTGGGCCGCCGCCTTCCGTGGCTTGAACTCCGCGCACGAAAGATTTTTGCCGGACACGCACATCGCGCTCAACGCTCAAGGTCAAATTGTGGATCGCTGGGGCACGCCGTTATTTTTTCACGCGCTTGGCAACCGCCGCTTCGACCTCCGCTCCGCCGGCCCGGACAAAATACTGTGGACCGACGACGACATTCATCACAACGCCGACGGCTCGTTCCGTCACGGTGCGGACTTGAATCCTGCGAGCCTGATGGAACCCGCGCCGCGCGTGAAATAATTCATGCCAATATTTCTCGAATGTCAAAGATGCACCGCCTGCTGTCGCTGGCCCGGACAGGTGTTGTTGAACGACGCGGAAATCACGCGGCTCGCGGCGTTCAAAAATGTGAGCGAACACGATTTCATTCAGCAATTCACGCGGTTGCGGTCGGACAAGCGCGGCCTTGCGCTTAAAGATCAGCCGGACGGCGCGTGCATTTTTTTGGAAGGTGAAAACTGCGCCGCGCAGCCGGTAAAGCCGCAGAAGTGCCGCGAGTTTCCGAACCTCTGGAATTTTCCCGGCTTTGAAAAAGTCTGTCACGCGATTCCGCGCGAGGTCAGCGTGGCGGAATACGAGCGGCGGATTGCGCTGATAAAATCAAAGGGGAATGAGCGAAGTGACCAGTGAGACGTGATGAGTGAAATAGATTCACGCATAACCCCTCACTCCTCACGACAAGTTCACCGGATCAACATCCACCGCCATGGTTACGTCGTCCGGCAGCGTGAGCGTCTCCAGCATTTTTGCCAGCGACTGACTCAAGCGGCTCATCGCCCGCGTGCGCAGCATGATCTGATAACGGTAATAATTTTCCGCGCGCAGCAACGGCGCGGGCGACGGCCCGGCGATGATTAGATCACGCAATGGGGGTTTTGTTTTCTGGTGGGGCGAGACTCCCGGCGAGCCGGCACTCATATTTTCAAAGAGGCTCGCGGGGACGCTCGCCCCACCAGTAAAGGGTTGTTTTAATTTTTTCTCCAGCTCACGCTTCAAGTGGTCAGCGGAAAATTTTACTTTTTCTTCGCTGCGACCTTTGAGCGTGAGCAACGCCACGCGGCTGAATGGCGGATATTTTAATTGTCCGCGAAACTCCAGCTCCTGCTCGTAGAAACCCACGAAGTCATGCCGCCGCGCAAATTGGATCGCCGGATGAAACGGCGTGAACGCCTGCACAAAGACTTCGCCCTCCACATCGCCGCGACCGGCGCGACCGGCGACTTGCGTGAGCAGTTGGAAGGTGCGTTCACCCGCGCGAAAATCCGGCTGATGCAGCGCCATGTCGGCGTAAATAATTCCCACGAGCGTGACGTTCGGAAAATGCAGCCCCTTCGCGATCATCTGCGTGCCGATGAGGATGTCTATTTTCCCATTCCGAAATTCACCCAGCACGTTGCGGTAATCTTCCTTCCGCTTCATTACGTCCGCGTCCATGCGCTTGACCCGCGCGTGCGGAAAAAGTTTTCCCAAGATGTCCTCAACTTTTTGTGTGCCCGTGCCGGCGAAACGAATTGCGGGATTTCTGCACTTCTCATTCGGGCAGACGTTCGGCACGCGCTCGCTATGACCGCAGATGTGGCAGGAAAGTTTTTGCTCCGGGCGATGATACGTCAGCGTGATGCTGCAGTTCGGACATTCGCAAACGTAACCGCACTTGGGGCATTGCAGCGAAGTCGAGTAGCCGCGCCGGTTGAGAAATAAAATCGTCTGCTCCTTGCGCTCCAGCCGTTGCGTGATGGCCTCTTTCAACTGCGGCGAAAAAATCGGCGGGCCTTTGCCATCGCGCGCCGTCTGTCGCATATCCACGACGCGGACGTGTGGCATCTTCTGGTTATCCACGCGTTCCGGCAAATCGAGCAGCGTGAACTTGCCTTGCTTGCAGTTGTAAAAACTTTCCAGCGACGGCGTGGCCGAGCCGAGCACGACGACCGCACCCTCCATCTGCCCGCGCATCACGGCGACATCGCGCGCGTGGTAGCGCGGAGTTTCCTCCTGCTTGTAAGTGGATTCGTGTTCCTCATCCACGATGATAAGGCCCAGCGGTTCGACCGGCGCGAAAATCGCCGAACGTGCACCGATGACGATGCGCGCCCTGCCCTGACGAATCTTGTGCCATTCATCATGCCGCTCGCCCGCGCTCAAATGCGAATGGAGCACGGCGACGAGCGTCTGCAATTTTCCCGAACTGAACCGCGCCTTGAACCGCTCGACGGTCTGCGGCGTCAGCGCAATTTCCGGCACGAGCACAATTGCGCCCTTCCCCTGCTCCAGTGCGTGCGCGATGGCTTGGAGATAAATCTCCGTCTTGCCCGAGCCGGTGACGCCATGTAAAAGAAAAGTCCCGCCCTTCGCTGACTTGATTTTTTCCAGCGCCACGGCTTGCGCGGGATTTACGATGAGCGGTTGCGAGGCGAGGATGGTCTCGTTGGCGTAAGGATCGCGTTCGGAAATTTCAATCGTGATGCTCACCAAGCCACGGTCTTCCAGTTTGCGAACGGTGGCGGTAGTCGTGGCGGCGAGCGCGACGAGTTCAGACAATAAAATTTCCCGGCGCTCCTCGACAATGTTCCAGACATCCTGCTGGCGCTTGGGTAATTTGGGAAATTCCCCGCTCAACAGCAGCACACGCACGAGCAACCGCTCGCGCCAACTCGCGTCTTCCTTGCGCACGGCTTCGGGCAAAACACTTTTCAACGCCGTCTCCGGCGCGCAGCAGTAGTATTCACCAATCCACCGGGCAAGCTGCAAAACTTTTGGTGTCACGAGTGTTTGTGCGCCGATGACTTTGAGGATGGGTTTGAGATTGGCGTGACCGGATTCCTCCGCGATGGCGGTGACAACGCCGAGTATTTTCCGCGCGCCAAACGGAACCTGCACGCGGCTGCCCACGTCCACCTGCGCGGTGAGCGCAGCGGGAATGGAATAATCAAACTCCTTCCGCAGCGCGATTTCCAGACTGACGCGGGCAATCATTTTTTAATCACGCGTGATGGCGCGCAGTTCGGTTTCCACTGCCTGCCGCAATTTTTCGCGTTCAACTTCCGTGAGTTCACGTGGCACAAAAAAAACTTTTCCGACGAAGATTTCACAGCGCGCGAACGGCAGCGGGATTTGAAATTGATCCCAACTTTTCATCGCGACTTTCCAGTTTAGATGATACGACACCGTCACGAGCGGCAGGCCGGTAACTTGC
Source organism: uncultured Verrucomicrobia subdivision 3 bacterium (assembly GCA_903827955.1). Classification (GTDB taxonomy): domain Bacteria; phylum Verrucomicrobiota; class Verrucomicrobiia; order Limisphaerales; family UBA11358; genus UBA11358. The sequence continues at coordinate 16,529 of CAIKKJ010000073.1, forward strand.
GCGAGCGTAATCGCGCCATCGGCCAAAACGTAGCGCGGGCCACGCGGGCCGTCCGGCGTGATGGCGAGGTCGTAGCCGCGTTGCGCGCAGGAGCTCAATTCCAGCAACGCCTGTGCACCGCGCCGACTGCTCGAACCGCGCACAGGCTGCACGCCGAAACAGGCAAAAATCGCGGAGAGCAACGCGCCGTCTTTGCTCGCGCTGACGAGGCCGGCCACGCCGGGCGCGGTGTGATGTGCGCGGCTGAATTTGAAATAAAGTTTCACGCAGAGCGCAAGCCGGTTGTGCCAGAAACAATAAATCGCCTGCTTCAAATCCGTGCGCGACAACAATCCGTGCGGGTCGTGCAGCCGGTAACGAATCGTAAGCGACACCAAGTTGACGGTGAGCCAGATCAAAAATGCCGCGAGCCGCTGATGCCATTTCGGCGCGTTGGGAACGACCACGCCGCTGCGCTTTTGGGCATTGGGCTTTGGGCTTTGGGCTTGCGACATCGGCTCAACCTTTTTTCAAACACGCGCGGACGAGTTGCTCCACAGACGCGGTTGCACCAAGCATCGTCTGCGCGGCACGGACGGCGTCGTGCGCGTCCACCTGTTTGAAGCCCAGTGCCATGAGCGCGAGGATGGCGTCGTTGGTTTTCTGATCGTCGGGCGACAGCGAATGTTTCGCGCTCGCGGCTTCGAGTGCGCCAGCCGCGCCCATTTTATCGCGTAATTCCACGACGATGCGTTCGGCGGTTTTTTTGCCGACGCCGGAAATTTGCGAGAGCGATTTCACATCGCCATTCGCCACCGCGCCACGAAACGCGACGGCGTTCATGCCGCTCAAAATGTTCAGCGCCGTCTTCGGGCCGATGCCGCTGACGTGGTGGATAAGCAGGCGGAACAAATCGCGTTCGCCCGCCGTGGCGAAGCCATAGAGGATGTGCGCGTCTTCGCGGACGATGAGTTGCGTGAGCAGTTTCACCGGCTGGCCAGGCGCGGGAATTTTGTCGAACGACGACAGCGGAATCAGCACCTCGTAGCCAATGCCGTTCACGTCCACGACGACTTGCGTGGGCAGCGATTCGATGAGTTTGCCTTGGAGAAAAGTAATCATATACAACCACGAATGGACACGGATGGACACGAATAACCCGAAAATTCAAACCACTGCTGACTTGTGACGTAAACAGTAATAGCGGAAGCAACAGCGCCAACGGCGGCTGGTTTCGGCGTCTCGTTAAATAACAGCGTCATCATGCCTTACAAAGCAGCGAATGGTTCATTGCAAGTATCACGCTAATTGCAACCGGTAAAAATCTGCCACGCGATAGTCGCGGAACAAAAAGGCACAAGATGAGCGTCGCTAGCAACAATAAAAACACTATTCCCAAGATGGCACTGTCTCCGCGCCAATCAACCCACCAATGAACCGGCGTCAGAACGATGCTGATAAATGTGAAATAATACGCCAAACGCAGTGCTGAAACTCCGCCAAATGAATAGCCCGAAAACTCTGAAGCCATGCTCCGAAAACCACTCAAACCAAAGCTGCAAATATAAGCAATCGCCCAAGCAAGAAGCCCGAGATACACCAGTATCATCAAGATGGGCAAAGTAATTTCGAGCATAGCTGCGACCTACCTGTTGAATGAGCAGCCTTGCACAGCGTTCTCCAATTCGTGTTCATTCGTGTTCATTCGTGTTCATTCGTGGTTAAATTTTCTTCGGCGCGCTCAAACCCAGCCGCGATTTTTCCTGCGCGTGAACCAGCGCCAGTGCGAGCGCGTCCGCCGCATCAGGTTCCGGCAGCTCCGCGAGGTTCAGCATCCGCTGCACCATCTTGGCGACGGCAATTTTCTGTGCCGCGCCGTAGCCGACGATGGCCTGCTTAACTTTGCGCGTGGCGATTTCGTAAATTTCAATGCCGCTTTCCGCCACTGCCGCGAGCGCCGCGCCGCGCGCCTCGCCCATGATGATGGCGGTTTTCAAATTTTGCGCGAAGAAAATCCCTTCCACGACGCAGACGTCCGGCGGATTTTCCAGCAGCACATCGCGCAAGGTCTGCGAAATTTTAGCGAGGCAGCGCGAGCGTTCCCAGTCTTTCGGGCAGGCGATGGTTCCTTGCGCGAGCGTGGTGAAAATATTTTTCTCCACGCGGATGACGCCGTAACCCGTGCCGCGCAGCGAGGGGTCAACCCCAAGAATCGTTTGTGCGAGGCGGACCGAATGATTCGTAGAGGGCAGCGGCATTGCGCGCGGCGTCTTGCCGCCGAGGCGCGCTTGCATCTGCTCGAATTGTGCCGGAGAAATACCCACGCGGAAACTGTGCCAGCGCGGGCGAAACGGCAAAAGCAAAAACGCCGTCGCGCGGTCGCGACGGCGTCGGTGTAAACGAACGGTTCAACGATCTTTTTTATCTTTATCAGAGTTGCGTTCGGAGTTGCGGCTGGAGCTGCGTTCAGATTCATGCGGCTGGCTGGCCGGCGGCGAGCTGTGCTGCACAGTTTCGACATGACTCTGATGCATTTCAACCGGCGCGGCGACCGGACGTTCATGCGTCTGACTGTGTTCAGGCATGGCAATCGGAGCGGGCGTGGTGAACTGCCGTTGCTCCACCGGCGGCGTTGAACGTTCAGCCATCACGGGGGCGGTGAAATGTGGCTGCGGTTGCTCGTGTGAACTGCGTGCATTTCTGAAACCGTCTTCCGTTTCGCCACGATCAAACTGCCGGTGGTTTTGAACCGGCGTGGGCGCGGTTGGGGATGTGGGCGTGACCGCGCTGACGACCGGTGCTGGTTGCGCGTTCCAACGGTTTTCCGGCAACGGACGTTCGCGGTCATTGCGGCGGTTTTCGGATACCCCGGCGGTCGGCTGGTGGGAAATGAACACCGAGCCGCCGGAGTTTTGCGGAGCGGCTTCGACGTTCTGGCGGCGGCCGGCATCATTGTTTTCACCGGAACGTAAAACCGGCAACGGCCGGGGCTGACGTTCACCGCGTGAAAAATTTCCATTGTCGACACGACCAGCATTGTCGCGTTGGGCTGGCTGGTTGCCGGCAACAGCATGCTGGCCGGAATCGCCATTGCCATTCGGACGCAAAACGGGCAGCGGATGCGCCGGGCGTTCGTTGCGATTGTCCACCGAATCATGACGGCCCGGACGGTCGCCGTCATTGCCACGCCAACCATGGCGGCCGGCGTTGGGCAGCGTGCTGACCTGCACGGGCTGGATGAGATGATGATTGCCGCTGCCGACCTGCGTGATGGCGATGCCGTTGTTCACGATGGTCGTGTTGTGGATGTTGTAATTGTTGATGACGGTGGTGTGGTTGAAAATTTGCGTGACGCGTTCCGGTTCCGGGCAATACCGGCGCGGGTGGTGATCGCAAAAATGTTCCGATGAGACGAACGTGAAACAGCTCGCCTCCAGTTCGAAATCAAATGCCACCGACACATTCGCACCGCGATAGCAAAAGCCGATGCCGGGACGATATACGGCCAACGGCGGCAGCGGCGCCCAGCCGCAGTAATCGCCACCCGAACGCCAAGTCACCCACGACGGCGCCCATTCGGTATCCGGATACCAGCACCAGCCCAAGTGCGAATGATGGAACCAGCGACCGTAGTGAAACGTCACGCCCCACGAATAATCCGAGTCCCAATACCAGCCGCAATCAGTGTAGACCCAGTGGCCACGGTCGCAATACGGCCGCCAGCCGGAATCATAAACCACCGTCGTCGGCCGCCAGCAACGGCCATAGCCTTCAACTTCAACCCAGGAGCCGTAGGGCGTAAGTGTGTCGTTAAAATAATCCACGGTGACGGGCGCGGCGGGTGCCGCAGTTTCGACGACGACAGGCGCGGGATTATTCACCACCGACTTGGCGGCGGCGTATAAAATTTTATCGCGGTTAAGCATCGCATTAATGATTTCCGCCGGCACACCAACATCGTTCAAGGCGATGATCTGATCCGCATCCAGACCAAACGCCGTGGTCGAGTTGGAAACAAAATTTTTGATCACGCCCAGCTCCACGCCAGCTTGGATGAGCTTGACGACTTGCGCCGTTGGACTATTCGGCGGAATGCCCGGCGGCAGCGCATTTTCGGTTGCTGGTGGCGGGATGGGTTTTTCCTGCGCCAGGCTGACTGTGGCGGCGGCGGCGGCAATCGCCACCGCCAGAGCAATGAGAGTTTTGGTGTAAAAACGAGATTTCATATTTTTGGTTGAGGTTGACGGTCAGTTAATGCAACAACGAATAGACTGGTAAGCTGCGCATACCGTTCAGCAGACTTACACATAAACCTATGGACAAGGCATTTAAAAATGTTTTAACCGATGAAACCAACGCCATTTGGGGCAGCAAAAATGAGCTTGCAAACGACGATAAAAATCACGTGGGCTGAAAAACTTGATAAATGCGGGCGGTGTTCTATTTTGCGCCCACGGTGGTTCGCTCCCATAGCTCAAATGGATAGAGCAGCGGTTTCCTAAGTCTAGAAACGCGTCGTCACAAATCATCACATAGCTTCCACCATTGATTTAATTGGAGATTATCATCAGGCGTTTTCAGGCCGACTCTGGAATCAGCGGAAAATTGCGCAGGTAGTATACAAAAGCAGTATCAAAAATCAGAGGATTGATACGAAACCGCTGCTCTATCTTGGCAAGAAAATCGGGCTAAAAGTTTCCCCGTTCGCGTTCACCTATTTGTCATCCGGCTTGCTGATTTGCAGGCCAAGCCAGTTGCCAAGCCGGAGAACGCTCACCCCCCATCAATGACTGGTCGTGTCAAATTTGCCACCAGCACCGCGCCCATGTGACCCTTCGCGGAACTGGTTTCAAACCTGACACCACCAGGACAAATCTTGCGCGCATGAAAGCGGCCTGCTTATAGGGTGTTTATAGCCGCGAATGTTAGCGAATTGTTCTCCATCATAATTTCTTTGGAAAATTTCCTCGGGCCGAGGCGGACTGGTAAAAGCCAAGAAGGGAGTAGGCATGGTTACCATAACGGTGTAGAAAAAGAGTGGCGGGAAATCAATCGGGCTAAAAAGGGATAAATTATGAAATCAATTACCGGGTGGTTGGCAGTCGGGGTGGGACTAGTCTTTTCTTTCACATCAATTAAAGCACAACAAGGTTCAGACGCCCTCTCCAAAATCAACGTCACCTTGGAGTCCAGTTCGGAAATGCGTTCGCAGCTCGATGCCTTGGCCACGGTGGAGCCGGTTCCGTTTGCTTCGCTGCCGCGCTCCCAGCGCGGGAATGTTCTGGCCAGTGGATATTGGTCCATGCAAAACCCGAACCTGCCGCCCTTGCCCGGCAACTTTTACAACCTCGATGTCTGGCCGCTGGGTGACGGGATGTTTGTGCTGGATGACCGCAACGTGGATTATGCCGCACTGCAAGCAGAAGCCGAGTTAGACGCCAAGCTCACCGCTGCCGCTTCGCTGAAATCCGGCGGCACGGCGCTGCGCATGATGATGAGCAGCCTGGCCGCCGCCTACGCCTACGGAAATCCGGTTTATCTCACCAACCTCGTCGTGAGCACCTCCGGCGGCATGAGCGCGACGTTTGACATCGCGGGCGGCACGAACAATGTGCCTTACGACATACTGATGACGACAAACCTTCTGTCCCCGGCGAACGCTTGGAGTTGGCTCGGCATCGGCTATACGGACACCCATTATAGTTTTGCCAACCAGCCTTTGGACATGGCGTTTTACCGGCTGGCCAAGCCGCTGCAAACGCGGACGCTGGCTTGGGGCTTAAACGGCTACGGTCAATGCGACGTGCCTTTGGGATTAACCAACATCATCATGGCGGCGGGCGGCCTGGATTTCAGCGTGGTCTTGAAAGCCGATGGCGGCGTGCTGGCCTGGGGCAGCAATGCAAACGGCCAGACTAACGTGCCAGCCGACCTGACCAATGCCACGGTGGTGGTGGCAGGTTATCAACACATTCTGGCACTGCGGGCGGATGGCTCGCTTTCCATTTGGGGCAAGTGGCTAAATGGAAACTATGTTGGACCATTTATTCCGGCCGGCCTGACCAATGTTTTGGCCATCAGTGCGGGTGTTGATCACGACATTGCCGCCAATGCCGATGGCACGGTCATGGTTTGGGGCTATACCAATACCATTTACAACACGGTTCCCTCCGGTTTGGCCGGAGTGAAAGACGTGGAGGCAGGCTGGAACCACAACTTGGCGCTGCTCACCAATGGCACAGTCATGGCTTGGGGAAAAAGTTATGACAGCTTTGGTTGGAACGTGACAACGGTTCCGGCGGGCTTGAGCAATGTCGTGGCGATTGCCGCCGGAGGTTATCATTCGCTGGCTTTGAAATCAGATGGAACCGTGGTCGCCTGGGGCGCAGGGACAACTACAAATGGCTTGTTTAGTTTTTTGGGCGTCGAACAAGGGCAATCTATCGTGCCCGCCGGGCTGTCGAACGTGGTGGCGATTGCGGCGGGCGGCTATCACAGCACGGCTTTGAAAAAGGATGGAACCGTTGTAATGTGGGGCGACATGGAATTGCCCGGCTACCAGGTGAACCAGATCATCGGCATCGGCGGTGGAGTGAGTCATGCACTTGCCTTGCGGGCCGGTCGGCTCAGGCCGCCAGTGTTTATCTTTCAATCGTCGGCCACGAATCTTGTGACCATCTACGGCAAACCGGTCGCCTTGAGTGCCGCGGCGATCGCACCGGACACGACCAACGGCTTTCCCCTCGGCTACCAATGGCAGTTCAACGGCACGAACTTCACGGGAACCAGCCCGACCAACTATAATTTCACCGCCAACGACAACACGGCGGGAACTTATACCCTCATCGCCAGCAACGCGGCAGGCAGCACCAGCGGCAGTTGGCAGGTGACTCTCACCAACGCCATTGACGTGACGCAAGACCTGCTCCTGATTTATAACACCAACTCGCCGGACAGCAAAACCGTCATCGACTACTATCTTGCCCACCGCCCCGGCGTCGGCGGGGCGAACGTGTTGGGAATTGGCTGGCCGGGAATTTTTGTTACCAATTATGTGACCACCGGCGACATCATCGGCGTCACGAATGCGACCATTTATGAAACGGTGTCCCCATCAGAATTTACGAACCGGTTTCTTAACCCGATTCAAAATTGGATGTCGGCGAATTCCAAACAGCCGCAATATGTCTTGCTCATGCTGGATGTGCCATCGCGGGTCAATCCCGACGCCACAACCGGTGCCAACTACCCGTTTTACTATCCTCCGCATACTCTGCCGAGTTTTAGCTACCAAATTAGGATGAGCATTTCGGGCTGGAGTCCGTATGTCACCCACTTGAATATGCTGACTACCAATGATTGCATTGGCTACATCAACAAGCTGGAATTCTTTGGGACTAACTATTCGCCGGGACAAGTTGTGATTAGTGCAAGTGTGGGCGGCTATGCGGATACAAATTTTGTGCTGGATAACATCCGGCATGGTGCTGGATGGGGGCCAGATGATTATTCTGGGGCAGGTTATTTTGTTTATTCATCAACAAATGGGTTGCTGGCTTCAGGAGTGCCGACCAATAACATATTGTTCTATGACGGAACTGAAACATTTAGCAATGGCATAGCCCACAATCTGCCTCACCCCACAAACATAACAAACATGGCAGGCTATATTTGCTGGGGTGCGCACAGTTCTTTGGACAAGAATTATGCAATCAATAACGCCGTTCAATGGAATGGTAGTTCAAGCTGGTGGATTATCAGAACGGAGGAATCAGCTAACGGCCAACGTCTGGAAAACTCACAGTGTAATTTTCTCAAATGGTGTTCTGGCGGAGCTTTTGGCGGAACAAATTATTCTAAAACACCGATAGGGGCGGTTTCATATACAGATGAACCCGGTGCCGGCGGCACGGACAATTCAAAATACTTTGGGTTGTGGGCTGCAGGAAAAAACTTTGGCGTCTGTGCATGGGAATCAAGAGCCACTCTTAATTTTCAAGCTGTCGGCGATCCGTTTGTAAAACAATAGGCCAAACCATGAAAAATATAATCACATCTGTAGTTATAGTGTTCTTAAGTATCCGAATTGGATTTTCCCAAGGCTTCGTCAACTTGGACTTTGAACAGGCAAATCTGTCAGGATACGGTTCTGGTAGCGTTCCTGCCACCAATGCGTTTCCCGGTTGGTCGGTCATAGCGTCATATCTTCTCTATGATGACACTTCATTGAGTGGTGGCTCGATAAGTATTATGGACGTGGCAGGTATCGCTGGTCCGCTTATTCAAAGGAAATATTTTGTATTTTTCAGAAATGCCAGTTCCCTCTCTGTTTCCATTGGTCAGACTGGACAGATACCCTCATCGGCGCAATCAATCATCTATTGGGGGCAAACACCATTGCCGGGCGATCCGGTGGGAATACAGGTCACGTTTAACGCCCAACCGCTTGATTTTGTTGAGACGGGTAGCACGGCCAATTACAACATCTATCAAGCAAACATTTCCGCTTTTGCTGGGCAGTCCGGCGAATTGCTTTTTACAGCTCCACCCAACGGAATTGGCTCCCTCGACAACATCCAGTTCTCATCCTCACCAGTGCCCGAACCAAGCGAGCTTGCCTTGGCCGCACTTGGCACCTTGCTCCTCGGTTCCCGCCGCTGGAAAAGCCGGTGAAATGGGTTTCAGCTTCTGGACAGTTATTAGCGTATTAAACAAGGTTAAGGGCGGGGGGCTGGCGCGCTCCGCGCGCCAACCCCGTCGCCCCTTCCTACCGTGCTTCAGGTCACCAGTTCCGCCTCCTTGATGACGAACCAGCGGTCTTTCTCCATCCAACGCAGCACTTTCAGCGTCACGGTCTGCAAGTTCGGTAGTTTCGGAAACTCGATGACGTTTTCGCCCTCCAGTTTCACCTGGCCGTCCTTCGGATCGTGGAACGCTTCCCACACCGCCAGCCCGGGTTGTAATGCCAGTTCATGCCGCGCGATGACAAACACGCCCGTGCCGTCCTTGCGCTGATGCGCCTTAGCGACACTGGACATGACGATGCCGCGCACGAACAGACCATTCAGCTTGCCGGATGGAGCAGTTGATGTTGCATTTGTGTCCATTCAGTTAATCCCTCCTTTCGATTGATGATGATTACCCCGCTGCCTTGGTAGCGACCCGCGCGTGCAGCGGACAAAACGAGCTGGTCGAACAGTTCCCGATACGGGACCTGAAATTTGATGGTGCGGGCCTGCCCGTTCTGCCGGATGACTGCCGTGCACGCCCACCGCCAGAACCGTTCATCCATCGTGTAGCTGGCCCGTTGGCGCGGTGCTTTCGTTGAGCTGACTTTGGGTTGCGGCGGTGCTGGTTTCAAAAAGCCTTTGGTGGTCTGGAATACCCGCAGCCGTTTCCGCCGCAAGACCCACGCCGGCAGTTGGTCCGGCTTCGTCACGTATTTTAGCAGATAGTGAAAATCATCCGCCGTGATGCGTTGCACTTTCACCCAGCCCAAACCCCACAGTTCCGCCAGCAGTTCTTTGGGCAGGAACCGTGGCGTTAGGAACACCGCGTGGTAATGCACCCAGCCGGATTCATGGAATTCGACCTTGATGCAGTAGGGCGCATCGATGAAGTATTTCTTGCCTTCGTGTTCGACGCCTTGCCGAAGTTGGAAGAAAACTTTCCGCAGCCACTGGCGGCTGTCCTCGAAAGCAGTTTCTTCATCCGCATAGTTTTTGGGATCCAGGGTGAACGTCAGGAACAATTTGCCGCCCACGTCGGGCAGCCGATCCCAGAACCGCGTCAGCACCTTAAAGATGCCGACCGGGTGAAACCAGGATGTCGGGATAAATTCCTTGATGGTGGCTTCGCCGGTGGGATTCATACGCGCCACTCCGAGGGTTGGGAATTTTCTTTCAGGAACCGTTCCAATTCCTTGACCCAGTAGATTGGCCGGTAGGTGACGCGGCAGGGACGTAGCAGGCCACGTGCGGTCAGGCGATCCAGGGTGGCTGGACTTACGCCAATGGCCTTCGCCGCCTCAATGCGGGTTAGGCCCAGCTTGGGTGGTGGTATTAAAATGTCGGTGCTCATATTCCCGACATTTTTATCACCAGCCGCCGGCCAGGTATTGGGGCGTCTGCTGAGGGATGAAATCCCCAATTAAATTTCTGAACCCTAGGCGCGAGAAAGTCTCCTCGGCCGGCCACGCGGCCCCATGGAGAGTTTAATGTCTTTGCAAACTTCGTTGAACTGCTCTTCGCCGGGATCTCGAAAATCGGACGTTTGGGTTAATTCCATTCGTATCTCCTCGCGCGTTTTCAGAGGCAGACTCCGCCGCAGTTTCTCGATCTCGTATTGAAATGCCAGTAGTTCGCTATAGACCTCAGTTCGGCGATCATCCCCGCTGAATTCGCCGTCTTCATTCAGAAAGATGGAATAGCCTTCGGCCAGGCCAGAATAAAATAGTTTGCTGTCTTTCGGGTTTTGCTTGGCCACGTGGTAAAGCGCGACTTGCCGATGTTTGTCCAACACTTCCAACTGCCGGTTCGTCGCCAGCGTCAATAATTCGGCCAGCGTGATTTGGTCGTCCAGCGGACGGTTTAATGCCTGGAGAAAATATTTCCGCATTTCGGGCTCGCCTGAAACTGTCGCCAGCCGAGCCTGTTCTTTCTTGTTCAGTTTAGTCAAACCTTCGGCTTTCAAAAGTTTGGGCAAATCATGCTGAAAAAAAGTTTTGTAACGCTCCATCAGACCAAGGCATCGCCCATAGTTGCGCCAATTCACAGTGCCCTTGGGTTTGAGTTTCAGGACCGATTTTAGGATGGTTTGCCGGTAGCGGAGGCAAATGTTTCTGACCCATTCGGGTGTGGTTTGGCTCGGTTGCCAGCCGGGCAAGGGTTCCAATCCGACCGCGTCCCGCAACTCGCTTTGAAAATCCATCATCCGCACAAAGAGCGTCGGCTCGCGCAAGTTCGGACTTAGCGCGGGCGTGGATGCCTTGCTGGATTTCCCTGTTTTCATTTTATGCCGCTGTCGAATGATCGCGCTTGAAGGTCACCTTTTGCGCCATCGCCACCGAGTGTTGATCGCGCAGATGCCCGTAAACTTTCATCGCCAGTGCGCCGCCGTCTTTATGTCCAAGCCAGCGGCTCACCGTCGGAATATCAACACCAGACTCAATGCAAAGTGTCGCAAAAAGATGTCGTAGGTCATGGTGAGTGATGCGAGCCATCCCCACTTTCTCCGCCGCCCGATTCATCGCCTTCTGGCATTCACGAACTCGCATCACCGGCTGGCTGGCTGGTTCCTCGGCCCGAATCTGGCGCATCGGCTGCAATAATTGAACCATGTCTGGAATCATCGGCACCCGCCGGATGCTCCAGTTTTTTGTGCCGGTTTCAGGATCGCCACGCACCGTGATTTCATTTTTCTCAAAATCACAGTCCGCCCAGGTGATATTCGCCGCCTCGCTTTTGCGGAAACCGCCATAGGCTAGAAAGCGAACCAAATCAGAGCAGTTTTTGGAGTCACGCCCACCACCTCGCACCAATTCCTTTACGAACTCCTGAAACTGTTCAAACGTCGGCAAGGTCAAAGTTTTTGAACTCACCCGCGCACGTTTCAGACCGACTGCCGGATTCCGATAGAGCGATCCAGCTTCAACGCCGATTTGGAAAACACCCTTCAAAATTCCCAAGGCTGAGTTGTAGCGGGAGGATGAATAGTCGTTGCCGAAGCGTAGCGCCCAAACTTTGCAATCCGCCTCGGTAATTTTCCGAATATCCAAGGACTCCACTCCCGGCCACGTCTTGCTAATCGCGTCCAAGATTTCGCCACGGTATTTTTTACTAGCCGGCTTGAGCTGGTGGCTGGCCTTGGTTTGCTCCCGGTAGTGCTTTAATGCTTGGCCGAACGTCATCTTACCTTGCGATGTCGCTTTTTGCCGCTCAGCGGCTTCACGTTCGGATTTTTCAACATCCGCCAGTCGCAGCTTGGCAACCGAGATCAAATCCGTCTTTAGGCTCTTTCGGATGAGCTTGCCCTTAACGCGCAACCGGGCATAGTAAGTGCCAGATGGAACGTAACGGATTAAGTTCGAATACTGGGATTTCTGCCAATCTTTTTCAGCTTCGGCAGGCTGCGGTGCTGTTTGCGTCTGATTCATGCAAACAGTATGCAAAACCAGTATCTAAATGTCAAAATTGCGTTTCTAAAAAGTGGTTTTCGCCTTTAAATAAAAGGCAAAGCTCCCATAGCTCAAATGGATAGAGCAGCGGTTTCCTAAACCGTTTATCCCAGTTCAATTCCGGGTGGGAGCACCAGCTTGTTTCAGGCGACAAAACTATAGTCGTATGGTTTCCGCATTTCGCGAGTCAAATGCGGCGTCGCCACGGCGGCGGTGTCGCCGGTGAAAATTTCCTTTTCGGAATCCCATTGCAACTTCTGGCCGGTGCGGAGTGCGATGATGATGAGGTGGCCGATGCACGCTGAACGGTGGCCGGTCTCGACATTCGCCACCGGATCCTGGCGCGACTTCATACAGTTGAAAAAATTTCCCATGTGGTCCTTGCTGCCGGCCAACTTCACGGCGTCGGCGGGCAATGGTGCGTGGATCAATTCCTTGTCGCTCGCGCTGATGCCATCACGGTTCACCCAAATCCAACCGTCAGTGCCGATGAATTTAATGCCGTTGCGCTGGCCGTTTTCGTCGAGGATCGCCCCGAACGGACTGTCGGCGGTGGTAGTGCGGACGATTTGTTTCACGCCGTTTGCCCAGTCGAGCGTGGCCTCGAATTCACTCGGGGTCGTATAACCGTCCGGCAAGGGCGGTGTAATGACGCGCGCTTCGATGCCCACCGGCCCATCAAGGCCAATGCCCCAGCGGGCGATGTCGTTGTGGTGCGCGCCCCAATCTGTGACCGGGCCGCCGGCGTAATCAAACCACCAGCGAAAGGTCGCGTGGCAGCGTTCGGTGAAATACTCGGCGGCGGCCGCCTGGCCGAGCCAGAAGTCGTAGTTGAACTCCGGCGGCACGGAAACTTTTTGGAAATGATTCCCGCGAATGCCCGCCGGGACAAAAACGTGGACTTCCTTCAGTTTGCCGAGCCGCTGGTTGCGAACGAGTTCGCAGGCGAGGTGAAAATAATTACTGCTGCGCTGCTGCGTGCCGGTCTGAAAAACAATTTTATTTTCGCGCACGGCCTTAATGATATGACGGCCTTCGCCAATCGTCAGCGTGAGCGGCTTCTCGCCATAGACATCCTTCTTCGCCTTGGCGGCGGCGAGATTGATGAGCGTGTGCCAATGATCCGGCGTGGCTTGCACGATCGCATGGACATCATCGCGTTCGAGCAATTTTCGGAAATCAGAATACTTCGCAGGCGATTTGCCGGCCTTCGTAAATTTCTGCACCGCCGATGCCACGTGTCGTTCGTCCACGTCGCACACGGCCACGATGTCGCCGAAACGCTGAGCGTTCCCGGCATCCCCCTGCCCCATGCCGCCGCAGCCGATGAGCGCGATGCCAGGGCGTTCGTTCGGACTCGAGACGACACTGTTGGTTTCAGCAGCGGCAAGTTCACGCTCAATAAACCATAACGGCAAACCCGTCGCAGCAGCGGTGAACGCCGTTTTGCGGAGAAAAGAACGGCGAGAGATTTGAAAATTGTGTGGCATAATTTTAGGGTGGCTGGCAGAAATTAAACCAGCCCGCTCCGCCAAAGCCAAACGCAAACCGCGCCAGCATTCGCCGCGATTGCACGCGTGACGGATTTTGTCTAAAGTCCCGCCATGTCATTTTGGGGCAGATTGAACTTGAGCCTGCTGGCCGCGATTTCGCTGGCCGCGCTCAACGGTTGTTCCCCGGCGGATCAATCGCAACTCGAGGAGGAGAAGGAACCACATTTCGTTCTCGGCAACAACCGCTTCAACAGCCTCGACTACGACGGCGCCATTGAAGCATTTCAAGCCGCGCTCGAAGTGAATCCGCGCTCGGCGCAGGCGCACTACCGACTCGCGCAACTGTTCGACACGAAACATCCCGACCCGGCGGCGGCAATTTTTCATTATCAGGAATACCTCCGGCTCGACACCCGCGCCGAAAACTCCGAAGTCATCCGCCAGCGCATCGTCACCTGCAAACAGCAGCTCGCCGCCGACGTGCTGGCCATGCCCAGCGCGCCAGCGGCAATGAGACACCTTGAAGACATGACGGAAACCAACCGACTGTTGCAACTGAAGATTGACCAGCTGAACGCGCAGGTGAAACAGTGGAGCGACTACGCCACGAGCCTACAGGCTGCCGCCAAAAACAATTCCGCCCCGCCGGCTGGCAACAACGCCATGCCAGACGACATGAGCACGCCCAACAGCACAACCACGCCGCCGGCACACAGCAAACCTATAACCACGCCGCACCCACCGAAACCGCATACGCACATTGTCGTCGCCGGCGAGACACTGGCCGGCATCGCCCGCAAACACGGCGTGAGCTTGTCCGCATTGCAGGCGGCCAACCCCGGCGTCACGCCCAAAAAATTGCACGTCGGACAGACGTTGAACCTGCCCTAGCGCATGACTTCGCGCCTGACATTTCTCGGTCTCACAGCGTTTTGGGTGACGATGAATATATTTCTCTGGGAGGCAGAATACGGCGTGCGCGGCGGCGACACGCCGGTTCCGTTTGAACTGGTCTGGAAAAAAATTCTCACCGCCCCGGACGCCTCCTCGTTGAGCGTCTATCAAAACCGCGAACGCATGGGCTACGCGGAATTTTCCACCAGCGTCGGCCAGCAGATGGCCACGTTGGACGAGGACAAACTTCCGCCCGAAGGCCTCGTCAGCCGCGCCGGCTACCAGGTGCATCTCGCCGGCAACCTCGCACTCGGCGACTTCACCAACCGCATCAAATTCGACGGCCGCGTGCTGTTCTCCACCGTGCGCCAGTGGCAGGAGTTTAACCTGAAAATCACCTCGCGCCTCGCGGTCATGGAACTGCATTCGCTCGCCACCAACCAGACCATCCACATTAAAATCAGCGGCGACACGGTGAATCTGGAACGTGAACTGACCTTTACCGAACTGAAAAATCCCAACGCGCTCGTCCGCGCCTTTGCCGGAAATTTTGCCGACGCGCTGCTAGGCGCAATGGATCTGCCCGACCTGACGCCCGCCGACGCCACGGAAAAAATTTTATGGGAAGCCCGCCGCACGCGGGTCAAAATCGGCAGTGAACTCGTCCCCGTCTACCGGCTGGAATCCAGCGCGCTCGGCCACATGGTCGCCGTGGACGTCAGCCCGCTCGGCGAAATTTTGCGCGTCGATTTGCCCGGCAACATCAGCGCCCGGATTGATGAGTGGAGCAAACCATGATTGAACTAGACCAGCTTGTAAAAAGTTTTGGCGACCTCGTAGCCGTCAATAATGTGTCGCTAAAAATCGGGCGCGGCGAATTTTTTGCCATGCTCGGCCCGAATGCCGCCGGCAAAACCACCACGATCAAATTGCTCGCCGGCCTGATGAAACCAACTGCCGGCGCCGCGCGCATCTGCGGCTTTGATGTGCAGACGCAGCCGCTCGAAGCCCGTCGGCGGCTCGCCTATGTTCCCGATTTTCCGTTTCTCTACGACAAGCTGACGGCGTGGGAGTTTTTTCGTTTCACCGGCCAGATGTTCCAACTCGACGCCGCGCGCATCGAAAAAAATGCGCAGGAGCTCGTGGCACGTTTCCATCTTGCCGAATTTGCCGACCGCGCGCTGGAAGGCCTTTCGCACGGCACGCGGCAACGGGTCGCCATCGTGTCCGCGCTGCTGCACGATCCGGAGGTGTTTGTGATTGATGAACCGATGGTCGGCCTCGACCCACAGCACGCGCGCATCGTGAAAGATGTCTTGAAGGAACGCTCGCTCGCCGGCATGACCGTGCTGGTTTCCACCCATCAGTTGAGCATCGCGGAAGAGATGGCCGACCGCATTGGTATTATCAACGGCGGCAAACTCATCGCCGTCGGCACGCGTGACGAACTGCGGAAACAAAGCGGCTTGGCGGGTGCGCTGGAGGAAATTTTTCTGTCGCTGACAGCCGAGGCGAAGTGATTCACTTCTTCGGCGCGTCTTTGCCCCAGCCGAAAAGTTTTTTTTGTTTGATGACTTCCACGATGGCGGGCGGGACGAATTGTGCGACGGACTCATCGCCGGAATGAATTTTCGCCAGCACTTCGCCGGAATAGATCTTCAGCGATTCGGCACTATAGCCGGTGATGTCCACGATGAACTGGTTGTCCACGAGATGCTGGTAGAGATTTTTCAGGTGCGGTGCGATGTTGAGGTTCTGCACCGTGGTGAGCTGGCCGTTTTTTTTGTCGAGCGAGGGATAGACGTAAAGTTTCGCGCCGTTTTTGAAAAGCTGGCCGAGCGATTCCATCAACCCGCCGGGGAGGTCGGTGTAAAATTTTTCATCCAGCACATCACGCAACCGCACCAAGCCGATGGGCAGGCCGATGGGTTTCTGCGTGTGGCGTGAAAGATACGTCACGAGCCGGTGGTAACGAAGAAAATTGGAAATCAACACCGGCTTGCCCAGCGCACATAGCGTGTCCACGCGGTCCAAAAAATCACGGTGGTCAATCGCGTCGCCCACCTTCAATTGCCGCAGCGTCATCTCGAACATCGCCACCGGCTCCTCGCCGCCAAGCGCCGGTTCTTTCAAAAACATTTCGTGCGCCCGCTCCATCATGTCGAGCATCGGGTTCGTCAGCGGGCGGAAGCTGCCGCGTTCCAATAGCACGGGTTTTTTGTAGAGCAGTTCACTGGGGATGACGGTGTCGCCACTGGCGGTGAACAGCGCCGCCTCGGTCAGCCATTGCTCGACGAGCTGCAGCGCCATCAGCCGGTTGTCCACGCGGTAAAACGCGGGACCGGACATTTTGATCATGTCCACCTCGACCCGCTGGTTCGTCAAGCTGTCGAGCAGTGAACCGATGAGCGTGATGGGGTCGGCGTTCTGATAAAATGCGCCGTGGATCAAGTTAACGCCAAGCAGACCGAACGCCTCCTGCTGGCGCGGCGTCTCCCAGTCGAGCATCCGCGCGTGGATGATGATCTGCGAAGGTTCGGCCTGGGGCACGGTCTGAAATTTTACACCGAGCCAGCCGTGGCCACCTTCATCGCCGGGCTTGGAAATATGTTTGGTCGTGACCGTGTCAGCAAAGGCGAAGAACGTGCATTTGTCGCCACGCGTCTTGTCAAGGCGTTCGACCAGTAAATTGAATTCCAGATCCAGCATCGCCTGCAACCGCTGGCGGCTGACGTAGCGGGCGGCCTGGCCATAAATCGCGTCGCTCACCGCCATGTCGTAGGCGGAAATCGTCTTGGCCACCGTGCCCGAAGCCTTGCCCACGCTGAAAAACCAGCGCGCGACTTCCTGCCCCGCGCCGATTTCGGCAAAGGTGCCGTATTTCTTCGCGTCGAGATTGATCTGCAGTGCCTTCTGTCCGGTGTTGAGCTTTTCTTTAATCATTTTTCTCGCGCGTCGACGATACACAAAAACCGCCGGGTGTCCAACAAGTTGCTTTCGGCAAAAACCCTTCAAACTTGAATGATAATTTCAGCCACGACTGGAGCTACGATGCCCCAATAATTTCCAGACCCGCAACGCCTCCGTCACGCCCCAAGCCTGCGCGTCGCAGCCACGCTGCGTGTGCGGAGCGTCACCGTCGAGAATTTCGGGAAGCTGGCCGAGGCAGCCTTCATTCAGGATTTTTCCCGAACTGCCAAGATAACTTTTCGCCGCCGCCACCGCTGCCGGCGAATAATCCCACGCCGTCGCCAGTGCTTCGCAAAATGTCGGGAACGTCCATGTCCACGCCGTGCCGTTGTGGTAGGCAGGCTTACGCCGCGTGTCCTCGTCACCCTCGTAACGCGGCCAATACGGTTCGGGCGGATTGTTGATGAGCCGGCCATCGTTGCCGTAGACCGGCAGCGGCACCGCAACCGGCAGCGGCGCGACCGAGCGCAGCGCCCCCGGCACGACGAGAAATTTCTGCACTGCCTCAACGCAACGTTTCGCGCGTTCGCCGGTCACGAGACCGAGGCTGACCGCAAACAGGCAATTGTTCCGCAGCGCATCGCTCGCCAGCGCGTCGCGGGCGATGACACGCGGTCTGGCCAGAAGCACATCGGCGAACCAGCCTTGGTCATCGAGCCAGAATAATTTTTCAAACGACGCGGCCGCATGGTCCGCGAGGTCGTGCCATTTCTTTTGTTGGGTCTTCGTGGAAATTTTTTCCAGCAGCCGCAGCAGCCGGATCCACAACACCTGGATCTCCACGGGATAACCTTCGCGCGGAGTGCCGGCGGGATAATTCGTGTCCATCCAGGTGAAATGGCTCGGACTCCAGATGAGCGCGGAATCGGCGTCCATGCGAATGCCGTTCGGCGTGCCCTGGGAATAATTTTCCGCGATGCTGGTCAGCACGTCGCCGATGGTGCGAACATCATCAACGTGCGTATTAAAAAATTTCTGGTCAGCCAAATCTTCGCAGACAACCGCAAACCATAATGGCGCGTCCGTCGTGTCCCGGTTGGAAACGTCGTTGCCATGAATGGTGTTTGGCAGCGTGCCGTCTTTTTCAAACTTAGCGAACGTGAGCAGGAGTTGTTTCACCTCGTCCGTCATGCCCGCCGCCAAAAGCCCGCGCGCACAGATGAGCGAATCGCGGCCCCAATCGAGAAACCACGGGTAACCGGCGATGAC
>CAIKKJ010000074.1 GCA_903827955.1 uncultured Verrucomicrobia subdivision 3 bacterium
CACGCCGACCCAGATGCCGCCATCAATGCTTTGGAACCAAGCGTTCACGCGGTCGCCGGGCAGATGGCGGTCGCTCGGCAGATTATCCGGCGGCGCGGTAAGCCGCTGGAAATTTCCATTGGCTTCAATGTGAAACAGCCCGTTGCCGTAGTGGTTGAACCACAGTCCGCCGTCGGCGTCTTCGTGCGCACCCATCGCCCGGCCGGACGCCGCGCCGAGCAGTCCGCGCCATTCGGGAATTTCGGCGGTCCATGCGCGGCCCTCCATTTTTCGCAGCCGATCGCCGTCCAATACCCACAACGCGCCGGACTTGAGCGGGAACAATTCGCGCGGCGTGATGTCCGACTGTCCGTTCGTCGGCGTCATCGCGAAGAACTGTCTGCCGTCCCAGCGTGCGATTTCATTTTCCGCGCCCGCCCAGATTTTCCCCTCTGTGTCGGCGGCGAGCGTGTAAATCCGGCTGCCCGAAAGCCCGCCATCATCGCCGAGCATCCGGAATTCACCGTTGAAAAATTGCAAAATGTGCCAGTCGCGCGTCAGGAACCACAGCCGGCCCGCGCTATCCGCGCACTGGTAAATGGGCTGCGACCCGGCGGGCGGCTCCACGATTTTCCACTCCGTGTTCGTCGCGGAAATTTCCCGCGTTAACACCTCACCAAATTGCGTCACGAACATCACGCGGTTCGTCGTCGCCACCGCCAGCGTGGTGTGCACATCGAACGCCGGGCGGTCCGCCAGCTCGTTGCGAAATTCGCCATCACGATACGAAGTCAGCCCGCCGCGAAAGGTGTTGATCCAGAGCGTGCCGTTCGCATCGAGAAAAAGTCCCTGCACCCGCGCCTGCCCCAACTCCGGCGTGTTGACCGGATCGAACGTCACGAACCGTGCGCCATCGAACCGCGAGAGGCCGTTGTAAGTGCCCACCCAGAGATAGCCGTCCGGCGTCTGCGCCACGGACGTGACGGTGCTGCTGGGCAGATTGTTTTCCGTGTCCCACTTGTCCACGAGATAATCGGCGGCGGCGGAGAAAATTTGGGGCGCGGAAATAAATAGCAGCGCGACCACCAGACCGGCGGTCAGCTCATGACGCAGCGGCGGAGAAAAATTTCGGCGGCGCATTTCCGCCATCATAACGCCGGAAAAAAACTGCGCCACAGGAAATCGCTCAACTCATAATCGCAATCCCCTGCTCGCGCTCAAACCGATTAAGATTAGGATTACGAGTAAGATTAAGACGCCGCCAGAAAATTTAATAGCTCGTCATTGCTGCGGGGCAAATTTGCTGGACAACTATTTACGTCCAGCCCAACCTCGAATCCATGAAACTTGATAGGCCACAAAAACTGCGGCCTACTTAAATGTTAGGCCACTATGCGACATCTCGACAAGCCCATCCTGTTCTTGGCGACTGCGAATGCCGAGCGAGCGCGAGACTTTTATCAGCGCGTGCTCGGTTTGGATTTTGTGGCAGACGAGCCACCGGCTTTGGTGTTTCAGGTCGGCCATTCGATGCTGCGGATTCAGAAGGTCGAGCGCGTTCAGGCCGCTTCATATACAGCTTTGGGCTGGGCGGTTTTGGATATTCGCCAGACCGTGCAGCATTTGCGCGCGGCAGGAGTTTCGTTTCAGCGTTACGATGGCATGAATCAAGACGCCGATGGTATTTGGTATGCGCCCAGTGGTGCGATGATCGTTTGGTTTCGCGACCCAGACGGCCATGTGCTATCATTGACGCAGTTCAAATGAAGCCGTGGTCCAGAGTCATATTGTTACGTTATGAGAATACTTGAAATCATCGGGATAGTGGTGATCGCGGTCGCCATACTCTATGGTCGTTTTTACAAGGTTATAGAGTTTTTCAGGCGCAAACTGCAAAAAAGGAAGGAGAGACACGATGCCTAACAGCTTGATAGGCTGCAAAAAATTCCGCGCCCGTCGCCCGTTCACTTCGGCACAAGCTTTTTAATTTCCGCCGGGAGCCACCAGCGCAGCAGCGGGCCGCACATCGCCGTCGTGATCAGGCACATGATGACCAGCATCGTGAACAGCGCGGGCGTGAGCAGCTTGAGTTCCAAGCCCACATTGATGGCGATGAGTCCCATCAAGGCGCGCGTATTCATCAGCGCGGCGATGCTGGCCGCCTCGCGCGTGTTTGAGCCCGTGAGCTTGGCGCCGAGAAAACAGCCGCCCAGCTTGCCCGCCACCGCCGCCGCCAAAACCAAGCCGCACGCCAGCCACGCCGTCGCCCCGTCGAGCGAGCCGATGCGCGTGTTCAAACCGGTGTTCGTGAAAAAAATCGGCACGAACGCCACCAGCACCACGCCGGAAAAACGGTCGCGCCACGCCTTCACCAGACTCGGCTCCTGATGCAAACACGTCCCAAACAAAAACGCGCCGAAGATGACAAAGATGCCGAGGTAATGCGTGATGAGTCCGCTGGCAAACAGCCCGATGAGCAGCAGCGCGAGGTAGGAATTGGGCATCACTTTTTCTTCCAGCTCCGCCGTGCGGTGTCGCCATAATTTCCGCAGCGCCGGCCCGATGATTTTTTGCAGCGCCAGATAAAACACGACGATGCCCGCGACTTGCAGCAGAAACGGTTTCCATTCAAAACCCGTCGTCGTCAGCACCGTGGCCACGCCGAGCATGAGCCAGCCGATGACGTCGTCAATCGCCGCCGCGCTGATGGCCATCGCGCCGACAGCCGTGCGCTCCAATTTCATCTCCAGCAAAATCCGCCCCATGATTGGCAGCGCGGAAATCGAGAGCGCGATGCAGAAAAAAAGTTGGAAGCCGAAGCGCGGCGTTTCCGGCGCAAATTTGTCATGCAGCCACGGCCCGATGGCCAGCCCGCACAAACACGGCGCGAGAATGCCGAGCAGCGAAACCATCGTGACGGTCTTGGATTTGGACCGCAGATGGCTGTAATCAAATTCCATCCCGACTTGGAACAGTAAAAAAATCAGGCCGAGCTTGCCGAGCAACTGCATGGACTGCTGTGTCTCTTTCGGAAAAATTACCGGCCAGTCGGGCGGCCAGACGAGGCCCAGCACGGACGGCCCAAGGATGATGCCCGCCACAATTTCCCCGACGGCGAGCGGCTGGTTGAAAAACTTTTTTCCGAGCCGCCCGAACCCAAACGCGGCGGCGATGATGATCATCCATTGGATGAGGACGAGCGTGAGATGACCTTCAATGGCACTGGGATTCATAAAATGTCCGCCAGCAAATAACGATTTCAGCCCGGTCAAACAAGCAAAACACGCCGGCAAATTCTTGCGTGTGTTCAGCCGGTTTCGCGGTTAAATTTTTCACGACAAGATGAACCTAGCCGAACTTCTGGAACATTCCGCCCGACGCGCACCGCAAAAGATTGCGTTCGTCGAGGACACGATGGAAATTTCCTACGCCGCGCTGGCAGAAAAAATTTCGTCGCTCGCCGAAAAAATTTCATCATTGCAGTTCGCCGCCGGCGCGCGCGTCGGCCTTTGTTTTCCGAACTCGGTCAACTACGTCGCGCTGACTTACGCGCTGTGGAAAAATAATCTCGTCGTCGTGCCCGTGCCCACGGAATGTCCGCCGGAAGAATTGCACGAAATCACCGCGACGATGGAGCTGTCCGCCATCTTGAGCCAGAAGCCGCTCGCGAATGGCGAGCCGCTCGCACCGGAAATTTTTGTTTCACGCTTTCAGATCGCGACCAACGCCAATAACCACGGCCTGAATCTCGCATTCATCCGTTTCACCTCCGGCACGACCAACGCCCGGAAAGGCGTCGCGCTCACGCACGAAACCATCCGCGACCGCGTGCTCGCGGCGAACTCCGCATTTCAGATTTCCGAAGCCGACACCGTCATCTGGTGCCTGCCGATGGCACATCATTTTCTCATCACCATCGTGCTTTACCTCAACGTCGGCGCGACGGTCGTGCTCGCGCGGCACGTCACCGCCAAGCCGTTTCTCGAAGCGGTGAACCGCTGGCGCGGCACGGTGCTTTACGCCGCGCCGTTTCATTTTTCGCTGCTCGCACGCGACCATTCCGCCGCGCAAATCGAAAGCGTCCGTCTGGCGGTTTCCACGACCTGCGCGTTGCCGCCGGATGTCGCCACGCAATTTCACCAGCGTTTTGGCAAACCACTTTTGCCCGCGCTCGGCATCATTGAACTCGGCCTCGTCGCACTGAATGCCGCCGATCCACTGGCGCGCTGGAATTCCGTGGGCAAGCCCATCACGGATTTCGCGGTGAAAATTCTTTCGCCCGATGAACACGGCGTCGGCGAAGTCGCCGTGCGCGGCCCCGGCATCTGCGACGCCTACGCTGCGCCGTGGCAGCCGCGCGAAACGATTTTGCGCGACGGCTGGTTTGTGACCGGCGACCTCGGACGTTTTGATGCCGACGGATTTTTATTTCTACTCTCGCGCAAGACCGCCGTCATCAATCTGGCCGGGCGAAAAGTTTTTCCGGAAGAAATCGAAGCGGTGCTCGACCAGCATCCGTCCATCAAGGAATCGCGCGTCTTCGGCCGCGTGCATCCGCATCTCGGCGAAGTGGTGGAGGCGGAAATTGTTTTGTCCGCCCCAGACGCGGGCATTGAAAATCTGTCGCATTTTTGCCGCGAACATCTGGCGGCTTACAAGATTCCGACGCGCTTCCACACGGTTCCGGCATTGCCGCGCACGCCCGTCACTGGCAAGCTGCTGCGGACTGCCGCCGTTTGATTTGCGCTTTTTTACGGCAAAAATTTATGATTCAAGCCTCCGACATCGAAACCGAACTGCTAGCGTTTTTGCGGCGCGAGATTTTTTCTCCCGACACCAACCTCACGCCGGAAACCGACCTCGTCGGCGCGGGCTTTGATTCCATGTCGCTCGTGAAAACACTGCTGCACATCGAGCAAAAATTCGGCAAGTGGATTCCCGAGGGCGAAATCACCGGCGACGCGCTCGCCAGCACCCGCGCCCTCGCCGCGACCGCCGCCCGTATCTTGAATGAGTAGCGCGTCCCTCAACGGCTCGGACCAGATCATGCGCACGTTCGATTACGAACTGCGCCGCCACGGCTTCGCCGGCAACCAGTGCCAGATCGTCCTCGAACTCGCCGGGAAAATTTCCCCGGAAGGTTTGCGGCAACGGCTTGCGGCGTTGCAAAAAGAATTTCCCATCCTCAACGCCCGCGTCAAAAAATTCTGGCGACCGCAGTGGAAAATTCCGGCGACCGTAACAAACGACATCGTCGTCCGTGTCCAACGCGACGAGCCGGGCCTACGCGAGCAACTCCTGAACGAACCTCTCCGGGTGAAACGCGGCGAGCTGATGCGGTTTGATTTGGTTGAGTGCGTTGACGGACAGATGGAAATCATTTTCACCTGGACACACTTGCTGATGGACGCGACCGCCGCCGAACATTTTCTCGCCGCCGTGAGCGATGAAAAAATTGTTTTGCCTGCCGCCCATCCGCCGCCGCCCGCCGCGCCGGAAAAATGGCCGGCGCGGCTGGAGCTGATGAAAAAATCCGTCGCGCAGCTCGACAAATTTTGCGAGCAGCAGCCACGCGCGTTGAAAACCCGCCACGCGGATGCGCCGCGCGAATTGAATTACCGCGTGGAGAAATTTTCCGCCGAGGAAACGGCGCGCATCCGCGCCCACGGTGCGAAGCTTTGCGGCGTGCTGGCCAGCGCGCAATTTCACGCCGTCGCCGCCGTGCTGGAACTGCATTTGCTCCACGAAAAACTTGGCGCGGCCACGAAGAGTTACATTTTGCCAATGCCCGTCGGGCTGCGGCCCAAAGGCCGCATCGAGCCGCTGTTCAGCAACCAGGTGGACATGCTCATGGTGCAATTTCTGCCGGAGCAACTGGCGACCGCCGAGCAAACCGTGGCCGCGCTCAAGGCGCAGACCGCGCAGGCGCTGCGGGATAATTCCATCAGCTACGGCCGCAAGCTCGCGGCGTTGTTCAGTTTTTTGCCACTGGCTGTTTTCATTCGAGTGCTCAAACACGGATTGAAGGGCGAAATCTGCTCGCTCTTTTTCGGCGACACGGCCAACGTGAATCCGAAGCTAGAAAATTTTCTCGGCGTGCGTGTGGAAAATTTTACGCACGTCGCGGCCGTCACGCCGTCGCCGGGGCTGGGCGTGATTTTTTATTATTTTCGCGGCGAGCTGCGCTTCACCGTCATCCACGCCAAAACGGTTTTGAGCGAAGCCGAGGCGGCGTATTTTTCCGCCGCACTGCGTTTCCGCCTGTTGAACCCGTGAGCGAACACTTCGACATCGCCGTCATCGGCAGCGGCGCGGCGGGCATCGCCGCCGCCGTGAGCGCCGCGCGGACGGGCGCGAAAGTTTTGCTGCTTGATAAAAATTCCGCGCCCGGCGGCACGGGCGGATTTAGCGGGCTGACGACGCTGTGCGGGCTTTACGACGACGCGGGGAAATTTTTGAATAATGGTTTCGCGCGCGAATTTGCCGAGGCGGTGGCCGAAACTGCGCCGATAAAAACCGGGCGACTTTGGATCCTGCCGTATCGGCCGGAAAAATTCCGCAGCGCGGCGGAAAAGTTTTTTACTGCATGTTCCACGCTCAAGACAGTTTGGAATTCGCCGTTGAAAAATGTCGTCGCGGAAAACGGCCGCATCATTTCGCTCAATGATTTCAAGGTTGGCGCAGTGATTGACTGCAGCGGCAACGCGGAGGTCGCGCAGACAGCGGACGCAGAATGTCTGGCAACCGATGAAGCGACGCAGGCGCCCGCCGTGGTTTTTCAGTTGGGTGGCGTGATGCGGGAAATCAATTCGCCTGCTGACGCCGCGCAAGTTTTATTGCCTATCATCCGCGCCGGTTTTCCCGCGCTGAATTTTCATTTCAACCTTGAAGCAAACGCCATCACGGTGAAATTTTCCGGCGCACCGGAGCAGGTTCCGGCGCTCATCGAATTTCTGCGGGTAAATGTGCGCGGGTTTCAAAATTGTTCGTCGCCGCAAACTGAATTCAAAATTTCCCGCCGCGCCGGACGCATGATTGTGGGCGAATATATTTTGACGGGCGCGGACGTGCTCAGCGCGAAAAAATTTCCTGACGCCGTCGCCCGCTGCGCGTGGCCGGTTGAACAATGGGGCGCGGATGGTAAAACCAAATTGCGCTGGCTGCCGCCGGATGAATTTTACGAAATCCCGGCGCGTTCGCTGCGCGCGGCGAAAATCAAAAATCTTTTCATGGCGGGCAAAACCATCAGCGCAGATGCGGACGCAATGGCCAGTGCGCGGGTGATGGGCTGCTGCCTCGCGACCGGTGAGGCGGCGGGAAAACTCGCGGCGCAATCGGTTCTAAAAAGCTGAACAACCAAGCAACCAAGGAACGAAGAAAACCTCTCCAACTTTGTTCCTTCGTTACTTCGTTGTTCTACAAATCTTCAACGAATCATCATCGCGTCGGGATTTTCCTGCTTGGCGCTGTATTCCGCGACCCAGCGGAGCATACCAATGCTGAAGTTTGAATTTGAGGCCGCGCCGGTGAAGACTTTCCCGAAGTGATTGCGATACCACGGCGCCGTGAGCCGCACCCACAGATATTTTTTCTCCATCTTTTCGCCGACGCTGACGGAATTGAATAACCGTCCATCGTAAAAATATTTTGCGATCTCGTGCCAGCATTCGAGGTGATGAATACACTCGCGCTCGTATTTTTTGAAGGCGCGCTCTGTGCCTTTGCCAATCGCCTCGGCGAGCAGCACCCCGCCTTGCATCCCGATGAGCAGGCCGCTGGAAAAAACCGGGTCCACAAATCCCGCCGAGTCGCCCGCGAGCACCCAGCCATCGCCAAAAAGTTTTTCGGACACGAGCTGGTAATTCGTGTATTCCAAAACCGGCGTGACGCGTTTCGCATCTTTCGCAACTTTCATCAGCACGGAATCTTGTTTCAGCAAATTGTCGTAACGCTCCTCTTTCGTCGGGCCGAACTTCGGCAAGTGCTGCGCGCCGATGACCATGCCGAGCGAAACTTTTCCCGGCAACGGAATCCGCCAGCTCCAGCCGTGGTCCAGCCGCGTGGTGTGAACGTGGCCGTCGAAATCCAGATGCGTCCGGTCAACGTGCGCGAACAGCGCGGTGTCGTGGCGTCCGCCCTCGCGCGCGGCGAGACCGAGCAATTTCGGCAGCAACCGCACGCGGCCCGTGGCGTCCACAATCAAATCGGGTTGTTGGCCATTGAAAATTTCCTTGGCCGCCGCGAGCGTGGCGTCGTCGAGCTTCACTTTTTCCACGCCGCAAATTTTTTCCACGCCGGCGTGAGCCTCGACAATTTTTACGCCTGTCGTGCGCGCGGCAGCGAGCAGCGTGTCGTCAAATTTGTCACGCGGCACGTTGTAGGCGTAGCCGGGCAGCGGCCCGCGAATGTTGGCAAACACAAAATGAAAATTCACCGTGTCGCCCAAATTAATCGTCGCGCCAGGCTTGTAGGTGCTGTAACTGCGCACTTCATCTTCCACGCCGAGCAACCGCAAAATCGGCACGATGGCCGGCACGATGGCCGGCACGAGCGATTCGCCGACGATGAGCGGCGCGCGTTTGGGCTGGTGGTAGATGACCGAGCGAACGCCGCGCCGCGCGAGTAAAATGGCCGCCGTGCAGGCAGCTGGTCCGCCGCCGAGAAACGCCACTGTCTGGATTTTCCGATTCATCGTGCCGCAAGATAATCGTCGCGGCGGTGCGAAGCAATCCATCCGCCGCGCGCAAAAAATCCGCGGCTGGCAAACGCGCTTTCATTTCTTTAGACTCGTCAAAATGTCGTCTGCGCTCGACCAGCACTGGCCTGAAACTTTTCGCTATGCGAATAAGTTCTCGCCGTTTTACCGTGAAATGTTTCGCGGCCGCAAAGGTGTGCCGCCGCTCGAAACGTTGCCGACGGTGGACAAAAAAGTTTTGTCCGAACGCAACCGGGATTTCCTCTGCGTGCCACGTTCGCGCATCGCCGAAATCGTCACCACCAGCGGCACGACGGGCAAACCATTGCTCTGGCAGCTCACGGCGAACGACGTAAAACGCCTCGCGGTGAACGAAAAAATTTCCTTCCAATGCGCCGGCCTCACGCCGCGCGACACCGTGCTCGTGGCCGTCGCGCTGGATCGCTGCTTCATCGCCGGGCTGGCGTATTGGCAAGGGCTGCGCGAACTCGGCTGCGCCGTGGTGCGCGTCGGCGCGTCCTCGCCGCTGCTGGTTTTGGAAATGATCGGACGCGTGCAGCCGACGGCCATCGTCGCCGTGCCGTCGTTTTTGCGCGTCATTGCGGACAAGGCGCGGGACACAAAATTCGACCTGACGCATTGCTCCGTGAAAAAAGCTGTCTGCATCGGCGAGCCAATTCGTGATGGAGAATTTATTTTGAACTTGTCCGGTCGCGCGATTGAAAAAGCGTGGGGCGCAAAAATATTTTCCACCTACGGCGTGACTGAGTTGGCGAATTCCCTTTGCGAATGCAACGCAGGCCAGGGCGGACACTTGCACGACCAGCAGTTGCACTTGGAAATTCTCGATGACGACAGCAACCGCCTGCCCGACGGCGAAGTCGGCGAGGTTGTCGCCACCACTTTTGGTGTCGAGGCGATGCCGCTCATCCGCCACCGCACCGGCGATTGCGCGGCGCTCTTTTCGGCCAAATGCAAATGCGGACGCACCACGCCGCGCCTCGGGCCGGTGGTCGGACGTAAAAATCAAAAATTGAAATTCAAAGGCACGTCGCTGTTTCCCTCAATGCTGCAAGCCGTGCTGGAGGAGGCCGGCTTGGAAAAATTCGCCGTCGTTGCGCGCCGGGAAAACGAATTGAGCGACGCAGTGGAAATCCTGTTTCACGGCGACGCAAAAATTCCGGCGCTGCGCGACGCGGTGCAGGCGCGGGCAAAAATCACGCCACTCATCCGCCGTGTATCGCTGACAGAAATCGAGAAACTGCAGTTGCCGCCGGAGGCGCGGAAACGCCGGACGTTCGTAGATTTGCGATGAAGCCGTGCATTCTCATTCCGTGCTACAACCACGCGAGCACCATCGCCGCCGTTGTGAGCGCCGCGCAAAAGTTTTGCCCGGTCATTGTGGTGGACGACGGCTCGACAATGGCGCTGCCCGAGCTGCTCGGCTGCGAAATCATCCGGCTTAAAACTAATTCCGGCAAAGGCGCGGCGTTGGTTGCCGGTTTTCAGCGCGCGCTCAAACTGGGTTTTACACACGCCATTACGATGGATTCGGACGGCCAGCATTTTGCAGAAGACTTGCCAAAATTTCTCGAAGCCGCCGCCGCGCAGCCGGACGCTTTCATCGTCGGCGTGCGCGATTTAGTCGCGGCAGGTTGCCCGAAGCATCGCCAGCGTTCCAACGCTGTTTCCAGTTTTTGGTTTCGCGTCGAGACGGGCATCCGCCTGCGCGACACGCAATGCGGCTTCCGCGGTTATCCGCTTGCGCTGGTGGAAAAATTGAAAATCAAATCCGGCCGCTATGCGTTTGAACTGGAGTTCATGGTGCGCGCGGCGTGGATCGGCACCAGCGTCGTGGCCGTGCCGGTGAAATGCACCTACGTTGACGGCATCCGCAACTCGCATTTTCGGCCGGTGAAGGATCTCGCGCACATCACGTTCATGAACATCGGGCTGGTGCTGCAATCGTGGTTCGTGCCGCGCACGTTGCGCGTGGCGTGGTCGTGCGGGAAAAAATTTCCGCTGCGGAAAACGGCGTATGAATTTTTCACCGAGCACGCGCACGACCCGTTGCGGATGTCGCTGGCGGTCGGGCTGGGATTATTTTTTGGCATCGTGCCGCTGTGGGGAATCCAGATGGCGACCGTCGCCGCCGTCGCGCATCTGCTGCGGCTGAACAAGGCGATTGCGCTCGTGGCGAGCAACATTTCTTTCGGCCCCGCCGCGCCGTTCATCATCGGCCTCGGGCTGATCATCGGGCATTGGATGTTCACCGGCGAAGTTTTGAAATTCCCGCCGCCCACGCCAGCCAAGGCCGAAATCATGACCTACGTCGGACAATGCTTCGCCGGCAGCGTGGTGCTCGGCGTGCTCGTGGCCGTGCCGGGAACGATCGTCACTTACGTCATCGCACGAATGGTGAAACACAAATGAAACCGAAATCACACCGCTCACATATTTTGGTGGTAGGGACAGCGCGCTGCGCCGTCCCCGTCGCCGAGCGTAGCGTCAGGCGACGGAATCGCCAGCCAGTGCGCATGATTTCCCACGTTCGTTCCGCCCTCCGCTCCGCTCCGGGCGGGGACGCCGCAGCGCGGCATCCCTACCAACCTGTTAGGCATCATTACGCGCCATGAAACTTTCCAGACGAATGATGGCCGTAGTTGGGGGATTGATTGCCGGCGCTTTCTTTGTGGGCGGCTGGTTCTTGTCGTCGCACATCGGCGACCAAGGCGAGCCGATACTGCTGCCGGGACAGTCGCGTTCTACAGTTATTTTTTCGGAGGTCGTGACCGGAGTTGAGATTTTCTTCGGCACAGGTATTCCGGTTGCCCTGCTTATTTACTTTCGACCATGCAAAAGAGAGGATAGCCATGATGCCTGATATGTCACACGAGTCGGCGATGGTTCAGCTTTCTACAATAGACGTCATTCCGAATGAAACCTGATTGGTATTCGCGGATTTATCTTTGGCTCGCGGCGCACCGGCGCGCGGTGCTGCTGGCCGCCGTGCTCGTGGCGGTCGCAGGTTTCGGCGTTTCGTCGCGCATCGGTTTGGAGGAGGACATCCTTGGCATTCTGCCGCAACGCGACCGCATCGTTGACGACTACAAATACACGCTGAAAAAATTCCGCCAGATTGATCGCGTTTATTTTGACGTGGGCATCAACCGCGACGAACCCGCCACGCTCGCGCTGGCGTCGGATGATTTTTACGGGCGGCTTGCGACGAACAATTCTTTTGCCCGCGTCACTTACCACATTGAATTCGGCAGCCAGCAATCCGTCATCCGCCTGCTGACCGGCTCGCTGCCGAATCTTTTCACCGAAGCCGACGCGCAGGCGCTCGCGCCCATGCTTGAAAATTCTGCCGTCCGCGAAAATCTCACTGCCATCCGCCGCAAACTTTCCGGGCCGGAGGGCATGGTGCTAAAGGATGTCGTCGCGTCTGATCCCGTGGGCATGAGCAGCCTCGTCATCGCGAAAGTGCTGCCGTTGCAGACCGGTTTCGGCGGGGCGCACGTCGAGGACGGACGCCTGACCAGCAGCGACAGCCGTCATGTGCTGCTGATGGCCGAGCCAAAATTTCCATCGTCCGATTCCAAACAAAGCGCCGGCCTCGTTGCCGCCATGCAGCGCGCCGCGAATGACGTTGAAAAAAATTTTCCCGGCGTTCACGTCGCCATCACCGGCGGACACCGCATGGCGCTCGACAACGCCACGCTCATCTGGCGCGATTCTATCCGCTGCTTCGTGCTCGCGTTCGTGGCGATGTTTTTTTTGTGCTTCTCCGCGTATCGCCGGCGCTGGCTCGCGATGGTCACATTTCTGCCGTCGTTGTTCGGCACGATTGTCGCCGGCGCGGTGCTCGCGCTGGTGGACGAACATCTCTCGGCCATTGCCATCGGCCTCGCGAGCATGGCGCTTGGCATCACGGTGGACTACGGCATCTATGTCGTCTATCACCTCGACAACGCCGCGACCGACCGCCGCTCCGCCGGCAAAATCACCGGGCGGCTCGTGTTGCCGACGTTCATCGGCGCGATGACCATTATCGGCGCGTTCATCGTGTTGGCTTGCTCGCCGATGAAAGGCTACCAGCAACTCGGCTTGTTTGGCGCGGTCGGCGTAATGGCCTCGGCGGCATTCGCGCTGTTCGTTTTGCCGCTGCTCGTGCCGCTGCCCAAGCAAAATGAAATTCCGCAACTCCGTTTCACCGGCTGGATGGACGGCTTTCATCAATGGCAGGTGCGCAACCGCCCGTGGCTCTTGCTCGGCGTAGTGGTGATGACCGTCGTCGCGGTTTGCGGTGTGAAAAAACTTCGCTTCGAGGGCGACATCGCCAAGCTCAACGGCATCACCGACGCCACGCGCAACGACGACAAACTTATCAGCGACACCTGGGGCGACGCGCTCGGCATGACGCTCGTGGTTGCACGCGGCGCAACGGCGGACGAGGCGCTTGCGCAAAATGACCGCGCCGCCGCGCTGCTCGCGCAACAGACGAACGTCGCGGGTGTATATTCGCTCACCGCCGTCTGTCCCGCCGCCGCCGCGCAGACGGAAAATATCCGGCGCTGGGAAAATTTCTGGACGCCGGAGCGAAAAGAAAATGTGCGTGCGACGTTGCAGCAGATCGGCGGCGAACTGGGTTTCCGCACGAATGCGTTCAATGATTTTTGGCAGACGGTGGAAACCGCACCGGCCTTACTGACGCTGGAAACCTTTCGCGGCACGCCGCTGGCGCAAGCGTTGAGCGAGCGCGTGGCCACGAGCACGAACGACACCGCCATCAGCACGCTCGTCAAATTACGCGACCGCTCGCAGGCAGGAAAATTGCGCGACGCGCTGCCGGGATTTATCCTGATTGACCAGAAAAATTTCGCCGACCACATCGCCGACCTCGCGCGCAGCGGCTTGGCGCGGTTCGCGGGCGGCACGGCTATCGTCGTCGGCATCATCATTTATTTTTCACTGGCGTCGGTGGAACTGGTGATGGCCACGCTGTTGCCGATTGCGTTTGGCTTGCTATGGACGCTCGGCTTGATGGGATTGTTCGGTTTGCCGATCAACATCATGAACAGCGTTTTCGTAATTTTTGTCATCGGCATGGGCGGGGATTACAGCGTGTTTCTCGCGACGAGCAAACTGGATGTCTGGCGCGGACATCCGCCGCGCATTGCGCCGACGAGCGCGTCGGTTTTGATTTCGGCGGGCACGACGATTTTTGGTTTTGCGGTGCTGGTGTTCGCCAAGCATCCGGTGCTGTTCTCGATGGGCACAACGGTCTTGCTCGGCATGGTCAGCACATTTGCCGCGACGCTCATCATCACGCCGGCGTGCATGGATCTGCTGCTGTGGCGCGATCCGCCGCGCGGTGCATTGCGCTGGTGGCATCTCTTCGGCAGCGTCTGGGCGGCAATTTATCTGCTGGTGAGCCAGACGATCACGTTTGGAATTTTGCATCCGCTGCTTAAAAAAATTTCACCCACCACTGCCGCACGACGGCTCCGCGCCATTTCCTGGCGGGCGATGTCCGTGCTGGTGCGGACGTTCCCGTTCGGCAAAGTGGAGTATCAAAACATTTCCGCCCAGACGTTCGAACGCCCGGCCATCGTCATCAGCAACCACCAGTCCGCCGTGGATGTGCTTGCGGTCTTCGCCCTGTCCCGCGATCTGTGCATGACGGTGAAAAAGCGCGTCTACGAAACGCCCATCCTCGGCATCGCCTGCCAATGCCTCGGCCATGTGATGATCGAGCCGAGCAAACCCGCCGCGACTTTGGAACGCTGCCGCCAGCGTTTGAGCGAGGGACTCTCGCTGCATTTTTTCCCGGAAGGCACGCGGTCGCACGATGGCTTTGTGCAGCGGTTTCATCGCGGCGCATTTGAACTTGCCGTGGAATTGCAGCAGGACATTTTGCCGGTCGTGCTCTGCGACACCATCACCGCGATGCCGCGCGATGCGTTTTGGTTTGAGCGTTACCACGCCACCGTGCGCGCCCTGCCGCGCGTCACGCCGGAAAATTTTGACTATTCACTCGGCAGCACCGCGCTGATGAAGCACTGCGAAAAAATCGTCCGCGACTCGCTGCAACAGCAGCTCGACGAACTGAACACGCCGCGCACGCTGCGCCACAAGGTCGAGCGCCTCTACCGTTACCAGGGTGCTTACGCCGAGCAACTCGCGCACTGGAAAATGAAGGTTGATCCGATTTTTCGCCACCTTGAACGCCATGTGCCGCGCAACGGATTCATCCTCGACCTCGGCTGCGGCTACGGCTTTGCGACGCACTGGCTCGCGCAAGGCACCGACCAGCGGACGTTTCTTGGCGTGGATTACGATGAAAACAAAATCCGCGTGGCCAAGCGCACGGCGACCGATTGCCCGCGCATCCAGTTTGAAACCGGCGACATTTTGGAGCGCGATTATCCGCCCTGCGATGCCGTGTTGCTGCTAGACGTGCTGCATTACTGGACGCTGGAGAAACAGCAGCAGATTCTGGACAAAGCCCACCGCGCGCTGCGCCCTGGCGGTAGGTTGATCTTGCGCGAAGGGGCGAAGGCGGATGATCGCCGGCACAACCATGTCCACCGCTGGGAAATTTTTGCGACCAAACTCGGCCTGAATCACACGCGCGAAGGTCTGCATTTTCAGACGCTGGCAGAACTGGAAACCGCCGTGCAACGCGCCGGCTTTGCGCGCTGCGAAATCATCCGCGACGCCGGACGCGGTTCCAACATCATGCTGGTGGCGACGTTCTGAAGAACATTGCCGGATTCACCGCACCGGCCGCTGCGCGGTGATTTTCGTGCGGACAAATTCCGTGAATTCATCACGCGTCAGGTGCAGATATTCCTCCGGGTCAATGGGCGCGCCGACGTGCGTCTCGATTTTCCGCAGGCCGCCGATGGGATGGAACCGCCCGGTCTTGGTGGAAACCAACTGCATGTTCTCAAAAAAAATGGGCACCAGCGGCAGCTGCGCCGCCTGCGCGATGTAAAAAATTCCCGGCTGGCATTCCGCCACATCCACGCCGTTGCCGCGCGTGCCTTCAGGAAAAACGATGAGCTGAAATTCCCGGCCCGCTTGGCCAAAGGCTTCCAGCTCCTCGATGCGGCGCGGATTCAATTTGCCGCGTTCCACCAGAAAACTGGTCTGCCGGCTCAAGAACTTTTTCAACCAGGAGGTGTGCCAGACTTTTTTGTCGCCGAGCACAAGGATGGGATAACAGCCCGACCACCAGCACAGGCCACCGAGTAACAGCGAGTCGAGCAGGCTGACGTGGTTGCAGACAAACAGATACGGCCGCTGCGGATCCAGCTGCCGCAGGCCATGCGTCCGCCGCGAATACGGCAGCACCAGCGCGATGTGACAAAGAAAACCGAGGACCGCCTGGGCTAGCATCACCGTGCTTCGTTTTTGAATCTCTTCCGGTTTTTCCATGGCAAACGGGCGTCATGCTAGTGCGCCGACTTGGCCTCGCGCAACCATTCTTCCAGTTCCTGCCGCTCCTGGGCAAACGCCGGATGCGCCGCCAGCGCGCGGCCAAATGCGGTCGCAGCCTCGTCGCGCTGGCCGAGCGCCAGCAGCGCGCGGCCGGCCAGCAAATCATTTTCGTAGAAACCGGGATTCAGCGCTTCTGCTTTCTTGGCGAATTCCAGCGCGGCCTTGGCGTCGTGAGCTTTCAACGCGCGTCGCCCGGCTTGCAAAAACTGCCGCGCCTGCCGGGCGTTTTCAAATTCGCCGGAGGCCAACGTCGCATCGGCGGGCACCGCCAGCTCGGGCAGCGCGTGATCAAAATCGTTCACGTCGAACGCCACAAATTTTCCCAATCCATGAGGCGACGAGGCGGCCCAGAAAATTCCCGCGCTCAAATCCATCACCACCGCGTGCGTGGCGATAAAGGCGTTCAGCGAACTGCGATGGCCGTCGCCCGCGAAATTTCCGCCGGGCAATTTTCGGTCGCGCAGCAAATCCGCCGCGTGCGGGACGTCCAGCGCGCCGTGATTTTCCTTGAGCAGTTCCAGCAGCCGTTGCTCGCGCGAAACGGACGTGGCCTCGGCCATGTAATTCGTGTTGCGCTCGTCGTCTTTCAAGCCGTCCGTTTGAAAATGATTCGGGCAGATAATCGAATCGCCCGCGGCTCCGCGCACGTTGGTCACGGCGGGAGTTTTTTCGACGACGATAAATTTTCCGTCCGCGCGGCTGCCGACGAGCCAAATGGTCGAGACGAACACTTTCGCGTCGCGGATAATTTTCAGCGCCTCATCCAAGTTGTGCGCGTTTTGCAAAACTTCCCGCGCGACGATGGCCACAGGCGTGCCGATTTCATCGGGCAATTTCGACGGCGCGCCGTTGATGGTCACGGAAACGCCCGCGCGGTTCATGCCGGAGACGACGCCTTTCATGCCGGCCCACGCGAGCGAGATGAATGGAATTCCATTGTCCGGCTCGAACATTTCTACTACGCGGTCGCGGCTGAAAACTTCGGCGGCCTCCCAGTCGAAATTCCGGCCGGTGATGAGATGATGATTTTGCGTCGCGTCGCCCCATGCGCCGAACGCCGTGCAGCCGGCGCGCGTGACGAATGGATTATCAATCATCATGTAGGAAACATCGTGCGCGGCGTGGTAGTTGAGCAGGCGGTTGTAAAAATTTCCTTCTTCGGGATGGACGTCCGAGCAGCCGAGCGTGGTGCCGTAAATTTCCGTCCGGTAATCCACCGGCACAAACTCGCTCAAGTGGCGGTTGCGGAACATGACGTAATTTTTCAGCAGCTCCATCACCCAATGCTGCGGCACATAACCCTGCACCATCTGCATGAATTCCGTTTCCAGCGTGTGCATCTTGTCCTGCATCAGCGTGCCGTCGGCAAAACCGATTTCCAGCGGCGAACCCTTGAGGCAGACGACCGGCAAACCTTCGCGCTCACCGCGCCAGGATTTTCCGAGAAAAGTTTTCCCAGCGCGCAGCTCCGGCTTGAGCGACAAAACGGAAACATCCGGCGGCAGCGGCGGCGGTGGCGCGATGCTTTGCCGAACCATCCAAGCCGCCACAAGCCAGCCGGCTAGCGCGAGGAAAATCACGCTGACAAAAATCCGTTTCAGCCATTTTTTAATCCCCTTCACGACAAATTCAAAATCGCCTCGCCCGCCGCCTGGCCGCCGCAGATGAAATTTGCCCGCACGGAAATCACGCCGTCAGCCTCGGTCAGTTTCAGGTTCAGTTTCAAAATTTCGCCCGGCAGAATCGGCCGCTGAAATTTGGTCTTCACGATTTCCGTCACGGCCAGCGGGCGGTTTTGCAGCCACTCCGCCGCCATGCGGACGATTTCCAGTTGAAAAATTCCCGGCAAGATCGGTCGGCCCGGGAAATGCCCGGCAAACACCGGGTCATCCACCGCGAAACTGAATTCAAAAAAATTTACGCCGTCCGGTAGCGCCGTCGGGCCGCTTTTGCGCGCGGTGGTGATGGAATCTCGGATCGTCATTTTTCAGCTTTCGTTTCGTCGAACAGTTCCGCCGGCGGTGCGCCGGGTTTGATTTCCAAAATTTGCAAGTCGAGCCGGTAACGCGTGCCGCGATCAATCACAAAATGATTCGGCCCCGGCATTTTCAACGGGCAATCCGCTGGCGGCGAGTCGCCGCAAAGACATTCCAAATCCACGGCGATACCGTAGCGGATGTAAGTCGCCGGAAACATCCGCGAAGATTGCATCACGAAAATTGTTCCATCCGGCTTGACCAACACATCCGCCACGACGCGGCCAAAATTCTCCGTGACGACCAACCGCTTGCCGCCTGCCGCGCTCAGCGCGAGATAGCCGTTCAGCGGAAACTGCGCGCCGCGCGCATTGAATACCGCGCGCTCGGTGATAAAGGCCTCCGCCGGAAACCGGTTGGCCGGACGGACAACGTGGTTTGACACCGGTGCCGTCGCACAACCGGCGGCAACCATGCAGACTAACGGTAGAAAATGGTTAAGGCGCATTTTTCACGGCGGTTTGCACGGCGGCGATCTCCAACGGCTTGCTTTGGTCAAAAGTTTTGGCGGGAAATGTTGCGTCGTGTTTTTCGTTGCGGAAAATAATGCGCGTTAGGTCGCCGTTCGGCTCGTTCATCACCACCTCGCGCGTGCCGGACAAATCGGGCGGCAGATGAATCTCCAGCGACGACAGCATCCCGCGCATCATTTTATCCTTCGGCACGAGCGTCAAAACCGTTTCGCTGTTTGTCGCCACTGTGACTTCATAGTCGTCGGTCATCGCCGCGAGGTTGCCGGAATTCAGCGCGGCCATCTGCTGCATCACGCGCTGGAGCAATTGCGGAAAACCGAGCTTCAACTTCTGCCACTTGCCGTCTGCGAACTCGAACTGTGCGACGGAACTTTTATCGCCAAGCAAAATCGTCTGATACGGCGCGGTCGTCTCCCAGCGGATTTTCGCCGGGCGCTCAATGAGCATCACGCCATCGCTTTTCAGAGGCTCGGAAAATAATTTTAGCACCCGCTCCTGCGTGAATTCCAGATACACGGATTTCACCGACGCCATTTTTACCTGCAATTCCGCCAGCACGGGCGATGGCGCGGCCAAGCCATTCACCCCAACGGAAAAAACCGCGAGCATGGAAAATAATCTAAAAGTTTTCATTTCAACAATTCATCCAACCGCACCACTTCATAACCCAGTCGGCGCAATTCGTCCAACAGCGATTTCACCGTCGTCAACAGCTTCTCCACCGGAATGTTTCCGTCGTGCAGCAAAATGATTGTGCCCGGCTGCAAGCCCCGCCGGATGCGTGCGACGATTTTCTCCGGCGCGGCGATGACCGTGTCCAGACTGCGAATGTTCCAGCCAACGACTTCGAGCTTCAAATCCTGCGCCGCGCGAAAGGTGTGTGGATTCGACAAGCCGACCGGCGGGCGGAAAAATTTCGGCGCGCAGCCGACAGCTTTTTCAATGACCGATTGCGCCTGCTGTAATTCTGACTTCAGTCGGGAACGCCCGTAAAAATTGGTAAAATTGCTGTGCGCGAAGGAATGGTTTTCCACCAGATGACCCTCGCGCAGAATCCGCGCCGCCAGCTCGGGATTTTTTTCAACGTGTTTGCCAATACAAAAAAATGCGGCCGGGATTTTTTCCGCGCGCAGCAAGTCGAGCAGTTGCGGCGTCGAGCGCGGATCCGGCCCGTCGTCAAAGGTCAATGCGACTTGTTTTTTTTTGCGGTTGCCGGAGCAGATGAAGTTTCCGAACAGCCGCATCTGCGGAATGGCGACGCCCAAACCCACCGCAATCAAAAACGCCAGCACAACGGCGTTGAGCAAAATAGAACGATGCAATGCCAGCGCTATCGTGCTGGCGATTGCCGAAAGAATGGCGATGAGGTGAAAGCGCGTCATGGTTGAAGCGCGGCTGATTGGGTAGGGACAGCGCGCTGCGCTGTCCCCGTCGCCGAGCGCAGCGTCAGGCGACGGAATCGCACTGGCGGGACGCTTATCCAACCACGTTCGTTCCGCCCTCCGCTTCGCTGCAGGCGGGGACGGCGCAGCGCGCCATCCCTACCAATCGGGAATTCACGGTTTACGGTTGCATCACGCATAACGCCTTAGCTCCGCGCTGGGACAGCGTGTAAAGCAGCACCCCGCAGTTTTTTTCGCGCGCTAGATTTACGGCAACGGAAAATCCAAACGCCGACGCCGAATGGAATTCCCCGCACAGTTGCTTGTAAGTCTGATGCTCCAGATTTTTCCCGGCGCGTTTTTGTAACGCGGCCGCGACCGACTGATACATCGGCTCAAGCTGACGAAAGCCGCGCGCGCCGCTCAAGAAAATGCCGACTCGTTTGAGGTCAACGGCAGCGGCGATCCACTCTGCCTCGCGGTCCGCATCGAACGGCTTGCGCCAGCGGCCAAGCTTCACTGCCGTCACGCGCGCGAGGGGCGTGGAAATTTTTTCAGCGCGTTGCAGGTTCGCCATTACCGCGCCTTCGCCGGGCAGAATGTTTTCGTCCCACGCGCCCCAGCGTTGGCCGATGCTTAAAAGATATTTGTCCGCCTCGTCCACCGCGCCGACAAGCGCGCAATCCGCCTCATCAATCGCCAGCTGCGAAATGCCCGACCACAGCGCGCATTCAAAAGTAATTTCACTGACGGTCGGCGCTGAATTCATCGCCTGCGCGCCCTGGTCAATTGCCACCTGACCAGCGGGAGAATTGTGAACCGAATTCGGAAAACGCGACGGCATCGGCTCGCGCTCGTCTTTGGAAATCAGATTTTCGATGAACGCGCCCGCGTCTTCGAGACAGCCCAAGCCCGTGCCGATGGTCACCGAAACGCGTTGCGCCGCGTCTGGTGCGTGGCTTTTGCGCGCGGTGATGAGCGCCATTTTTTGCAGGCGGCTCAAGCGCCGCCGCTGATTCGGCGTGAGCATCGCCGCGTCCGCGAGTTCGCCGCAACTGAACACCGGCCCGCGCCCGGGCGGCAGCGGCGCGGTGATTTCTTTCATCGTCACCACGCCCGGTCCGATGACGCCGAGGCCGGCGATGCCGATTTGAATTTTCTCCGGCACACGCGTTTGCGGAACAATTTCCGGTCTGGAAAAAATCAAAACGCCGTTGTTGCCGCCGAAGCCGAATGAATTGCTCATCACATGCGTGAGCGGCGCGTGACGTTTTTCGGTGACGGGTTCAAGGCCGATGGTCGGGTCGCATTTTCCAAAACCGGGATTCGGCGGCAACGTTTGGTGACGCAGCGCCTCGATGCACACGACCGCCTCCATCGCACCGCTAGCGGCAAGCGCGTGGCCGAAAATCCGTTTCGTGCTGGAGAACGGCGGCACGCGATTATGAAAAACCGTCTTCAACGCGATGGCCTCCGCCAAGTCATTGTCGCGCGTGCCGGTTCCGTGGGCGTTGACGTAACCGATGGCGCTCGGCTCCAGATTCGCGCGGCGCAACGCGGCCTGCATCGCGGCGGTCGCACCCGCGCCTTGCGGATGCGGCGCGGTGGCGTGATACGCGTCGCAGCTCATGCCCCAGCCGCTCAACCTCGCCAGAATTTTTGCGCCGCGACGAATGGCATTTTCCTCCGATTCCAAAACCAAAATCGCCGCGCCCTCGCCGTGGCTCATGCCGGCGCGCGTCACGTCGAACGGCCGGCAACCCGCCGCGTCCACGAGCAGCAGCGCGTGAAAGCCGCCCCACGTCATGCGCGACAGCGAGTCCGCGCCGCCCGCGAGCATCACGTCCGCCGCGCCGGACATGATCATCTCCGCCGCCTGCGCGATGGCCAGCGCGCTGGACGAACACGCCGTGGCGAGCGCCATGCCGGGGCCGAGCAGGCCGAACGATTCGGCAATCAAATCAACGGTGCTGGAACATTCGTGAAAGCGCGTGGGCCGGGCGCGCATCTTGCCGCGCTTGATGAGCGTGGTGAGAAATTGTTCGCTGTCGTAGGAACCGCCGACGGACGTTCCCAAAATAATTCCCGCGCGCTCGGCGTAGTTTTCAAAATTAATTTTCGCATCCGCAATCGCATCGCGCGCGGCGAGCCAGCCGAGCTTGTCGCTGCGGGAACTGCGCGTGGGTGCGCCGAGGGCGATGAGGTCGCGCTGGATTTCGCCGGTGGGATTTTGGCCGTAGCGCGGGGATTGAAACAGCGTCAGCGGCGTGAGTCCGCTCGTGCCGGAAGCCACCGCGCGCCAGACTTCGTCCACACCAAAGCCGGCGGCGGAAACGATGCCGAGACCGGTGATGACTGGATGGCGTGCGGACACAAGTTATTGCGGACGCTTGGCCTCGATAAATTCCGCGAGCGTTTTCACTGAGCGAAATGCGGGGCGGCCTTCCTCGATGTCTTTGATGACGATGCCGTATTCTTTTTCCAGCAGCACGACGAGTTCGAGCGCGTCAATCGAGTCCAGCCCGAGGCCGGTGCCGAAGAGCGGCGCGTCATCCTCAATCAGCTCCGGCGTGATGTCCTGGAGCTTGAGCGACTCGATGATTTTGGATTTTAGTTCGTGGGTTGAGACGTGCATGATGTTCAAACTGCTGATTTTGATTGGGAAATTAACGCACAGAGCGCCTTGAAGTCACGGTCAAATTC
>CAIKKJ010000075.1 GCA_903827955.1 uncultured Verrucomicrobia subdivision 3 bacterium
GCCATCAGCTCGTCGTCCTTGATGAAATCAATTCCGGCTTCGCAGAGAACCTTTACCAAGTCTGCCGTCTGCTGCGGCGTCAGACCGATGCTGGGCTTGATGATCGTGCCGATGAGTGGCCGGTCTTCAACATTCGTCAGCTTGCGGCAGCCCGTGACACCGAACTTCGGTCCGCGAAAATGTTGCGCGAACGATGATGGCAATTCCAAGTCCATCAGTTTCAATCCAGTGAACGCGGTGATCTCGTAAAGATTTCCCTGAATCGTGGAGACGAGCGTGGGCAAATTATAGCCCACATTTTCTAGCGACCACGACACGACGACTTCGGCTCTTTGAAATTTTCCGGATGCGGATTTCGTCCCCGGCAAACTCGGCGTGCTCACGGAATCAAGCACGGAAATTTTCTCCACGCGCGCCGCGAAACGCTGCTTTAATTCCTCCGTCTCGCCCGGCACGGCGACGAATGTGCCGGACGACTGTTCGCCCGCTAGCGTCGCGGCGGCCTGCGCCACATCAAGCGGCGTTTCAATCAGGTAGGTGGCAAAAATTCTTTCCATGCGGCGATGCGACAGTGTGCGTTTTTCCCGCCGCAAATCCAAGCCCGTGCTTTGCTAAAAAACTGCCGAAAGACTTTTGAAAATCGCCAGTGAAACCAACCGGCAGCACCACGCCGCTTTGGGCGCACGGAGCGGGTTGGGAAATCAAAAACGTATCGTCCGTGGGAAAGCGGTGTCGCGGCTCCCGCCTTGCCACCGCAGTCCAAGCCACTGGCGCACTGGTGGCAACGTTCGGAAACGCGGAGCGTCTTGGAGTGCGGTAGTCCTCTACCGCTTGGCGGCTGGCTGGCACGCAAATGGAAAACCTCGCTGGACAGGTGGTTCAGTGAGAAATAATCTGCTCAATGAAATGAGTGTTTCAAATCTTTCCAAAAATTTCTTTCGCCTCATTGATGGGGAAATTGGCCCTTTCGACCGGCCGTTTCAATTTCGTCTGTTCCCTTTTGATGCCGGCGGCTCACTAAATTTTTTGAAAATTGCCGCGAAAAATGACGAGGGATTTGCAACTTTTGTTTCGTGGGATTTATTTGGCCACGAAAAACAGAAGCACGGCAAGTTCGGACGCTACGAATTGCTGGCAGTATGTGACGATGAAAAGTGGTGTATGGATGTGCTGTCCCAGATTGGCCGGCAAGGTTTGAATGAACTCATTGAACCCGGAGACACGTTTGACCTTGGTCCGCTGCTAAAACCAGAAGCCCCGGTGCAAGGCGTGGTGTTTGAAGCAGCTTTGCAATTCAAATTGCGTCAATGGATTTGGAGTGAGGCGTGCGGTTTGTTGCGCTGCATTGGGGTTACGCGGGCAGAATTGGAATTTGCCAGAAAGCACGGCGTGCCAGTTTTAATTGAACGATTGAAACGTGCGGAAATTTACCCAAAAACAATTGTTCAAAGAAAAGCTTCAGTCGATCTTGCCGAATAATTTTCTCACTCAAACTGAAATCCCTGCTGCCGGAGGCGCTGCAATTTGTAGAGCAGCGCGCGGCGGCTGATGCCGAGGGCTTTGGCGGTTTCCGTGCGGTTTTGCTTGTGCTGCTTCAAGCCGGCAAGAATCGCGGTGCGTTCAATTTCATCCATCGTCTGTGAATCCAAACTTAAAACCGGCGCGGCGTTTTTGGCGGCGTCACGTAA
This sequence comes from uncultured Verrucomicrobia subdivision 3 bacterium, assembly GCA_903827955.1. Classification (GTDB taxonomy): domain Bacteria; phylum Verrucomicrobiota; class Verrucomicrobiia; order Limisphaerales; family UBA11358; genus UBA11358. The sequence continues at coordinate 1,689 of CAIKKJ010000075.1, forward strand.
TTTTGTGGGGAGATGCTCCGGCAAAATTAATTCGCTTTGCGAGAGCAGCGCGGCGCGCTCGATGGCGTTGCGGAGTTCGCGCACGTTGCCGGGCCACGCGTAATTTTTCAGGCAGTCGGCGGTGGCCTCGGCGAGTCGCGTGCGATTGCGCGCGAGTTCGGAGACGAACAGATTTGCGAGCGGCAAAATGTCCTCGCGACGTTCGCGCAACGGCGGGAGATTTAATTCCACAACATTGAGGCGGTAAAATAAATCTTCGCGGAAACGTCCGGCTTTCACCTCGGCTTCAAGATCGCGATTGCTGGCGGCAATGATGCGGGCGTTGGTGCGGATTTCGCGATTGGAACCGATGCGCTGAAATTTTCCATCCTGCGTCACGCGCAGGATTTTCGCCTGCAACGGCGGGGTCATTTCGGCGATCTCATCCAGAAAAATCGTGCCGCCGTCGGCTTCCTCGAAGCGTCCGATGCGCATGGCGCTCGCGCCGGTGAACGCGCCTTTTTCGTGGCCGAACAATTCGCTTTCCAAAAGCGTTTCGGGAATCGCGGCGCAATTCACTTTGATAATTTTTCCGGTCGCCCGCGCACTCCACAGGTGAATCACATCAGCGACGACTTCCTTGCCGGTGCCGCTTTCGCCGGTGATGAGCACGCGCGTTTCGGATGGCGCGATGAGCGCGAGTTGTTCAAACAGCGCGATGGTGAGCGGGCTTTGGGCGATGACGTGCGGCGGGAGATTTTTTTGCGCGCCGAGATTCAGCGGCGCAGATTGCGCGATGCCGGTGGCGGCGCGCACGGTGGCGAGGAGTTCGTCGAGGTCAATCGGCTTGGCGAGATAGTTCAGCGCGCCGTCGCGCATGGCGGTGACGGCTTCGCGGATGTCGGTGTAAGCAGTGACCAAAAGGACGGGCAGGGACGGAAAACCTTTGCGCGCGCGTTGCAAGGTTTCCAAACCAGAAAGCCCCGGCATCCGCACATCGGAAATCATCATGGAAAATTTTCCGTTCGGCAAAAGTTTCAGTGCGTGTTCGCCGGAGTCGGCGACGACGGTGTCAAAGCCTTGGCTGCGCAGGAACGAGTCCAGTAGGCTGCGCTGGCCGGGGTCGTCGTCCACAATGAGGAGGCGCGGCGTTTCGTTTGGCACACGGCGAGGCTAGCGTAACCGACTTGCGGCCAAAAGAAATTTTCGGCGGGCGGATTTTAACCGCCAAATACGAAAAGCGCCGCGGTAGGTGTGCGGCGAAACGCACATAGCGAATGGTTGTATTTGCCGCAGGACGGGGCTAGGCTCTGGCCACCATCCCATAAACGTCTCCGGAGGATCGCATGAACCAAAAAACTGTCCTGGCCATGGCCATTAGCGCAGGTGCACTGGTTGGTCTTTTCTTTTTCCACCATTTGCCCATCGCGACCGGCAGCCGGACGGAAAACGCTGGCAGTGTCCCGCTAAAATCGGCGGTGAAAACGCCGGCGGCCAGCCAGCCGAGGTCAGCTAGGCCAGCACATTCCAAACAGAATAATTTCACCTCAGATACTTTAGCGGATGCATTTCAAAATTTTTCGCAATGGGCGAGGCAATTTACGAATGGAACAGTGACGCTCGTGGACGGCCAGCGGTTCGCGTGGAAACGGCGCGAGGTGATGCGCGATTTGATTGAGCACAATCCGCAGCGCGCGTTGGAAATGGCCGTGCCGTTTGAGTTGCGCCAAAGCCTGCCGCATGAGGTCAGCAGGTTTTTCGAGGAGCAAGTGGACGGACGCGGCGATCTGGAAGTTTTGGCGGCAACGGATTTTTCAACGAGCGCGACGACCATTTCCCGCAAGGTGCAAATTGGTGGCCGGCGGTTTGACGCGTTTGTTTATGGCCGCCGCAACGGACAAGTTTCACAATTAAACATTCCGCTGCACGGCGTGGCACTGGACGGTAAACTCGCGGTGGCCGCGCAGCCGTTGCGTGAACTGTCGCTGGCCGAGGCGACGGCGCTGGATGCGAAAACGGTTTCCGCGAATGCCATTTGTTCCGTGTCCGGCCGCGCGGCGGATTCACGCGGCCACCAGATTTTCGCCGAGAGCGGCGGTGGCGTGCTACATTTTTGCGGCGTGGATCATTTTGATCTGGCGGACCGGCAACTCGCGCTGGCCGAGAGCGGCGGGACTTCCGCCGGCACGTTTCCGATTATTCCGTCGGCCGCGCAGGACAACTGGACACACGGCCGCAAGTCTGTGCTCTACATCCGCGTGAATTTTCCCGACGACCTGACCGAGCCGATTTCCGAACCGGCGGCTTACACGGCGATGAATGGCGTGAATTCTTTTTACACGGAAAATTCCTACGACCTGACGTCACTCACCGCCACAGTCACGCCCGTCATCACGATGCCGCAGACCAAGGCGTATTATTCCGCCGACGCCGGCTTGCTGCTCAACGATGCGCGGACGTGGGCGAAAAAGGCCGGTTACGTCACGGCGAATTACGAACGCGACATCGTGGCGCTGACGAGTGTGCCAGGTTTTTCGTGGGGCGGGCTGGCGTTTGTCGGCGGCAAAGGCGTGTGGTTGCAAAGTTTTGGCGTGGGCGTGACCGCGCACGAACTTGGCCACAACTACGGTTTGTGGCACGCGAATTTTTGGGACACGCGCACGAACTTCAGCATGGTCGGGCCAGGCACGAATCTGGAATACGGAAATATTTACGACACGATGGGCCCGGCGGCGGCGGGCAACGCGCTGTTCAATGCCGTGCATAAAAATATTCTCGACTGGCTCAAGGCGGACGCCGTGCAGACCATCACGAGCAACGGCATTTACCGGCTTTATCCGTTTGACGTGCCGGCGGCGAAACGCGTCGCGGGCAGAAATTATGCGGCGGCGATAAAACGTGATTCGCTCCGTGATTGCTGGCTGGAATTCCGCACGAAATACACGGCCAACGCGTGGGACGAGAACGGCCTGCTGCTCAACTGGACGCCGTGGGACGAAAGCAACGGCGGCGCGCACTTGATTGACACCACGCCCGGTTCACCGGATGCCAACGACACCGCGAGCCGCAGCGACGCGGCGGTCACGATTGGCCGGACGTTCAATGACCACGCCGCCGGGCTGCACCTCACGCCTTTGCTGCGCGGCGCGAGCGGCGCGGAGCCTTGGATTGATTATCAGGTGAACCTCGGCACGTTCACCAATAATCATCCGCCGGTGCTCGCCATCGAAGCCGACTTGACCAACGCTGCGCCGGGAACGCTCGTGCATTTTCACGCGACGGCTGCCGACCCGGACGGCGATGCGCTGGCGTATGCGTGGACGTTCGATGATCTGACGTTCTCCACGAACAACCAGCCGTGGATTGCAAAAACTTTTTCCGGCTCCGGCGACCATCTCGTGCGCTGCGTGGTCAGCGACATGAAAGGCGGCGAGGCCAGCGCGAATGTCATCGTGAGCACCGGCGCGTCGGCGAAATTCCGTTTGAGCGGACGCGTGACGGATGTGAACGGTTCACCGCTCGGCGGCGTGCTCGTGGGCAACGGACAAATTGACGCGGCAAAATTCATCGGCGGCTGGACGGACAGTGACGGCCGTTACACCATCGTCAACGTCAGCGTCACGAACAGCTTCGACTTGCTGCCGCACCAGTTCGGCTACACCTATTCTAACGCGAACTGGGCGAATCCAATTTTCCCGACGAACAACACGGATGGTTTGGATTTCGTCGCGACGCCGCTGCCATTAGTGAATGTTTTTGCCGATACCAATGCCGTCGTCGAAAGCGACGGCGCGGCGCACACGTTCACCGTCACGCGCACCGGCAGCGTGAGCAATGACCTGACCGTGAACCTAGTTTTGAGCGGCACGGCCACGCTGAGATCAGATTATTCGCTGACGCCGACGATTGTCGCCACGAACGGCGTGACGATTCCCGCCGGGACGAACAGCGTTACGTTCACTTTTCACGTTATCAACGACTCGCTCGTCGAAGGGCCGGAAACCATTTCGCTGACGCTGCTCGACGACGACCAGAACACGAGCAATCCCAACTACGCCATCGCGCCGCTCGGCGATGCGACCGTGACCATCATTGACGACGATTCACTCGTGACGCCGACCGTGATGCTCACAACCACCACGCCGCAGATTTCCGAAAACGGCATGGATCCCGGCCAGCTCATCTTCACACGCCTCGGCAGCACGGCGGGAGATTTGGCCGTGAATTATTCCGTCAGCGGCACGGCGACGGCGGGCGCGGATTATGTCACGCTGCCGGGCGTGGCGGTGATTCCGACGGGGCAAAGCAGCGTGACGATTCCGCTGGTGCCGATTGATGACAAAAATTTTGAGACCAATGAAACGGTCACTGCCACCCTCGCCACAAATGTCACTTACATCATCGGTTCACCGTCCGCTGCGACCATCACGATTCTCGATGATGATTTCATGACCGTGTCAGTTTATGCCACGGGCGATGCCGCCGAACCGGCGACCGTCGGAAAATTCACCGTGAAGCGGGACGGTGATTTGACCGAGGCGCTCGTAGTAAATTACAACGTCAGCGGCACAGCCAGCAACGGCGTGGATTATTCCGCATTGAGCGGCATTGTGACAATTCCCGCCGGCGCGGCCTCGGCGGATATTTCCGTTGCGCCCATTGACGATTCGCTGTTGGAAGGCGACGAGACGGTGATGCTTTCGCTAACCAACACGGTGAACTACGATGTCGGCACACCGGGCAGCGCCACGGTTTTCATCCGCGACAGCGAGCGGCCGACCATCACCATCAGCTCAACCAATACGCCGATCTCCGAACAAGGTGCGACGACGGGGCAATTCATCATCACGCGCAACAGTTCCGTTGGCGACCTCACCGTGTTCCTAAACATCAGCGGCACGGCCACAGCCGGCAGTGATTATGTGCCGCTCGACAATCAGGTCCTCATCCCCGACGGCGCGACTTCCGCGACGCTCGATGTGATTCCGTTTCACGATTTGATTTTGGAGCCGATGGAAACCGTCATCGTGACGTTGCCGACAAACGCCAATTATTTCGTGTCCTCCTCGGCGAGCGCCACGGTGGAAATTCTGGACGACGGCACAAGCACGATTCCCGGCATCGGTTTTTGTTTTGCGACTTCCGCATTTTTGGAAGGCGAATCGCCGGGCATAGCGGTGACGTTGAGCCAGACTTCCAGCGTGCCGGTGCAGGTCGGCTACCGCGTCATCGGCGGCACGGCCTCAAGCAACCGCTATTCGCTGCCGCAGGGAATTTTGATCATTCCGTCAAACACCTGGGTCGCGTTCGTGCCGCTGAAAATCACCAACGACTCCCTCGTCGAACCGCCGCAGACCATCCGCGTCACGCTCTTCAACCCGGCGAACGCCACGCTCGACGGCATTAAAATCCACACCTACACCATCCTCGATGACGACGTATGTTCCGTGAGCGTCACCGCCACGCAGACGAACGCGGCGGAAACCGGTTTAGTCGCGGGCAACTTCCGCATCACGCGCGTCGGCTCGACCAATTCCGCGCAGCCCGTGAATTTCCAAATCACCGGCAGTGCCAGCGCGCCGACAGATTATTCGCCGCTCGGAAATTCTACGGTGATCCCGGCGGGCGCGACGTTTGTGGATCTGCCGGTCACGCCGACGGATGACAACATGATGGAATTTCCGCAGACCGTGGTGCTGACTTTGACCAGTGCCACCAATGCAAATATCATTTCGCCCAACGTCGCCACCGTAACCATTGCAGACAACGACACGAATAATCTGCCCGTCGTCACCGTCACTTCCACCGACCATCCCAATGCGCTCGAAGGCGGCGCGAACGGCGAGTTTTTATTCACCCGCACCGGCCCGGTGACAAACGCGCTGACCATTTTATTTTCTGTCAGCGGCACAGCCGGCAACGGCGTGGACTACGCAGCCATCACGAACGGCGTGACGATTCCTGCCGGCCAGTCGAACGCCATTGTGAGCGTCGCCGCCGTGGACGACACTTTGGTCGAGGGCGACGAGACGGTCATCATTTCGTTGACCGAGGGTGCGGATTATCGGACTGCGTATCCGGCGTTCGCAACGGTGACGATCCAAGACAACGACCAGCGCGTGTGGATTGATGCGAGCGATTTCATCGCGTCTAAATACGCGCCGAATCTTCCCGACCCCGGCCAGTTCACGTTCTCGCGCTTCGGCACGACGAACACGCCGGTCACCATTTTCTACGCCATCAGTGGCACGGCGAGCAACGGCCTCGACTACGCCAGCATCACCAACTTCATCGTCATCCCCGCCGGCCAACTCACCACGACGCTACCCATTTTACCGCAGCACAGCGGCATCGTCGTCGGGCCGGTGACGGTGACGCTCACGTTGCTGACGAACACCGCCTTCGTCCTCGGCGCGAAGACGAATGGCACGGTGACCATCAACGACGACATGCCGGCAGTTTCGATTTCCGCCGTGGTGACAAATGTTTTGGAAGGCAGCGGCTCGAACGGCGTCTTCCGCGTCACGCGCAGCGGCGACCCAAAATATGATTTCACCGCGCTGCTCGGCGTCGGCGGTCAGGCGACGTTCGGCGTGGATTATCCGCCGTTCGCGACGAATGTTTATTTTTCCTGCGGCGTGACCTCCGTGGATTTGTTCATCACGCCGACAAACGAAGTTGTGGTGGAAGGCGATGAATCGGTGCTCGCGTTCCTGCTGCCGAGTTCAGCGTATTCCATCCTTTCGCCGAGCAACGCCGTGCTAACCATCGCCGACGCGGGCACAAATCAAACGCCACAGGTCATCATCACCAGCCCAAAAACTTACGTCGCCTTCGCCAACGGCACGAACGCCGGCTTGGTGCTGAATGCGACGATCATTGACGACAGCACCAACGACGTGCTGAAGTGGACGAAGGTGAGCGGGCCGGACAGCTACGTTTTCGGCGACCCCACGACGAACAACACCACGGTGACCTTCACCAACTCCGGCGTTTATTTGTTGCGGCTCACCGCGGACGACGGCCAGTTGCAAGGCCACGCAGACATTCTGGTTTTCGTCAGCACGGATGTTTTGAGCGTGACGAACATTTTGCATTGGACGCTCGATGACGGCAGTGGCACGAACGTCCTCGACTCATCAACGAACGGGCGCAACGGCACGCTGGTCGGCCAGCCAGCATGGATAACGAATGGCGCCATCGCCGGCGCCTTGAATTTTCACGGCACGAATGATTGCGTGCGCCAGACCGCCGGCTCCAACACGTTGAACGGTTTGTCCGCCTTCACCGTCGCGCTGTGGATCAAACCGGCGACGAACGCGAGCCAGGGATTTTTGACGGCGGATGACGTCAGCACCAATTCTACCTTCAGTTTTTCCACACACACTTTTGCGTCTTGCGGAAATTCCACAAACGTCATCGAGACGACCGTTTCCACCACGCAGGGCGTGTTTCACCGCAGCAGCGCCAGCGGCGCGCTCAAGCCCGGCGCGTGGTCGCACGTCACGCTGACGTGGACGAACGGCGAGGCACTGAAACTTTACATCAACGGCCAACTCGACCAACCGAACGTCGGCTTCATTGCGGGCAGCGGCGCGTTGACGAATTGCCCACAGTTCATCATCGGCAAGGGCGCGTGGGACAGCCCGGCCTCGTGGAGCGGCGGCGTTGATGATGTGCGCGTATTTGACCAGGCATTGAGCGCGTCGGAAATTCTCGCCCTCGCCGCCGGGCCGGTGACGAATCACGCGCCAGTCGTGGACGCCGGGCCGGACGTGAGCGTGCAGATGGGAATTCCCGTCACGCTCATCGGCACGGTCAGTGACGATGGCTTGCCGAATCCGCCTGCGTCCATCACCAACTGGTGGACGTATCTCGGCACGAATAATATCACGATCACCAATCCCGCGAGCCTCACGAACACCTTCGTTTTCGACACGCCGGGCGATTACGTTTTCCGCCTCACCGCATTCGACGGCGAGCTGACGAGCTTTGATGACGTGACCATCACCGTGCTGGAGCCGATTTACGTCAGCGTCAATGCCTCCATCAGCGATGCGAACGAACTTGGCCCCGTGCCCGGCGAATTCACCCTCACGCGCACCGGCGACACCAACAGCCCGCTCACCGTTTATCTCGGCCTCTCCGGCACGGCGAGCAACGCGGTGGATTATGTTGCGGTGACCAACGCCGTCACGTTCGCCGCGCTAACGAATACAGTTGTCCTGACGCTCACACCCATCCTCGACGACCGCATCGAAGGCGATGAATCAGTGATGGTCACCGTGCAGACGAACCTCGCCTATGTCATCACCGGCAGCCCGGCAACCGTGACGATTCATGATTCACCCTACGGTTTGTGGAGCATCCAGAATTTCACGATCGAGCAGTTGACCTTTCCGAACATCAGCGGCGCGGCGGCGGATTTTGAGCACGACGGCGTGAACAATTTTTCCGAATACGCCTTCAACCACGACCCGAAAGCCGCCGACGGCAACCCGCCGTATCAATGGGGTTTTGAAACCAGCACGAATGACAACAAGCCGCATCTCACCCTGACGTGGACGCGCCGGCTGCCGCCGCGCGATGTAGAATATGGCGTGTATGTCTCGACAAACTTGTTGGACTGGAACACAGGGACAAATTATGTGCAGGAATTTTTGCACACGAACGACCCGAACGGCATCACCGAAACCGTGAAGACCCGCGCGCTGGCGCCATTTCCGAATTCCATAAAACTGTTCATGAACATCCGCGTATGGTTACAGCAAGTTCCCGCGCCTTGACGCCACGGCAACTCCAGCCAATCATCCGCGAATATGTTTCCCTACCTCGCGCTTGCAAAAGATCAACCGTGGCAGCCCGGCCCTTATGCGGGCGTCGAATTGAAAGTGCTGCACAAAAATCCCGACTCCGGCGGCGTGGTGGTGCTGCGAAAATTTTCCGCCGGCAGCACCATCCCCGCCCACACGCATCCGCTCGCAAACGAATGGGCCTACGTTCTCACCGGCGAATGGGATGAGTCCGGCATGACCTACACCAACGGCGCGCTATTCTTCGCGCCCAAGGGAATCCAGCACGGCCCGCATGTCGCGAAGACAGAAGTCACCAGCCTCACCATTTTTGACGGCCCGTTAACCGTCGTTTGAAATGGCGGCGGCCGGAGGGCCGTTGCTGAAACTTCACGCGGTCGCTATATTCAATCCCATGGGCGCATTTCCGGTCAGCCTCGAAAAAGAAAACCAGCTCGCATCACGCATGGCCGCGCTCGGCGTGCGCGAGGCGGACATCGAAGAAAGTTTTGTCCGCTCCGGCGGCCACGGCGGACAGAACGTCAATAAAGTTTCCACCTGCGTGATGCTCGTCCACCGCCCGACTGGCGTGACGGTAAAATGCCAGGAAACGCGCCAGCAGGGACTGAACCGCTACCTCGCGCGCCGGTTGTTGCTGGACAAAGTTGAAGAAAAGAAAAACGGCTTCATCGCCGCGCAACGCGCCGAGATCGAAAAAATTCGCCGTCAGAAACGTAAACGCTCCCGCCGCGCGAAAAACAAGATGCTCGCGGACAAATCCCATCACTCGGAAAAGAAAGCCGCGCGCCGTTCGCCGGGGGAATAAAAAAGGCGCGTCAATGCTGACGCGCCGTGAAAGTTGAAGGGCGCTTATGCCGCCGCGCGGGCCGCCGCCAGATCGCTCTTGCGCTGATTCAGACTCTTAAAGAATTCGTAGCCTTCGCGGCAGCGGCGCACCATCACATCCTTGTCTTCGAGCATCGTTTTAATGATGCGCAGAATCGGCTTCGGACGCAGATAGTAGCTGCGATAAAAACGGTCCACGGCCTCGAAGATTTCTTCCTTTGAGGCTTCCGGATATTCCAGCGTGCTTTGCTGTAAGCCGTCGGCGTGCAGAATGTCGCCCTTGTCCTTCTTGACGAACCAGCCGTTGAGCTTGGCCTGTTCGTAAAGCTCCGTGCCGGGATACGGCGCGGCGAGCGAGACTTGCAGCGAGAAGACGTCGAGTTCCTTCGCGAAGTTGATTGTCTGCTCAATCGTTTCTTTCGTCTCGACCGGCAAACCAAGAATGAACGTTCCGTGAATCACGACGCCAGCCTGATGGCAGGACTTGGTAAAGCGACGCATCTCATCGGTGGTCACGCCTTTTTTGATGCGTGTGAGGGTTTCGTCATTGCCACTTTCGTAACCGACGAGAAACAGGCGCAGGCCGTTGTCTTTGAAACTTTTGATTGTATCGTAATCGAGATTCGCGCGGCTGTTACAGCTCCAATCCACACCGAGCGGGCCGAGTTTCTTGGCGATTTCGCGCGCGCGCGGGAGATTCGCGGTGAAGGTGTCGTCGTCGAAGAAAAATTCGCGCACCTGCGGGAAAATTTTCTTCATGTAGGCCATCTCGTCCGCGACGTTCTGCGGCGAACGCACGCGATATTTGTGTCCGCCAATCGTCTGCGGCCAGAGACAGAAACTGCACTGCGCCGGACAACCGCGACCGGTATACATCGAGACGTAAGGATGCTGGAGGTAGCCGATGAAATATTTTTCGATCTCCAGATCGCGCTTGTAAACGTCCGCGACCCACGGCAGCACATCCATGTCCGCGATCATTTCGCGTTCGGGATTGTGGATGATCTTGCCGTCCTTGTTTTTGTAGGAGAGGCCGCTGATGGTCGAGAGGTCGCGGTCTTCGGCGACTTCCTTGCAGGTGTAATCGAATTCCTTGCGGCCGACCCAATCAATCGCCGGAGAAGCTTTCAACGTTTCCGTCGGGAGAACCATCGTGTGCGCACCGATGAAACCGATTTTCGTGTCGGGCTTCTGCGCCTTGATGGCTTCGGCCACCTTGCAGTCGTTCTTCAGCGACGGCGTCGAAGTATTGATGATGACGTGGTCAAAGTTCTTCGCCTCGGCGAGACATTTGGCGAGGTCGATGTTGTGTGGAGCACAATCCATCAGCTTGGAATTCGGCGTGAGCGCAGCGGGTTGCGCGAGCCACGTTGGATACCAATAGCTGGTGACTTCGCGCCGCGCCTGATACCGCGCGCCGGCGCCGCCGTCAAAGCCGTCGAAACTCGGAGGTGAAAGATAAAGGGTTCTGCTCATTTAAAATGGTGGTTATTCGGCTTTCTTGTTGGCGGAAATTTTGGCGAGCAACTCATCGCGTTCGCTGGTGTCGCTCGTGCCGCAATGGCTGCCGACGTGCGCTTCGTGATTGTGATTGGTTTCTTCTTTGCGCGAGAACGCGGCTTGCGCGCCATTCATGGCGGCGCGGGGGGAATTCAGCACGGCCTTCGCTTCGGCAAGATGGCCTTTGCCAATGGTGACGCCGTTGAAGGCGGTTTTGACCAGTTCGGATGAAGCCGGATACGGCTTGGGTTTCGAGCCGAAGTTGTAGGCGAAATTTTTCCAGTTGTCGCCGCGCTGGTAATTCGTGCCGAGCGCGCCGCTGGGATCGTAGCCGCAATGCACCATGCAATTTTCACAACGCGGATCGCGCGCCACGCCGTCCACCACGCCGTATTTGTCCCACGTTACTTTCGTGAGCATTTCCGTGTAGCCGTCATAATGACCGTCGGTCATCAGATAGCACGGAGCTTTCCAGCCCTTGACGTTGTAAGTCGGAATCGCCCAGGCGGTGCAGGTCAACTCACGTTTGCCCGCGAGAAATTCCTGATACACCGGTGTGCCAAAGATGGTGAACATCTTGCCCCACTCCTCGATCTTGGCGAATTTCTGGCGCGTCATTTTGCGGGTCAGGAAAAAATCTTCCGGCTGTTTGCCGAGGCGCGAAACCATGTCCTTCTTGGCGGCATCGTATTCGTAACCGGGCGAAATCGTGTGGCCGTCCACTTCGAGTGAACTCAGATACTTGAACATGTCTTCGAGTTCCTTCACGTCGGTTTCTTTATAGACCGTCGTGTTGGTCGCGACTTGGTAGCCGCAAATCTTCGCCATCTTGATGGCCTCGACACATTCTTTGAACACGCCCTCGCGTTCGACGATCAAGTCATGCGTGAATTCCAGACCGTCCACGTGAACGTTCCAATACATCCATTTCGTCGGACGGATGACAACTTTCTTGCGCGCTGCGTCGTTGGCGTTGCGGATGGCGTCGGCTTCCTTTTCGGAAATCAATTTTTCCGCAACGAGCTTTTTAAGCGTCGGCTCGGTTTCCGCCGTGTAAATCGCGGCAAGGTAATCGCGCATTTTTTTGCGCATGAACACGCCGTTGGTGCAGACGTAAATCACGCGGCCCTGTTCCAGTAAACCGGCGATGAGTTCCTCAATCTTCGGATAAATCAGCGGCTCGCCGCCGCAAATGGAAACCATCGGCGCATCGCATTCCATCGCCACCGCGAGACATTTTTCCAACGGCACCATATCCTTGAGGTTCGTGGAATACTCGCGGATGCGCCCACAGCCGGTGCAGGTGAGGTTGCAGGTGTGGAGCGGTTCGAGCTGCAAGACCATCGCGAATTTCGGCGTCTTGCGGACTTTATGTTTGACGATGTGGCTGGCGATTTTCATCGTCAGCGCGAGTGGGAAGCGCATAAAAATTAACGAACGGAGGCGATTTCGTTGGCGGAAGTTTCAATCAGCACAAACGGTGCGCTGTTCGTGCAAGGCGGGCAGGCCTTCAACAGTCCCGGCAGGAAGAAGCTCGCCGGTGACACGCTCTGACTGGCATTGATGCCGCCGCAGCCCGCGCCCAAAAGCGCGACCGCCGGCAGCATTGCCATGAATTTCCAACTTAATCTCACTTGCCGAGTATAAAACACTCCGCCACGATGGCAACTTCTAATTGACCGGATCATGCTGTTCAAACACGCCCATGCGGGGAAAGTCGCGCTTTTATTTCTGCTGTCCCTTGCCGCGGCGCTGGCTGGCCGGGCGACGGATAACAACACCTTTATCGAGCAGGCGGAAAAAGAATTTCAGCGCGCACAAAAAAGTTTTCAAACCGACCCGCAAAACTCCACAAACTCCTGGCGATTCGCGTCGGCCTGCTTTGACCGGGCCGACCTCGCCACGAATGACGCGCGCCGCGCAGAATCTGCCCGGCTCGGCATTGCCGCGTGCCAGCAATTACTCGCCCGCGAGCCGAAGTCCGCGCCGGGACATTATTATCTGGCGATGAATTTCGGCCAGCTCGCCGAGGCCGAGGCCCCGTCCATCGCCGCCTACAAGCTGGTGCACGAGGTTGAACACGAATTCAAAGCAGCGGCGGCAGTCGATGAACACTTTGATTTCGCTGGCCCGCCGCGATGCCTTGGCCTGCTTTACCGCGATGCGCCCGGCTGGCCCATCAGCATCGGCAGCAAACGCAAGGCGAAAGATTTTTTAGAACAAGCCGCCCGGCTCGCGCCGGATTATCCCGAAAACCAGCTGAACCTCGCCGAATCATATTTGAACTGGCGACAGCGCGAGGAAGCCGAAAAGGCCTTGGCCAAACTCGACGCTCTCTGGCCAGCCGCGCAGACAAACCTCGGCGGCGAACTGTGGGGGAAAAGCTGGCACGATTGGTCGGTGCGCCGGGCGGCGGCGAAGACAGAATTTCAAAAAGTCTTCAAGCACGCACCCGGACACAGCAATTTAACTGGTGCAAAATTGAATGGATGAACTAGACTGCCGCTCAAAGCTCGGTAAACCAGCCATGGCAAAAAAACTCATCGCAGCATTGACTCACTCGACGGTGCTCCTGCGCGAGTGGGTAGCCAATCCACAAGGCACCGGTTCCATCGCGCCCAGTTCCCCGCAGCTCGGCGCCGCGATGGCACGCTGGCTGCCACGCAACCCCGACAGCTACGTGCTCGAGCTTGGCCCCGGCACCGGCGCGGTCACGGATGCGCTGCTCAAATACGGCCTGCGCGAAGACCGACTCATTGCCATTGAATTTAACCCCAACCTCGCCAAATTGCTGCGCAAAAGATTTAGGCACGCCCACATCATCACCGGCGACGCGTGGGAACTCGACACCCTGCTCGCCGAATTGCCGTTGCCGGTGGAGTCCGTCGGCGCGGTGATTTCCAGCCTGCCGCTGCTGAATTTTCCCAAGGAAAAAGCCGATGAACTCGCGCAAAAAATCCGTTCCATCCTCGAACCACGCGGCCGCTGGGTGCAATACAGCTACCAGATCGTGAAAGATCGCGCGCGGGGCGGTGAAGATTTCCGGCTGCTTGCCTCGAAGATTGTCTGGCTGAATTTTCCGCCCGCCCGCGTCAGCGTTTTTCAGAAATAGTTTTCAGCCGAAAACCATTTTGCAGACCGTCACCGCCACGACCACGCTGACAAAATCCGCAGTCAATCCCGCCAGCAGCGCGTGCCGTGTGCGCTTGATGGCCACCGAGCCGAAATAAACCGCCAGCACATAAAACGTCGTCTCCGTGCTGCCGTAAATCGTTCCCGCCGTCCGCGCAATCAAACTGTCCGGCCCGAATTGCTTCACCAGCTCCGTGAAAAATCCCAGCGAGCCACTGCCGCTCAACGGCCGCACCAAAACCATCGGCAGCAAATCCGTCGGGAAGCCGAGCTGATTCAGCACCGGCGACAGCGCGCGACTCAACATATCAATCCCGCCCGCCGCGCGGAACATTCCCACCGCGACGAGCATCGCCACGAGATACGGGATGATGCGGATGGCCACATCAAAACCTTCCTTCGCGCCATCCACGAATTCTTCATAGACCTTCACCCGCCGCAACATGGCGAACAGCGGAATGGCCGAGAGCAGAAACGGAATCGAAAGCAGCGACACCGCGCCGACGATGCGGATGAAAAGATTTTTTTTCGTTTCCTCTTCTGAAACCGGTAGCCCGAACGTTTCCGGAAAAACCATCCGCAAAAAGAAAAACGCAAAACACAGCAAGAACGCGGCAAAAATAAAATTCCCCCACCACTGCATCGGCTGAAGCGTCACGGCTTCCTTCACCGTCGGCTTGTCACTTTCAGCCCTCCCGCCTTCCGCTTTGGCAATTTCCGGTTTCAGGTTTCCAATTTCAGCCTTCACCGCAAACATCGGCAACTTGCTCAAAAATTTTGCCATCAGCACGCCGCTGACCGCTGCGCACGCGGTGCAGATGATACTCGTGCCAACGATGGCTGTGGGGTTCGTGGATTTGTTCGCCGCGAGAATCGCGATGGCCGTGACGGGAATGAGCTGGATGCCGCTGGTGTTGATCGCGAGGAAGGTGCACATCGCATTGGTCGCCGTGCCGGGAGTTTTGTTGAGCGATTCCAGATCCTTCATCGCACGCAGGCCGAGCGGCGTGGCGGCGTTGCCGAGACCGAGCATGTTCGCGGCGATGTTCATGAGCATGGAACCCATCGCGGGATGTTCCGGCGGCACTTCGGGGAAAATGCGTTTCATCAGCGGACGCAACGCCCGCGCGAGCAGCGCGACCAGTCCAGCGCGTTCCGCCAGACGCATGATGCCAAGCCACAACGCCATCACGCCGATAAGCGCGAAGGCGATGCCGACGACAGCGGTGTTCACCATCTCCAGCGCCTTGTCGGCGACCTCCTTGAGCTGGCCGTTCCAGCCGCCGATGAGCACGGCGCACAACATCAGCCCCAGCCAGATGTAATTCAGCATGACGCAACGCTACACAAGCCGCCAAAAAAATGCGCGCGGAAAATTCAGGCGGGTTTCAATTTAGAATTATTCTAAATCTTGACCGATCATTCACGCTGTGTAAATTGTCTGTCGGCAATGAAACCGCGCAGCCAGCAACCAGACGACCAGCACCTGACCGAACAGTTGGGCGCCACCGGGCTGCGCCTCACGCCGCAACGCCAGCAGGTCTATGATGTGCTGCGGCACAAGCGCGATCATCCCACGGCGGAAGAGGTTTTTATCCGCGCCAAGAAGTCGATGCCGGAAATTTCCCACGCCACCGTTTACAACTGCCTTGACGCGCTCGTGAAGTCCGGCCTTGCGCGGCAGGTCACGCTGGATCGCGGCGCGACGCGCTATTGCCCGAACATGCACGAGCACGGCCATTTTCATTGCGATGTGTGCGCGACGGTATTTGATGTGGATTTGCCGGAACAGGCGATGAAGCTGCCCAAAGGTTTCAAGGCCGATCATTTTGACATCGCCATTCACGGCGTTTGCGCGGATTGCGCGAAGAAAAAATAAATTACGATGAGCACTGCTACCGAGACAATTGAGGAATTGGTCAAGACGGAATACAAATACGGCTTCGTCACCGATGTCGAGACCGAATCCACGCCGCCGGGCTTGAGCGAGGAGACCATCCGCCACATTTCCGCCAAAAAAAACGAGCCAGCGTGGCTGACCGACTGGCGTATCAAGGCTTATCAATACTGGCTGAAAATGCCGGAGCCGACGTGGCAGTTCGTTAAGTATCCGAAGATTGATTTCCAAGCCATCAGCTATTTCTCGCAACCAAAGCCGAACGCAAATGCGCCCAAGAGCCTCGACGAAGTGGATCCCAAGTTGCTGGAGACTTACGAGAAGCTCGGCATTCCGTTGCGCGAACGCAGCCGGCTCGCCGGCGTGGCGGTGGACGCGATTTTTGATTCCGTCAGCGTCGGCACGACGTATCGCGAAGATTTGGCGAAGAAAGGAATTATCTTTTGCTCGTTCAGCGAAGCGGTGCACGAACATCCAGAACTCGTCAAAAAATATCTCGGATCGGTCGTGCCTTACACGGACAACTATTACGCCGCGCTGAATTCCGCCGTGTTCACAGACGGTTCGTTCTGCTACATCCCGAAAGGCGTGCGCTGCCCGATGGAGCTTTCGACGTATTTCCGCATCAACGCCGCCAAGTCCGGCCAGTTCGAGCGGACGCTGATTGTCGCGGACGAATCGGCGAGCGTGAGCTATCTTGAAGGCTGCACCGCGCCGATGCGCGATGAAAATCAGTTGCACGCCGCCGTGGTAGAACTCGTCGCGCTCGACTGCGCGGAAATCAAATACAGCACGGTGCAGAACTGGTATCCCGGCGACGAAAACGGCGTGGGCGGCATCTACAATTTCGTGACCAAGCGCGGTCTGTGCAAAGGCAAAAATTCGCGCATCACTTGGACGCAAGTCGAGACCGGTTCGGCGATCACCTGGAAATATCCTAGCTGCATTTTGCTAGGCGATGGCTCGAAGGGAGAATTTTATTCCGTCGCCGTGGTGAACAACATGCAGCAAGCCGACACCGGCACGAAGATGATCCACATCGGCAAGAACACGAAAAGCACCATTGTTTCCAAGGGTATTTCTGCTGGTCGCGGCCAGAACAGTTATCGCGGCCTTGTGGAAATCCGCAAGAGCGCCGAGAACGCGCGCAACTTTTCGCAGTGCGACTCGATGCTCATCGGCGCGAAGTGCGGCGCGCACACGTTTCCCTATATCGAAGTCAAGAACACGACGGCGAGCGTGGAGCATGAAGCCTCGACCTCGAAGATCGGCGAAGACCAGATTTTTTACTGCAACTCGCGCGGCCTCGCCACGCAGGACGCGGTGAACATGATCGTGAACGGCTTCTGCAAAGAAGTGTTCAAGGAACTCCCGATGGAATTCGCCGTGGAAGCGCAGAAACTTCTGGGCGTGAGCTTGGAAGGCAGCGTCGGCTAGACACAGATTTCACGAATTAACACGAATTTGATTAGTGAAAATTCGTGCGATTCGTGTCTGAATAATTTTTTAGAAAAATGAGCAAGCAACCTATTCTTGAAATCAAAAATCTTCACGCGGGCGTGGAGAATAAACAAATCCTCAAAGGCTTCAGCCTGACGATCAATGCGGGCGAAGTCCACGCGTTGATGGGCCTGAACGGCAGCGGCAAGAGCACGCTCGCTGCGATTCTCGCTGGCCGCGATGGCTACGAAGTGACTGAGGGCACGGTGAATTATCTCGGCAAAGATTTGCTGGAACTTGATCCCGAAGAGCGCGCCCGCGAAGGCGTGTTTCTCGCATTCCAGTATCCGGTGGAAATCCCCGGTGTGAACAGCACCTACTTTTTGAAGGCTGCGCTGAACGAAATCCGCAAGCACCACGGCTTGCAGGAACTCGACGCGATTGAATTTCTCGCGCTCGTGAAGGACAAAATTAAGCTGCTCGACCTCAACGAGGATTTGCTCAAGCGCTCCGTCAACGAAGGCTTTTCCGGCGGCGAAAAAAAGCGCGCGGAAATTTTCCAGATGGCCGTGCTCGAACCGAAGCTGGCGATTCTCGACGAGACGGATTCCGGTTTGGACATTGACGCGTTGAAAATTGTTTCCAGCGGCGTGAACAAATTGCGTCGCCCGGATTCCTGCCAGCTTGTTATCACGCATTATCAGCGACTGCTGAATCACATCATTCCCGATGTCGTTCACGTTATGGCCGATGGCCGCATCGTGAAATCCGGCGGCAAGGAACTTGCGTTCGAGCTGGAGGCCAATGGTTACGATGGCATCTTGAAAAATCTTTGATTAAGCTGCGCGCATGAAATTAGACGAAGCCCAGCGGCAAGCGGTCAGCAAATGGATAGCTGAAGGCGCAAAACTTTCGGAAATCCAAAACCGTCTCGCCGCCGAATTCGGCATCAAGCTCACCTACATGGAAGCGCGCTTCCTCGTAGATGATTTGAAGCTCACGCCGAAAGATCCGGAGCCGCCGAAAGTAGTCGCGCCGCCCGAACCCGCAAAGCCGCTCGCGACCAAGCCGGTTCCCGCTGGCGAAACGCCCGTCGCCGATGAAGTCCTGCCGCCCCTCGGCGGCAACGTTTCGGTGAGCGTGGATCAAATCACCCGCCCCGGCGCGGTCATCAGCGGCAAAGTGAATTTCAGCGACGGCCAAATCGCCGATTGGTATCTCGATCAAACCGGACGCCTCGGCGTCGTGCCGAAAGTGGCGGGCTACAAGCCTTCCGCCGAAGACGTCAAAGAATTCCAACTCGCGTTGCAGCAGGAAGTGGCGAAGCTCGGCTACTGAGGCAGTTTTTAGTTTTAAGTTTTTAATGTTTAGTTGGAACGCAAACCTTGCGCTCAACTAAAAACTGAAAATTAAAAATTCAAAACTCCCTCCAGACTTGGCACATTGATGCCCAATGCGTGAAAAATTCCGTGACTGGGCAGAATTCATCGAAACGTTCTTCATCGAAGTCGTCTTCGAAGAACGCCATGATTGGAAAGCCAAACTCACGCGCGCCATTCTTTTCGGCACTTCAAAGTTTTACCTCGTCGCCGTCAAAATCCATCGCGGCCTCATCAACTACCGCATCCTGCGCGACAAAACGCTCGGCGTGCAAGTCATCGCCATCGGCAACCTCACCGTCGGCGGCACGGGCAAGACGCCCGTCGTAGAAAAATTCGCGCGCGAACTTCAGAACGCCGGCCGCAAGGTTGCCATTCTCTCACGCGGTTACCGTTCGCGCCCCGCGCCGCTGCACCGGCGCATCGTGAACAAAATTCTTTTGCGCGACGACCAGACGCCGCCGCGCGTGGTGTCGGACGGAAAATCTCTTTTGCTCGATTCCGAAATGGCGGGCGACGAGCCTTACATGCTCGCGTCAAATCTCAAAGACGTCATCGTGCTGGTGGACAAAGACCGCGTGAAGAGTGGACGTTACGCGATTGAAAAATTCGGCTGCGACACACTGCTGCTCGACGACGGTTTTCAATACTGGCGGCTGCGCGGCCGCCGGCACGACGTGGTGCTGATTGACCGCCAGCAGCCGTTCGGCAACGAGCATTTGTTTCCGCGCGGCACCTTGCGCGAACCGCATTCGCATCTGGCGCGGGCGCACACCATTTTTATTACCAAGAGCGACGGCAAAACGGCCGAGCTGCGCCAGCGCATTGCGAAATTAAATTCCACCGCCGCCGTCATCGAGTGCGTGCATCAGCCGCTTTATTTTGAGGACGTGTTCACCGGCGAACGCAAGGGGTTGGAACTGCTCGCGGGAAAAAAAGTTGCGTCGTTGAGCGGCATCGCGCAGCCGGAAAGTTTTGAGCAAAGCCTCGTCCGGCTAGGCGGTGAATTGGTTTATGCCAAACGTTTCGCCGATCATCACCGCTTCACGCAGCAGGAAATCCTGAACACCATCAACCGCGCGAAGAAACGCCAGGCCCACATCATTCTCACCACGCAAAAAGACGCCGTGCGCTTCCCCAAAATTGACCGGCGCGACTTGCCATTTTATTTCATGCGCGTTGAAATCAAGATTGTGGACGGCGCGGACGACTTTCAGGATTGCGTGGGTAAAATCTGTTTTCGTTGATGAACACGTTGCTTTATTGGCTTGGACGCGCAGTGATCGGCTGTGTGCAGGCACTGCCGCTGACCTTCGTGGCACGCGTCGGCCGTTGCCTTGGCGCGCTGGCATGGCTGGTGGACATCAAGCACCGCCGCGTGGTCGTCAAAAATTTGAACCTTGTTTTTCACACGGAAAAATCGGCGGAAGAAATCCGCGCCATCGCCCGGGAATGTTTCCGGCGCATCGGCGAGAACATGGCTTGCAGCGTCAAAACCGCAGCCATGACCAGAGCGGAACTGCAACCGCATTTGGAACTCGTGCTGGGCGGTTTTGCGCCGGCCCCCAACGCCGATGGCACAAAGCCCAATTACATATTTGCCGCCGGCCATTTTGGGAACTTCGAGATCTATGCCCGCACGCATGGTATTTTCCCCGACTACCAGCTCGCCACCACCTACCGAGCCATGAAACAACCCGGCCTCAACCGGCTGGTGCAGGAAATGCGCCAACGCAGCGGCTGCCGGTTTTTTGAACGGCGCACCGAAGGCGCAGAATTGCGGGCGGCAATGAATCAAGGCGGCCTCTTCCTCGGCCTGCTGGGCGACCAATATGCCCGCGGCCTGCGCGCCCCGTTTTTCGGCCACATTTGCGACACCGGCCTCGCCCCCGCCGTCCTGGCGTTGCGCTATGATTGCCGGCTATACACGGTAATCTGCTACCGCACCGCGCTGGCCAGTTGGCGACTGGAATTCGATGACCAAATTGCGACCCACGAAAACGGCCAGCCGCGCCGCGCCGAGGACATCATTCTCGACGTGAATCGCGCCTACGAAAAAGCTATCCGCCGCGACCCCGCCAACTGGTTCTGGGTGCACGACCGCTGGAAAGTCCGCCGCCTCCGCCGCCTCGTTCCCGAATGAGCATCACCCTCACCCCACCACCGCCGCGCCGGATTCTCGTGCGCGGCGTGAACTGGCTTGGTGATGCCGTCATGACCACCCCCGCCCTGCTCCGCCTGCGCGAAAAATTACCCGCCGCACACATCACCCTGCTCGGCCCGGAAAAATTGTGCGACCTGTGGCTGCATCATCCGGCCGTGGATGAAACAATTTCATTCACGGCCGGCGAAGGTGTTTTCTCCATCGCAAAAAAATTGCGCGCTGAAAAATTCGACCTCGCGCTCGTGCTGCCCAATTCGCCGCGTTCGGCGATGGAAATTTTCTTCGCCGGCATCCCGCAACGCATCGGCGGCGCAAGACCGTGGCGAAATTGGACTTTGACCCACGCCGTCCCACCCCGCGCCGACGCGGTGAAGATGTCTAAACTGACCGGCGACCAAATCAAAGCCCGAGTTCACAGCGACCTTCCGCCGCAGTTCAGGACGCCGCCAAAAAAAATACCTCTTACGGCCCACCATATTTTTCAGTATTTGCAATTGGCGACTGCCGTTGGCGCAAACCCGGAGCCGCTCTCGCCGCTATTGAAGGTGACGCCGGAAGAAACCGAAACGGTCAGGAAGAAATTTGGGTTGGAACAAATCTCATCACCCATCTTTGGCCTGAACCCCGGCGCGGAATACGGCCCGGCAAAACGCTGGCCAGTGGAAAAATTCATTCCAGCAGCGCACGAAATCCAGCGGCGCACCGGCTGCGTTTGGCTGCTGTTGGGCGGCAGAAACGATGTCGTCATAACAAATCAAATTGCATCGGCAATCGGCAATCGGCAATCGGCAATCAAAAATCTCGCCGGTAAAACCAGCCTCCGCGAATTGATGGCCTTGCTGAAATTCTGCCGCGTGCTGCTCACGAACGACACCGGCCCGATGCACGTTGCCGCCGCGCTCGGCACGCCGGTCGTCGTGCCGTTCGGCAGCACCTCGCCGGAACTGACCGGGCCGGGATTACTGGGCGATGCGCGCCATCAGTTAATCAAATCCGATGCGCCGTGCTCGCCATGTTTTCTTCGTGAGTGTCCGATTGATTTCCGCTGCATGAACAGCATCAGTGCCGACCGTGTGGTGGAGGCTGTTTTGCAAGCGGCCCGTTGACCTAACTTCCCGGCTGAAAAATAAATTCTTGACGCGCACATCTGTCTGTCCTATTGTCATATGACAGTCACCGCGTATGCTCCTGCAAATTGATTTCAAGTCCGGCACACCAGTCTATCTACAACTGGTGGACCAGATCCGCCATGCCGCGGCGTCCGGCGGGCTGCGCACGGGCGAACCGCTGCCATCCATCCGCCCGCTGGCGGAGGAATTGCGCGTGAACCGCAACACTGTGGCCAAGGCCTACGCGGAACTGGAAAGCCAGGGTGTCATCGAGACGATTCCAGGCAAGGGTTGTTTTCTCAAGGCGGTCGGTTCCCCGCTCACCAAGTCAGCGCGCAACGATCTCGTCGTGCAGGAAATTGACCGCGCCATCGTCGCCGCGCATCACTTGCAGATTGGCGATGCGGATTTGATTTCGCTGGTGAAGAAACGGCTGGAGGCGTTTGAAAAGAAGCACAAGGCCACGAACGATTGAATTTAAAAGGACACGCATGAAAACGGAAAACCCAGTCATCGAAATCCAAAACCTCGTGCGGCGCTACGGCAAACACGATGCCGTGGACGGCCTCTCGCTCACCGTGCAGCCCGGCAGATGCTATGGCTTCTTCGGCCGCAACGGCGCGGGTAAAACCACGACCATCAAGTGCCTGCTTAATTTGCTGCGGCCGGATTCCGGCAGCGTGCGCGTGTTTGGTCTCGACCCGCGCAAGGATGAAGTCGCCATCAAATCGCGCATCGCCTATGTGCCGGACGTGGTGGCGTTTTATCCGTGGATGACCGTGGCCGACACGCTGGAATACTACGCCTCCTTCCGCACCAACTGGAATCGCGACATCGAGGCCGATTTGCTCAAACGCTTTCAGCTCGATGCCGCCAAGAAAACCACGAGTCTCTCGAAAGGCCAGCGCACACAGCTCGCGCTCATCGGCGCGATTTGTCCCGAACCGGAACTGCTCGTGCTCGATGAGCCGACGAGCGGCCTCGACCCGATTGTCCGCCGCGAATTCATCGAAACCGTCATCGGCGCGTATCAATCCGGCGACCCCGGCAAGCGCACGGTGTTTGTTTCCACGCATTTGATTTCCGAGTTCGAGGGTTTGATTGACGAATTCACCATCGTTGAAAACGGCAAAAATCTTTTGACGATGGAAGCCGACGCCGCGCGGGATCGTTTCAAAAAAATTCGGGCCCGCTTGCCGCAAGAAACCAAACTGAACCTGTCTGCCGCATTGAGCGTGAAGCAAAGCGGACGCGACGTAGAAATTCTCGCTAACGGCAACAGCGAACAGTTGCTCGCGGAATTGAAGGCGCACAAGCCGGAGGAATTAAAAATCGAGGCGCTGACGCTGGAAGAAATCTTCGTGGCGTCGGATGTTTTGAAAAAGGCAACCACATGACCCCGCTCGTCAAAAAAGAAATCCGCCTGCTGCTGCCGAGCTTTCTCCTCGGTTGCCTGCTGGCATTTTCCAACTGGCTGCTGCCCATCATAGCGCGAGATTTCGACGGAATATTTTACCTGTTCCCATTCGTATTCTGCCCGGCGATGGTGGCCATGATGGCACTCAATCCGTTTGGCGGCGAGGTGAGCGCGGGCACGCTGGCCAACCTGTTGGCGCAACCCATTTCGCGGCTGCGGCTGTGGCAGACGAAAATTGTGCTGTTGGCGCTCGCGCTGTTGATTATCGGCCTGCTCTGGTGTGGATCTTTTATTTTACAATTACATTTTTACGGTAACCACGGTGATTTCAAAAATCCGCTGGATGCGCTTATTACCGCCGTCCTCTTCGGCCTCGTGGTTTTTTCCGGCGGACTGTGGACGGTGCTGCTGCTGCGGCAGGTGGCAGCGGCGTTTTGGTTCACGCTACTCGTGCCGGGCGTGTTGCTGGTGATTGTCTTCGCCATCTTCGGCGGCGAATCGGACGAACTCATCACCGCCGTGAGCGTGACGGTGCTGGGGCTTTACAGCCTCGCGGGATTTTTCTTTGCGCGCTGGCTGTTTTTCCGCGCGCAGGATTTGCAATGGTCGGGCGGCAGCATCGTCATGCCGGAAATGCGCGGGCTAAAGTGGTGGGGCGAGCGTCCTCGCGAGCCGCACGTCGTGGGTGCCAGCGGCTCGTCAGTAGCCTCGCCCCACCGAAGACATCCGCGCGCGGCACTGTGGCGCAAGGAATTCATGCTGCACCAGTCGCAATACGTCATGGCCTTCGTGCTGCTCGTGCTGCACCTCGGCGTGCTGGGCGTGCGACGTTTTTACGACTTGAGCCATTCGCGCGACTTGAAATTCACGCTCGAAATTTTCTGGGGTCTGTGGTTTGTGATGCCGCTGCTCGTCGGTTGCGCGGCGGTGGCGGAGGAACGCAAAATCGGCACGCTCGAAGGCCAGCTCTGCCTGCCGGTAAAACGGCGCTCGCAGTTCGCCATCAAATTTATCGTGATGCTCTTTCTGTCCGTGCTGCTCGGCGTGGTGATGCCGTTGCTACTGGAAGGTAAACGGATTTTGCCGGGCGGCGGCCTTGATTTCTCAACGGCCACCGGGGTCATGGGACAAATTGCCTCCACAAATTATCCATTCTCCACCATAGAAACGATTTTGTTGAACACGGTGGTCATGGTGTGTCTTTATTTACCGGTGCTTTTTTTGGTCGGCATTGCTTTGCTGATTGGCGGCATGGCGTTTTACGCGTCGTCGCTGGCCCGCAACACGCTGCAATCGCTTGCGCCGGCAGTGCTGGGAATTTTGGTCATGTGTTTTCTGCTGGCGGCGGCGGGTATTCCGGCGGTTCCCACAGTTGATTTTATGTGGCGCGGGCCGCTGGCGTATTTCATCGGCGTGCCGCTGGTGCTGCTCACGCTGGTGGGCTTGGCGTTTTGGAATTTTCAGCAGGTCAAAGCCAGCGCACAAATGGGCTGGCGCAACCTGCTGGCGTTCGTGCTGGCCGTGGGGCTGGGCGTGGTGACGACGGCGGCGGTGTATCATCGCGCGTGGGAAAAACTCACGCCGTTCGAGCCGGCGCACGGCGCGGCGCGGTTGGCGCTGGCGGATTCTGTCCGGTTGGAAAACCCTTGGAACGACTTGAGCGTCCGTTTGCCGGAGGGAAAAATCTGGAAAGCCTGGTCCAAATACAACCGACCTGACCCGCTTGATGTGTTGCTGGGAAATTTCAAAGTCGCGAAGCAGGAAGGCGCATATCTCGGCGGCTCGAATTGGACAGCCGTGGTTGATTGTCTTTGGTATCAACAGGCGGGCATCAAGTCGGACGGGACGCTGTGGGTTTCGCCAAAGCCAAAACGTCCCAGCGCCTCCGAAAGATTCCGGTCCGTCTTGCCAAAACGAGAAGCACTCGCGCAATTTGGCAGCGAGACCAACTGGAGCAGTCTGGGCTCGCGAGGAATTTTTGCGTTGCTCGTTAAAAATGACGGAACCTTGTGGCGCTGGGGCGTGACGAATTTTGACTCGAAGCACGAAACCTGGCCCGGCCTGCAAGCCTTCACGCCCCAGCGGCTCGGAACGGAATCAAACTGGGCGGAGGTTTCCGAACATAACTACCGGTTTCAACTTCGCGAGACCGACGGCAGCGTCTGGACTTGGAATGACTACGGCAGCACAAACAATCTGACCCGGCTTGAAATTGAACCGGGGTTCACCGTCGAATCCATGACTAGCTTCAAAAATTTTCGCAGCAAGGCATACATAAATCCTGGATTGCAATACCGCGTCGGCGTGCGCGACGACGGCACCTTCCGCATCTGGTCTGGTGATCGTGTGGTTATCAATAAAACTTCACGCTACAATTCTTACGAGCAGTTTCCGATGGATTTGCAAATCGGCAGCGAAACCAACTGGCTCGCCGTCGCTGGCGGCGGCGAAAAAATCATCACGCTCAAAAACGACGGAACGCTCTGGCTGTGGAATTTTCAGCGGAGTCAATTCAGCGGTGGAGCACAAAACGAATTTGAATCGGAAATCCAAAAGACCGTCCCCGTCCGCCTCGGCAAGCATGCGGACTGGATAGCCATTTCCGGCGGTTGGGAGGCCACCACTCTCGCCGCCGACGGCAGCCTCTGGTATTGGCCGCTGCAAACCGGCAACCGCTATGACGGTGCCTACAGCACATACGACGACCGGAATGATTTCAGCCACATCCGCCCGCTGCTGGAAAGCTCGCGCAAGCCGCAGTTGCTGGGAAATGTGTTTGCCGGCGGACAGTGAAGCAAAAACTTTGTGTCCGAGCGGCTTCGTGCTAGTTTTCCGCCGTG
This sequence comes from uncultured Verrucomicrobia subdivision 3 bacterium, assembly GCA_903827955.1. Classification (GTDB taxonomy): domain Bacteria; phylum Verrucomicrobiota; class Verrucomicrobiia; order Limisphaerales; family UBA11358; genus UBA11358. The sequence continues at coordinate 28,184 of CAIKKJ010000075.1, forward strand.
GAAACCGTCACGCAACTCACGAACCAGCTCGTCGCATCCTACGCGAAGGCGGGCGGCATCAATCATCTGGACGGAAAAAACCTGCCGTCCAAACGCGTCGTCACCGAATTGACGTGCGGTTTGCTGCGCCTGCTCTTCCCCGGATTTTTTGACGAGAAGCTGATTCATTCGTCCGAGATCAAAGTCGAGACGGCGGCGTTGTTAGATTCCATTCTCGGCACGCTGGAAGATGAAATCCGCAAGGCGCTTGAATACCAAACGCCCGCTGGCCTCGCGAAAAGTGACGTGGCAAATGAGGCGCACAAGCTGACGGTGGAATTTCTCGGCAGCCTGCCGCGTGTCCGCGAAATTTTGCAGACGGACGTAGACGCGGCCTTCGACGGCGACCCGGCGGCGGCGAGCAAAGAGGAAATTATTGTTTCGTATCCGTTCATCGAAGCCATCGCCGTGCAACGGCTGGCGCATGAGCTTTACCTCAAGAACATCGCGCTCATTCCGCGCATCATGAGCGAATGGGCGCACGCGCGCACAGGCATGGACCTGCATCCGGGCGCGAAGATTGGGACGCATTTTTTTGTGGATCATTGCACCGGCACAGTTGTCGGCGAGACGGCCATCATCGGCAACCATGTGAAGATGTATCACGGCGTGACGCTTGGCGCAAAATCCACGGCAGGCGGGCAATTGCTCAAGGGCAAGAAACGCCATCCGACCATCGAAGATCGCGTAACGATTTATCCCGGCGCGACCATTCTCGGCGGCGAAACCATCATTGGCGTGGGCAGCACCATCGGCGGCAACGTGTTCATCATGGATAGCGTGCAGCCGAACTCGCTCGTCATCTACGACGGCCTTGATATGCGTGTGTTGAGCAAGGCGGATAAAAATTCCGGGCTCGATTTTCAGATTTGAAATATCCCGGAGCAAAACAACGCCGCGCTTCGACGTGAGTCAAAGCGCGGCGTTTTGTTTTTTGAGAATTATTTTTTGAGCGCGTCCACAGCGTTCTTGGTGGCATCCGCTGTTGCTTGCGCGGCGTCTTTGACCGTTTCCACCGCCGTTGCCGCTGCACCTTTCAACGTGGCCGCGGCGTCTTCCGACTTCTTGTTGCCCCAGCCGATGATGCAAGTCGAGCCGACGAGCAGCGCGAGCATCAGCACGACCAGTTTTTTCGTGAACGGCTGTGCGCCGCGCCATTCCTTGAAGAAAATTCCCCACAGCGTGCTGAAAATGATGATGCTCGCCATATGCAGCGTCCAACTGGAAAATTTATACGCGCCCATCTGGCTCTCACCCATCTGGTAGAAGAAAAATTGCAGATACCAGAACGTGCCGGCGAGGATGCAGAAAAACCAGTTGCCGCCGAGCGGCACGGCGCTGCCGATCTCGAACGATTGCACGGAAGTTTTTCCACCGTGGCCGTCGCCGCCCGTTGTCTGGCTGTTCACTGGTTTGACCGTGGGACTGAAGTATTGGTGCGCCGAGCCGTTCTTGATGTGCAGCATCACGCACCAGAGAAAATTCGTCGTCAGGCCGCCGAGCAAAATCGTGACCACCACCGGCAGACCGGCAAATTTGGGGTCGGTTCCGTGCGCGAGCGACAGGTCGTGAATCGGCCCGCCGTATTGAAAGCCAAACGAGAAACACGCGCTCATCACGCCGGAGAACGTCGCGATGGCGAGGCCTTTCCACAAATTAAATTCCGGCAGCACGCTGTTGCTCCCGCTCATTTCCTTTTCCTTGCGCACACCAGCAACGCCACCAATGAAAATTCCCAGCAAACAGACGAACACGCCGAGCAGCACCAACGGCCCGCCAACGCTCGTGCCGGAATGGTTCAGCAGCTTGTCGGCGAATTCACCCTTCACAATCGGCGGGACGAGCGTGCCGAACGCCGCGCAGTAGCCCAGCGCCACCGCCATGCCCAGCGACATGCCGAGATAACGCATCGTCAGCCCGAATGTCAATCCGCCGAAACCCCACAACGCGCCCATCAGATATGTCATCCAAAACGTGTGGCTTGGCGTCTCGTGTAACACTTGGAGCAAATCTTTCGACAGCACAAACGCGCCAATCCACGGGCAAATGAGCCAGCTGAACATTCCGCCCGCCAGCCAGAAAGTTTCCCACGACCATTTGCGGACGCCTTTGAAGGGAACGTAAAAACTGCCGGACGCGAGACCGCCGAGCCAGTGAAAGACGACGCCAAGTAAGGGATTCGGTTGCATGATTTATTTTGGTTTAGTTGCGTTTGCTCAAAACTGTTTTCTCGTAATTCTTCGCTTCTGTCAGCCAATGTTCGCCGACGGGAACGCCCTGACTTTCGCAGTAATAGTCCCAGACCGCGCCGAACGGCAGCGTCTTGGCTTCTTCCTGCAATGCGAGACGCGTGGTGAAATCTCCCGCCGCTTCCGCCGTGCGGATGAGCGGGGTTTCGAGCAGCGCGATGAGCAGGGCGCGAATCATGTTGCGCGTGCCGATGGTCCACGCGGCGACGCGATTGATGCTGGCGTCGAAATAGTCGAGGCCGATGTGAACGCGCTTCTCAAAACCGTTCACCGCGATTTCGCGGGCGATGGCGAGCAGGTCGTCGTTGAGAATCACGACGTGATCGCTGTCCCAGCGCACGCCGCGGCTGACGTGCAGCAAAATCTCCGGCATGAATTGCAACACGCTGGAAATCTTGTCAGCGATGCCTTCGGTCGGATGATAATGGCCGGCATCGAGCGTTAGCAGCTTCTTCCGACTGACCGCATAGCCCAGATAAAATTCATGCGAGCCGACCACAAAACTTTCACTGCCGATGCCGAACAGTTTCGGCTCCACCGCATCGAGATTAAGCTTCGGCGAAATCTGTTTCTTGAAAATCGCGTCGAGCGATTCCGCCAAGCGTTCACGGGGCGAAACGCGATCCGCCGGCGTGTCCTTCATGCCGTCGGGTATCCACACATTCGTCACGCAGGTCTTGCCGAGCGCCTTACCCATCGCCGCGCCGATCTCGCGCGAGCGGATGCAATGCTCAATCCAGAATTTCCGCACACCCTTATCCGCGTGCGACAGCGTGAAGCCATCCGCCGCCTGCGGATGCGAGAAGCACGTCGGATTAAAGTCGAGGCCGAGGCCGTTCTTCTTCGCCCAAGAAATCCAGTTCGCGAAATGCTTCGGCTCGATGGCGTCGCGATCCACTTTTTTGCCACCAAATTCGCCGTAGAAGGCGTGCAGGTTCAAGCGATGCTTGCCGGGAATGAGCGAGAGGGATTTATCGAGGTCAGCGCGGAGTTCATCCGGCGTGCGGGCTTTGCCGGGATAATTTCCGGTGACCGCCAGACCGTTGACCAACGCGCCGCCGGCATTTTCAAAACCACCCACATCATCACCCTGCCAGCAGTGCAGTGAAATGGGAATCGTGGCCAGCGTTTGCAACGCGTGTTCCACATCCACGCCGAGACCGGCATAACGTTCTTGGGCGAGGCAAAATGATTTGGCAATGCTCATGTCGTAAAATTCAAATAATATGGGATTTTGTCCGCGCAGGCTAGTCACGCAAGCGCGGGCGGGCAATCCCCAATTGTGGTTAGGTAATTTTATTTCGTGCCGTTTGCTTGCAGATGAGCTCTCAAATCTTTGGACGTAGCCAGCGCGATTACGCGACCTTCGCTGCCGACGGCGCAGTAGAAGTGATAGACCACGCCGTTCCATTTCACGACCCACGGTTTGTGCGCGTAGGTTTGGTCGAATGGCTCGCTAGGCTGAATTAATTTTTTCCCATCCCATTTGGTCCAGTGAACGAGGTCGTAGGAACACGCAAACGTGTCGAACGCGTGCGGCTGCCAGCCGGCTCCAAAATAAAACATCGTCCACACGTCACCCAGCTTCACGATTTGCGGGTCACCGCTGATGCCGTTCTTTTTCGCCTCGCCGTTGACGATGACGGAGTTGGTTCCGTAGCGGCTCCAGTTTTTCAGGTCGCTGGAAACGGCCATGCCGATTTGTTCGTAGCCGTTTTTATATTTCGCGTTGTAAAACATCACAAACGGCCAGCCGAGCGACTGAGCCTCGTCGTGGATGATCTGGCTTTTGTAGAGCGTCTTGGTTTCAAACTCGCGCGCGTCCGGCTGCTTCGGCGACAGCACGGGGTTTTCTGCAAGCCGCGTCCACTCCTTCGCTTTCGTCGGCGATTTTGTCCACGCCACGCCGAGTGAAAGCGGGTCGGTCTCGTAGCCTTGCTTCGCGCCGCCGATGTAGGTGAGCCAAAACTTGCCGGCGAATTTTTCTAGTGCGTGCGTGCCGTCCCAATGGTAATCGCACAACGCAATTCCGCCGTCCGCCTGCCACGCGTCCCACTGGTTCGTGGGCGTGAAGGTAAGAATTTTTCCCAGCTTCTCCCAATGCAACAGGTCGTCGCTCTTCGCAAGGAACGTCTGGTAGCCCACCTTGTTCGTGATGGCAACATACAGCATGAACCAATGCTTGCCGCTGCGGAAAATGCTCGGGCAATCCACGAGCACGTTCGTGCTTTCGCCGCGCAGCACTACGCCATATTTAAACGGCGTCTTCACCTCGTCGTAAATCTGCTGCATCACGTTCGTGTCCACAAGCCGGCCTTCGGGGATGGCGGGGATGACCGTGCGATGGGAATCAGCGGCGTGAACACTCTGGAGTGCCAGACCAGACAAGCACACAGATAGCAGCAACAGTAGTTTCATAATCAATTTCAGTTTGGGAATATCAATGGCCGGAATTTTTCGTCGCGCGGATGATTTCATTGCGACCGCTTTGCGCCGAACTGCAGGCGGCGGCGATGATTTCCATCGAGGCGAGGCCAAGTTCGCCCGACGAACCATTGGCAGCATTGCCGAGAATCGCCTCGATAAAATTTAGCGCGGGTGATTGCGCCGGATAGATTTCTTCCGCCGCGAGCGGTTTGAATTCCGTGCGTTGGTTCGCAAAATCGGTCAGCGTCATCGTGCCGCGCCACAGTTCCAGTTGCAAAATGGCTTGGCTGCCGAAAACACGAACCTCGTAATTTTTTTCCGCCAACGGCGTTGCGGCCGTGCTGGCGAGCGAAACAAGCGCGCCGTTTTCCATTGTAATGGTTAGGGCGTTGTAGAGGTCGTTCGGCGAGCCGTCGCGGTCGAAGCGCGCGAAGACTTCGGCCGGGCGCAGTCCGGTGAGAAACGTCAGATACGCCGCCGCGTGCGAGACCTGACAGTAGATTTGCCCGCCGCCGGCGATGGCCGGGTCGTTGTAAGAACCGCGCCCCGGCTGGACATAGACGTTGTCCATCCCGTGTGTCGGCGAGGTGTTGATGCCGCGCAGCAACTGGTCAATCGGGTTGGTCATCAGCACGGAAATCATTTTGACTTCGCCCAGCGCACCGGCATGAATCAAACGCCGCGCCTCGATGCCGTGCCGCGTGAAATGCCACGGGCAACTGATAAGCAATTGCAAATTTTTCTGTGCCGCCAATTCCACGAGCTCACGCGCTTCGGCGGCGGTGAAAGTCATCGGCTTTTCCACCAGCACATGCAGCCCGCGTTCGAGCGCAGCCTTGGCTTGCGCGTAGTGGACGTTCGGCGTGGAGGCCACGATGACAGCGTCGAGCGGTTGCAGCGCGAGCAAGGACTCAACTTCAGTGCAGGCGTGGGCCGCGCCAAAATCCCGCGCGATTTTTTCCGCCTGCTCGCGACCGCGTGTCTGGATGGCGACGAGTTTTGCCGCCGGATGCGATCGCACCGCCGGCAGGTGAGCGAAGGTCGCCCACCATCCCGCGCCAATCACGCCAATGGAAATTTGCTTCATGCCGGAAACAGCTGACGGCGCGCTTAACTGGTTGCCGCCAAATTTTGGTTTGCCCGACGGTGTCAAAAAAAATGCGCGTTGCCGAGAATTTTGTCAGAAAGCGGCGGTCTGCTGCACTGCCGCCGCGAGCAGTCCGAGGTAGCTGCTGCGCGAAATTACTTTTGCTCCGAAAGGTTCGGTCGCGGGCGTGACCATTTGGATGTCGAACAATGAAAACTTTCTTTCACGCAAATGCGCCGCGAGTTTTACGAGCGCGACCTTCGAGGCGTTGTCTGCGCGGTGGAACATGGATTCGCCCGCGAACAATCCGCCAACACTTACGCCGTAGATGCCGCCCACAAGTTTTCCGGACTGCCAGCACTCGACGCTGTGCGCGTGACCGAGTTCGTGCAGCCGCGTGTAGGCCGCGATGAACTCCGGCGAAATCCAAGTGCCGCCGCGTTTCGGATCCGGCGCGGCGCACGCGGTCATTACCTTGCGGAACGCAGTGTTCACGGTGACTTCAAACGGACAGCGGCGAATAAATTTTGCTAGGCTCGCGGAAACATGAAACGTATCCAGCGGCATCACGCCGCGTGGTTCCGGGGACCACCAAGAAATCGGATTCACGCTCCACGGAAAAATTCCGCTGCGATACGCGAGCAGCAGCCTTTCAGGCGAAAGGTCGCCGCCGACCGCGAGCAGGCCATCCGCGTCGGCCGCGTTTACGTCGGGAAACCAGAGTCGCTGATCCAGCATCGCGGGCATGGTTCACTCCGGCAGTTCCGGCGGCACGTCGCCGTTGATGATGCCGAGGAAAAACATTTCGAACGCCCCGGCGATCTCCATAAACATCGCGCGCCGCGCGCCCTCGGAGTTTGGCGCAATTTTTTTCTTTGGTTCATAGCCCGGCGAACCCAGCGCAAGCCAGCAGCCGATGCGCACGTCGTTGACGACTTGCAGCAGCCATTCCAAATCAGTTCGGGAGAAAGCAGCCTGGCTTGCATTTTCTTTATCCGTGAACCGCCCCGGCTCGTTGATCAGCGCGAGAACTTCCTGCTGGTTTTGCTGGCGTTGCGCCTTGAGCGCGTCGTCGAGCAACTGCTGGTTTTCCTCGCGTCGCGGAAATTTTTTATCCTTCGTCAACCGGTGGTGCGCGGCTGGCACGAGCGGATACATGGAAAGCAGATGCAGCAGCAGCAGCTTTTCCTCGGTGGCAAACTCAATCAAAAAGTTTCCACCGTCATGGCCAAGAAATTTCATTTGCCATCGCGCTCCAGCGTGGCATTGAGCGTGTATTTCTGAAGCTGGTGAACGTAGAACTCCGCTTTCTCCAAACTCTCCCGCGTCAGCACGCTCTTGCCGTTTTTGTGAACTTCCAGCATGTGCTTCTCGGCTTTCTTGCGCTCCCAGCCGAAGACGGTTTGGAAAACATGCGTCACATAATCCATCAAATTCACCGGGTCGTCCCAGCAGATGACGAGATAGCCCGGCTCGTGTTCGCTGGCGGAATCCGCCGCATGCGAAATGTCCGGGGCGACTTCAGGAAAAGCGGTGGCGGGCATGATTCAATTTATTTCAGTCGCACAAAAAAACTTTAGCACACCCGCGCCACTTCAATGCCAAGCAATTTGCCCAGCTTGTCAATTTTGTCTGCAATGTGACTCACGCCGACCGCGCAATGATGCGCCGGGCCGTGCGCGTTCCAGTCGTTGACAAATTTCCGCGCGCCGATGGAAAATTTGTAACGACTGTTCGTATTTCCAATTTCTAAAATTGGTCCGGAAACGGATTCACCTTCGGCCACGAGCAGTTTTAATTTTCCATCTTTCGTTTCCACGACAGACAGCAACGTCACCGCGCCGTGCTTCACGGACATTTCCACCGACAAGCCGCGTCCGACTTTGCCGTGATAAACCTTAAGCGGACGCACTTTAGTTTTTCCTTCAGCGATGGCTATGTGACCCGGCCCGTCGTGCCCCATGAGCACCACGTCAGCGGCAAAATCCAGCGCGTAATATTCCGTGAACGAGCCGCCCACGCCGAAGGTGTCCATGATCTTCATGGCCTGGGCGTTTTTCACTTCGTATTCGCCGGCGACGGGAATGCCGCGCGCGGTCAAAAGTGAATTGCCCAAAATAATCGAGCTGATGGCGTCTTCGTTTTCTGCATTGCCCGTGCCGCTGTAAAAATACGCGAGCGAGCCGAGGTCGTGTTCCTTCACCAAGCGGTCGAGCGCGACGGAAGTTTTCGCGGCGCGCTCCAACTCCGCTTGCGAACAATCCGACTGCACGGCAAAAACTTTTTTGAACTTCGCGACGCGCTCCTTGATCTGGGCGGCAGAAACATCGCGGCGCAGCGCGGCGAGTTCGTCCACCTCCAAAATTTCCAGATGGCCGCCGAACGTCGCGCATTGCAGCGTGGTGTCGGAATAAATATCCAGCATCCCGCCGTAATAATGTCCCATCAAACCGAGGCGATTGTGAAACATCTTGTGTGCGACGCGCGCAGCTTCGATCCACGCATCCACTTCGTTCCAGCAAACCGGATCGTCATGCAGCATTCCGGTGACTTGGTGAAAATCAATGCCGGCGCGGCTGAAAACATTGGCGATTTCCGGCACGGGACACGCGGCGCAATACGCCAGCCAGTCGCCAGTCATCGCGGTGCGATCGCCCATGCGGTTAAATTTTTCGTAATCAATCGCGGCGGCGGGCGCGAGATTCAAAATGATGACGGGAACTTTCGCGCGTTGCACCACGGGCAAAACCGTGGACGAAAGCGCATAAGTTGTGACGTGGAGAAAAATCACATCCACATCGGCCGCACGAAATTGATGTCCGGCTTCCAACGCCTTCACCGGATTGTCAATCAGGCCGAGATTCACCACTTCGACGCCGGGACGTTCCAATTTTTTCTGAACGGTGCGAACGTAGCTTTCAAGACGCGGCTTGAGTCCTTTGAACTGCGGCCAGTAAGTGTCGAGGCCAATGCCGAAGAGACCGACGCGGAGATTACGTTTCATATGGAAAAAGCTTCAGAGTTCAAACCGCGAACCACGCGAAATACACGAACGAATTAATTTTTGATTTCGAGTATTTCGAGTGTTTCGTGTGTTTCGCGGTCAAAATTGTTTTTGTTCAACCCGAAATCAAAATGGTGTTCGCATATTGCGTCGTGTCGCCGGTGCGGATCAAGCCGATGGCGTGCGGCACGCGTTTTTTGAAATCCACATGCGGCTCGAATTTTGTCGGCACGCCGCGCAGCGCGGTGGCGAATTTTGCGCGCGTGGCGGGGGAATTGTTTCTCAGGAACTCCTTCGCCTGAAATGCCTGGGTGAAATTGTGGTTCGCGCGCACGGCGGCGATGAGTTGCAGCACCGTCGGCAAATCGTCCACGATGGAGATGTCTACCGTTTCAATCATCGGCCAGAACGGAAAGCCGCGGTCGGCAATGACGAGCGCGTTCGTATGCCGCACGCGCGCGAGCAGCGAGAGGATTTGCGGATTGAGAATACCGTGGTTAATCATGCTTGGATTATCGGAGAAACCGGCTCCCCGTCAATCCGTCAAAAACCGCCGCCGGTAATTTTTAAATTCTAAAATGGCTGCCCGTGAACTTTGGAAAAATCTGCATGACCCACGCTCCGATTAGCCGGCAATGCCAATACACCAACACCACGCCCAAGGCGAGCGGCACTTCACGCCGGGCCAGGCCGGCTTTTTTTCGCTGCCAAAAAATGGCTTTGCCTCCCTCGAACATTGCGGCATACGAGCGGCGCAGCTCGCGGTAGCTTTCACGCCCAAACCAGGATTGGCCACGAAATGTCCGGCGCAGCAGCAAATCATCGCGTCCCTGGGCCAGACCACGAATTAAAAAATGCCGTCCACCGTTAGGCGGCGGGTGGCTGACCTGTGCCCCGGTGTGCTGGTGGATTTTCATCCCGCTGTTCCGCCATACCACGGCAAGCTGCACACAGGCACCACGGGTCGCCCCCGCTGCCATCCTGGGAAATTCAAATTTCCCCAGCAAGCATCTGCGGATAGCAAAATTGTTTGCGTGAAAAACCGGTGACTCCTTTAACACCGCTTCGGTTGCACGCAGCGGAAAAAACCAGCTCAACGCCATCGCCCGCCCCAGAAAATCTGACTGGTCGAGATAAGTATGCCCGGCCACCACGTTCACCTCCGGGTGGACGAACGATTGCAGGAGCGTGACCAGCCAGCCCGGGTCGGGAATGACGTCACTATCCAAAAAAACGATGATTTTGCCCTCCGCCGACCGTGCACCGAAATTTTTTAGCTCGTAATAGTTCAGCCCGGCCGCCGCTGCCAATCGCCATTCTATGTGCGCATCGCCCGCTTGAAATACCTGCGCCAGTTCATTCCGGACGAGTGCCGCCGGAATGTATTCGTTCAAGGCGACAATGATTTCAAAGTCCACCGCTGGCTGGGCGGCTGCGTTCAGTTCCAAAATCTGTCGGCGAACTTCCCGCAACATCCGGCGGCAGCGGTCCATTTCTGACAGCCGCACGTTTTCCCATTCAATGACGATAGAGAATTTTTCCATGTCAGACCGTTTGCGTCAATCGTCGGCCGAGTTGTAAAAGTTTTTCCATGTCCGCAGCGGACTTGCCCTCGGCGTAAATGCGCAGCACCGGCTCGGTGCCGGAGCCACGCAGCATTAGCCACGTTGAATCCCCGGCGACAAATTTCACGCCGTCGCGCGCGTCCACTTTTGCGAGCGGCGAACGGAGAAGTTTTTTTGGCGGATTGGTTTTCAGCGATTCCATGAGCGCGGCGCGTTTCTCCAGCGGATAATGCGCGTCGTAACGGCCGTAGCGATGCGGGCCAAACTCCTTTTCCAGCCGCGCGTAAATTCTATTCACGGAAATTTTTTCCATCGCCAGCATTTCCAGCAGAAACAAACCGGCCGCCAAACCATCCCGTTCGGGAATGTGGTTGGCAAAACCGACCGAGCCGCTTTCTTCTGCGCCGAAGAGCGCGCCCGGCTTCATCATTTCCGGCGCGATGAAGCGAAAGCCGATGCCGACTTCGGTGAGCGGCAGATTCCACGCCCCGCACATTTTGTCCACCATCGCCGTGGTGTTAAAAGTTTTCGTCACCGTGCCGCGCCCGCCGCGGTTGCGCACGAGATGATGCAGCAACAGCGCGATGACTTGCTGATTCGTCAGCGGATTGCCGCGCCCGTCCATCGCGCCGATGCGGTCGGAATCGCCATCGGTCACGAGGCAGATGGCGTGCGGATTCTTTTTTAACTGCGCGCCGCCGAGTGCGTAATTTTTCGGCAACGGCTCCGGGCAGATGCCGCCGAATAAAACATCATGCTTGGAATTCAGCGTGGTGACGGTGCAATTTGTCTTCGCCAGTAGTGTTTCAAAAACTCCCGCGCCGACGCCGAACAACGGATCATGCGCCACGCGCAATTTGGATTTGGCGATGAGCTTGAAATCCACGAGTTTTTTGATGGCAGCGAAATGTGCGGGGCGAATGTCTTGAACGGAAATTTTTAGTTTTGAATTTTTAGTTTTTGGTTGCGGCTGACTGCGGTCCAAAAACCTTTCAACGGCCTTGCACGTCTCCGCGTCGCTGCTGCCGCCGAAGTGCGACTTGAGCTTGAAGCCGTTGAAGATCGGTGGATTATGGCTGGCGGTGATCACCACGCCGCCGACCGCACCGAGATTTTTCACCGCAAAGGAAACGCACGGCGCCGGCGTCGGCGTGGAGGTGAGGATGACTTGAAAATTATTCCCCGCAAAAACCTCGGCGGTGATTTGTGCAAAACGGTCGGAGAAAAAACGGCGGTCGTAGCCGACAATTACTTTTGGCTCGCGCCCAAAAATTTCAGATTGCGGATTTGAAATTTCAGATTTCCAAAAATCCGCCGTGGCTTGCGCGACGCGCGCGACGTTGGCAAAGGTAAAATCTTCCGCGATGACCGCGCGCCAGCCGTCCGTGCCGAATTTGATCTGGCTCATAGCGCAAACGATGGTGGCGGTAGCGAAGGCACGGCAAGGTCGGCGAGCGCCGGGTCGCTGGCGCAGGCGATCTTCCGCATTTTTTTGACGGCCGCGCCCATGTTGCGCTGGCTGAACAGCGCGGTCCCGGCCACAAACGTATCCGCCCCGGCGCGGGCGCATTCGGCGACAGTTTGGTTGTTGATGCCGCCGTCCACCTCGATGCGATAATTCAATTTCCGTTCGCGCCGCCAAGTTTCCGCCTGCTGGATTTTGGGCAGGCATTCGTGGATAAAACTTTGCCCGCCGAAGCCGGGATTAACAGTCATCACGAGCAGCAAATCAATTTTGTCGAGATACGGCGCGGCTTCGGCGATGGCGGTGGGCGGGTTGACGGCGAGACCGACTTTTTTGCCGAGCGATTTTATTTTCCAGAGGAGCTGCGGAACTTTGTCGCCGAGTTCTACGTGGACGATGATTTGGTCCGCGCCGGCTTTGACAAACGGCTCCAGCAAAATTTCCGGCTTGCCGCACATCAGATGCACGTCGAAGAAAAGTTTTTTGGCGTGCGGCCGAACGGCGGCGACGACGGCGGGGCCGAAGGAAATGTTCGGCACGAACTGGCCGTCCATGATGTCGAGGTGCAGCCAGTCGGCCCCGGCGCGTTCGGCGCGTTCAGCCTCCTTGCCAAGGCGGGTGAAGTCGGCGGCGAGCAGTGACGGCGCAATTATCATGGCGCGAGGATAGCGGATGAAGGCTGGCGGATGGAAGATGGAAAATTTCCGCCGTGTTATTTTTTCTTCGCGTCGAGGCTTTTGCGGACGATCCGGGCCAGCGCATGCGGCAGATACGGCTTTTGCAAATAATTCAAATCCGGGTCAAGCTTGAACCCCTTGCCCAGCGCATCGGCACCGTAGCCGGTGGAAAAAACGACTTTTAAATCCGGCTTCTCCGCCCACAGTTTTTCGGCCAGCTCGCGGCCGTTCATGCCGCCGGGCATGATGACATCGGTGAATACGAGCTGGATTTCGTTTTTGTAATCGCGCCAGATTTGCAGGGCGTTGTTGCCATCTACCGCCTGAAACACGCGGTAGCCGTGGCGGTTTAGCGTGCGGGTGATAATCTCGCGCAAGTCACGCTCGTCCTCGACCACGAGCACGGTCTCCGTGCCGCCGAGCGCGCGGAACTGCGTCTCGGTGGCGGCCTCAATCTCCGGTGCGAGCACGGCACTGGCGGGCAGAAAAATATTGAACGTGGTGCCCTTGCCCATTTCACTATCAATCTCAATCCAACCTTTGTGCTGTTTGACAATGCCATAGACGGTCGCCAAGCCAAGGCCTGTGCCTTTGCCAAGTTCCTTCGTGGTAAAAAACGGCTCAAAAATGCGCGGCAAATTTTCCGGCGGAATGCCATCGCCCGTGTCGGTGTGGCTCAAACAGACAAATTTTCCCGGCGTGGCCTCGACGGATTTGCGGATGTGCGCCGTGTCCACGTCGCGCATCGAAATGCGGATTGCCAGCCGTCCGCCCCGCGGCATCGCGTCGCGCGAGTTCACGGACAGGTTCAATAAGATCTGTTCCAGCATCGTCGGGTCGGCCTCGACAATCGCCGGCTGGCCGTTGAAATGTATCTGCAACGCGATGTCCTCGCCGAGCAACCGGCTGAGCATTTCCTTCATGCCGCCAACCACGCGATTCAAATCCAGCGGACGCGGATTGACGATTTGTTTGCGGCCGAACGCCAGCAACTGCCGGGTGAGACCAGCGGCGCGTTCGGATGCTTGCTTGATCTGGTTGGCGGAGACGAGCGCCTTCGGCTCCAGCGGCGTCATCGCCAGCAGCGATGCGTGCCCGAGGATGATGGTGAGGATGTTGTTGAAATCGTGCGCCACGCCGCCGGCGAGCTGGCCGATGGCCTCCATCTTTTGCGACTGGCGCAATTGCTCTTCCAAGCGTTTATGCAGCGTGATGTCGCGGAATAGGCTCAACAGGAGGCGCGGCTTGCCGCCCGCGCTGACGTAGGAATCGGTGACTTCCAAAACCAGCCGGCGGCCATCTTGCAACACGGCCTGATGCTCCACATTACTACGGGCGATGCAAGCGGTGAAATTAGTGCGGTATTGAAGTAACACCTGTTCCGTGTCCGCATCTGCCGCGTAGGCCACGCTCAATGGCCGGCCTTCAAGTTTTTCCTGCGGCAGACCTACGAGGCGGCAATACGCGCCGTTCACCGCCACGATACTTCCGTTTTCATCGGTGAGCCGCATGCCGTCCACGGAATTTTCCCAGACGGAGCGAAACAACGTTTCCGAGCTGCGCAACGCCATCTCCGCCGCATGGCGCTCGCTGACATCGCGGACATGGAACAGCAGTGCCGGGCGGCCCTCAAATTCCACGCGCACCACGCGGCCCTCCACCGGAATGATGTTCCCGTTCGAGGCCACGCTTTCGCTCTCGAACCATTTGACTTCGCCGGCGGCGATCTTCACGAGATTTTCCCGTGCGTATTCGCGGCGCGACGGCGGGATGAGCTGCTCGATGGCGTTCTGGCCAATCAAAGCCTCACGCGGCAATCCATGCAACCGGCAGGCGGCGGCATTCACGTCCAACACATTCGCCTGCAAGTCCTCGACAAAAATTGCATCCGGCGAATTTTCAAACAGATCATGGAACCGCTGCTGGCTATGTCGCAATTCTTCCTCGGCGTGCACGCGCTGCAACGCGCCACCGCATTGATCGGCCAGTGTCTGCAACGTCTGCGCATCGTTAGCGGCAAAACTGTGCGACCGGCGGCTCTGGATGAATAGCACGCCGATGACGCGTTCGCCGTTGCGGATGGGTGCCACCATCGTGGTGCCGATTTTCTCGCCGGTTTCCTGCGCCGAAATCACCTCCGCACCCCGGGTGACGACGCGGCGGACAATCGCATTCGCATGCTGCGGCTGGGTTGAGCCGGGGATTTCCACTCGTTTGCCGTCAATCGTCGTGATGGTCAGCAGCGAAACCACCTCGTCTTTTTCCGACGAATACAAATCCAACGCGAAATCATCCCAGCGGAACAGTTCGTCCGCCGCCTCGCAGATGAACATCGCCGCCTCGGCCGCCGTCGTGACCGCGCTCAACTGGTGGCTTAACTTTCCGAACAGCGCATTGTGGTGCGCGGCGCGACGGCGCACGGTCACATCCGTGGCCATTGTGAGCGCGGCGAGTTTGCCGTGAAAGGCGAGCGGCGACCAAACGACCTCCATGTCCATCGTCGTGCCGTCCTTGCGGCGATGACGCCAGACGAGGCCGCTGGCATTCGCGTCCGGCAACGCAGATTTGAGCTGGCCGGCAAACTCACCCGCGCGCAAATCCGCGAGGCTCATCTTCAAAAATTCATCGCGCGCGTAGCCGTAGTGCTGCACCGCCGCCTCGTTGATCTCCAAAATTTTCAATGTTTCCAGATCGAAGACCCACATCGGATGCGGGTTGCCCTGGAACAAAAGCCGGTATTGTTTCTCACTGCGCTTGAGTTCCTCCTGCGTCTCATGGCGCAAGACGCGTTCCGCCGCCTCGGCCACCGCCCGGCGCACGGCGGACGGCAGACGGTCGCGGTTTTGTTTGAGGACGTAGTCCGTCGCGCCGGCCTTGAGGCTTTCAATGGCCGCGTGTTCACCAATGGTGCCGGACATCAGGATGAATGGCAGGAGCGGAAGTTTTTCGCGGACGATTTTCAACGCGTCCAGCCCCGTGAAGTCCGGCAGCTTGTAATCCGAGATGAGCACATCCCATTTCTGCGACTCGAGCGCTGCGAGAAATTCCGCGCGGTTGCTGACCAGCCGGATGTCCGCCGACAGGCTGTCGTGCTCCAGCAAATCGCGCACCAGCAGCGCGTCGGCCGGGTTGTCTTCCAGATGCAGGATGCGGAGCGTTGGGTTCATTCCGAAAAATTTCTCCAAAACGAGCAAATTTCACGCCGCACACACGGCATCACGGTAAAAGAGCAGCCGGCGACAAAAATGTAAAGAACAGACGGTTTTCCGAGCCAATCCCACGCAGAGCGCCGAAATGGGCGCGTTCAAGATTGGGACAGAATGAAAGTTTTTAGACGTTGACTTCTCCAACGCATCCGCTAGATTTTGCGGCCTTTTACGCAACTAGAATAATTTATGCCGAACACGAAGTCAGCCGAACGCCGCATGCGCGGCAGCGCCCGCAAAAACCTGCACAACCGCAGCATCGCCTCCAACCTGCGCCGCGTGGAAAAAGAATTCCGCGCCGTGGTTGCCGCCGGCAAAAAAGATGAAGCGGTCAAGCTGCTCCCCGGCGTTCATTCCGCCTACGATAAGGCCGTGAAATCCGGCGTCGTCAAGCGCCCCACCGCCAACCGCAAGAAATCACGTCTAGCGCTCACGCTAGCCGCCAAGCCAGCCGCCGCGAAGAAATAATTTTCCGCAAACGAAAATAAAAAGCCGGAGCAATTTTGCTCCGGCTTTTTTGTTTTTCAAAGTTTCGGCAATCTGCCTCACGCCTTGACCGGACTCGCTGCTGGAGCCGGAGCGGCGGCTGGCTTCACTTTCACTTCGATGTAAAGGTCGCGCAGCTGCTTCGGTGAAACCTGACTCGGTGAATCGGTCATCATGCAAGTGCCCTTCGCGGTTTTCGGGAAGGCGATGACGTCGCGGATACTAGACGTGCCACACAGAATCGCGATGAGTCGGTCGAAGCCCAGAGCGATGCCGCCGTGCGGGGGCGCACCATATTTGAACGCGTCCAGCATGTAGCCGAAACGCAATTTCGTTTCTTCCGGCGGAATGGCGAGCAGTTCCTCGAAGATGGTTTTCTGCACGTCGGGCTGGTGGATACGAATGGAGCCGCCACCGAGTTCCACGCCGTTCACCACGATGTCGTAGTGCTGGCCGCGAACTTTCTTCGGGTCGGTCTTGAGCAACGGAACGTCCTCGGCCACGGGCGCGGTGAACGGATGATGGCTGGAATACCAGCGGTTTTGTTCGCGGTCGAAACCAAGCAGCGGAAATTCGATGACCCAGAGAAAATTAAATTGTTTCGGATCAATCACCAGCTTGCCCTGCGTCTTCAAAACGTCGGCGCAATACAAACGGATCTTGCCGAGAATTTCGCAGGCGTTGAGCCATTGGTCGGCGGCGAACAAAATCAAATCGCCTTCCTGAATCGCCAGCTTCTGTGTGAGCGCGGCCTTCTCGGCCTCGCTGAAAAATTTCACGATGGGTGATTTCCATTCCCCGTTTTCCACTTTGATGAACGCAAGGCCTTTCGCGCCAAAACTCTTGGCGTATTCGGTCATCGTCTCGATCTGGCCTTGCGTCGCGCCGGCCATGCCTTTCGCGTTGAGCGCTTTCACCACGCCGCCGTTGGCGATGGTGCCGCTGAACACTTTGAACGTGCTCGCTTTGAAATCTTCCGTCATGTCCACCAGCTCCATGCCAAAGCGCGTGTCGGGCTTATCAATGCCGTAGCGGTTCAGCGCTTCCTCGAAAGAGATGCGCTTAAACGGCGTCGGCACGTCCATGTTCAACGCCGTTTTCCAGACGCGCTTGAGCAAGCCTTCGATGAGCGGATAAATATCTTCGCGATCAATGAAGCTCATCTCGATATCTACCTGCGTGAACTCGGGCTGGCGATCCGCGCGCAAATCTTCATCGCGATAGCAGCGGGCGAGTTGGAAATATTTTTCCACGCCGGCGACCATCAAGATTTGTTTGAACTGCTGCGGCGATTGCGGCAACGCATAAAACGTCCCGGCCTCGCGACGGTTCGGCACAAGAAACTCGCGCGCACCTTCGGGCGTGGACTTGAAGAGCGTCGGCGTTTCGACTTCGAGGAAGCCTTGTTCGTCCATGTAGCTGCGCGTGGCGATGGCGACTTTGCTGCGGACTTTTAGGTTGCGCGCCATTTCCGGACGGCGCAGGTCGAGATAGCGATACTGCAAACGCAATTCCTCGTTCACCTTGCTGGCGACTTCGGGATCGTCCACCGCGAACGGCAGCACTTCCGCCATGTTCAAGACTTCGAACGCGGTGATGCCGACTTCGATTTCGCCGGTGGGGATTTTAGAATTGTTCGTGCCTTCGGGACGGTGACGCACCTTGCCGGTGAGGCTCACGACGCATTCGCTGCGGAGCGACGCGGCTTGCGTGAAAAGTTCCGGCGTCAAATCGCTCGGATCAAAAACCGTTTGCGTGCGGCCTTCGCGGTCGCGGATGTCGATGAAGATGAGGCCGCCGAGATCGCGGCGGGAATGGACCCAACCCGAGAGCGTGACGGTTTGCCCGATGTGAGCCGGGCGCAGTTCGTTGCAATGATGCGTGCGTTTCATGAAATTATTCGCCAGAGCGAACAGGAATCTTGGCTGGAAACGCCACAGTTTTCAAAGACTTTTTGCGTTCGTCAGCGGGTGCGCGCTAGCCGGCATCATTGCGCCCGGACGCGGATGAAGACATTATTGCCGGGCGGCTTGCCGCAGATGACGTCGTTGGTGCCGTTCGGTGCGGCGTTGGTCTGGACGACGGTGAGGGCAAACCAGTTGGTCGAGGCGAGGTTGGTGTTGTATTCCGGAAAATAGGAAAACGTGTTCGAGCCGGTAAACTTGAGATTCAAATTGGTGCCGACCGCGAACGTGAGAATTTTCGGCGGCAACGGCGTGGGCGGGTTCACCATCACGATGCTGCCGTTAAAACCATGAATGCCGCAGTAGTAGAAGCAATCGGAGGCGTTTGCCGGCACCGCGAACGTGACCGTTCCCGAACTCGTGTTCTCGCCCGTCACGCCGGCTGGAACTGTTCCAAAAACTGTCGCACCAATTCTAAACGGATGGAAACCAGCCGTGTTCACCGCGAAGGTGTAAGTTTTGCCGCGCTGCAAGGTGATGGTGGGATTTCCGTTCACGCCATTGATCAAGAAGGCGAATTGTGAACCGGGCGTGGTGACGCTGAAATCCGCCGCCTGCGCTGCGGGCGTAACCGCCGTCAACCACAGCAGGCCAAAGGTGAATAAAATCAGGTTTTTTAATTTCATGGTAAAGTAAGGATGCTTTCATTTCCGATTTGTTCCAGACAATTTCACCCCCAAATTCCGCGATTGAGTCAGGGGATTTCTTGCGTATCATTCAGCGCTCTATGTCCAGCAGCCGCAGACAATATCCGTTTCACCTGATCGAACCCAAGTGGCAGCAAACTTGGGAGCAGCAGCAGGCTTTCCGCGCGTTTAATCCGAACGAGGAAATTCCCGCGAACCATCCTTTCGCCGTGCGCCATAAGCTTTCCGGCAAAGTTTCCGCCACGCAACTGCCTGAAAAATTTTACATCCTCGACATGTTTCCGTATCCGAGCGGCGCGGGCTTACACGTCGGGCATCCCGAAGGCTATACAGCCACGGACATTCTCGCGCGCTACCGTCGCGCGTGCGGATTCAACGTGCTGCATCCGATGGGCTGGGATTCGTTCGGTTTGCCTGCCGAGCAATACGCCGTCAAGACCGGCCAGCATCCGCGCGTGACGACCGAGGCGAACATCGCCAACTTCACGCGCCAGATCAAGAGTCTCGGCTTCAGCTACGACTGGTCGCGCGAACTCGCCACGACGGATGTGGAATATTTCAAGTGGACGCAGTGGATTTTCCTAAAGCTTTACAATTCGTGGTTCAATCCCGAAACGAACAGGGCTGAACCGATTGAAACGCTGAAATTTCCGGCAGAATTGGAATCAACGTCGGTGGGGCGAGCGTCCTCGCGAGCCGACGCGTGGGACGGCTCGTCAGTAGCCTCGCCCCACCAAGACCTCGAATCGCGCCGCCGCGCTTATCGCGATTCCAAACGCCTCGCCTATGTCAGCGAAGCGCCGGTGAACTGGTGTCCTGAACTCGGCACGGTGCTGGCCAATGAGGAAGTCATAGACGGCAAGAGCGAAGTCGGCGGCTTTCCAGTCATCCGCAAGCCGATGCGCCAATGGATGCTCCGCATCACCGCCTACGCCGAGAAATTGCTGGCCGACCTCGACACGATTGACTGGAGCGATTCGCTCAAGGAAATGCAGCGGAACTGGATTGGGGGCAGCGAAGGCGCGGAAGTAGAATTTCGAGCTGGTGGAAAATATGTTCGGCGCAGCGATAATGCCGAATCAGAATTTCAAATAGGCCCAAAAATTCCAGTGTTCACAACACGTCCAGACACGTTGTGCGGCGCAACCTATTTGGTCATGTCGCCAGAAAATAAATTGTTGGATGAAATTGTCGAAGACAAATGGCCGTTTTGGGCATACGCAGAATTGAAAGGAACGTCATTATTTGGCAAAGAGCCGGCAACGCCAAAGGAAGCTCTGGAATTGTATCGCAAATATGCGGCTTCAAAGAGCGATTTGGAACGAACTGATCTCAATCGAGAAAAAACAGGCGTGTATATTGGCGAATCAGCGGTTGAACCCATTCGCGAAAACATAATCCCCATCTTTGTCGCAGATTATGTTTTAGCAAACTACGGGACGGGCGCAATAATGGCTGTTCCAGCCCACGACGAGCGTGATTGGGAATTTGCGAAAAAATACCGACTGTCAATTCGCGCGGTCGTCATGCCACCGGACGAATGGCTCATGAACGCGGTCGGTTCACCGCCGGCGGAATGGTTCACTAACGCATTCAAACTTTTGAACTTGTCAATGGATTCAATGGATTTGCTGACGGCAGCACGGAAGTTATACGAGCGAGACTGCGGTCTTTTCCCTTATCCGTTTGTTGGAACTGGCACTGCAATTAATTCCAGTGGGACTGATGATCTCCAAGTTAATGGCTTATCCACCGCCGAAGCCAAAGCGAAAATCACCGCTTGGCTCGAAGAAAAAAAACTCGGCAAGCGCACCATCAACTACAAATTGCGCGACTGGCTGTTCAGCCGCCAGCGTTACTGGGGCGAACCGTTCCCGATTGTTTGGAAAAAGGACGCCGCCGGGAATTTGCACCACGAAGCATTGCCGGAAAGTTCGTTGCCACTGTTGCCGCCGTCGCTCGAAGATTACAAGCCCACTGCCGACGGCCAGCCACCGCTCGCCCGCGCGAAGGATTGGTTGAATCTGCCCGACGGTTCCGTGCGCGAAACGAACACCATGCCGCAGTGGGCCGGCTCGTGCTGGTATTATTTGCGTTACACCGATGCGAAGAACGTGCAGTCGTTCGTCGGCAAGGATGCGGACAATTATTGGATGGCCTCGAATGGCAAGGCGGCGGGCGTGGACCTTTACGTCGGCGGCACGGAACACGCCGTGTTGCATCTGCTTTACGCGCGGTTCTGGCACAAAGTTTTGTTCGACCTCGGCCACGTTTCGACGCCCGAACCGTTTTACAAACTCGTCAATCAAGGTCTTATCCTCGGCGAGGATATGCAGAAGATGTCCAAGGCTCGTGGTAATGTGGTGAATCCTGACGCTGTCGTCGAAGAATACGGCGCGGATGCGCTCCGGCTTTACGAGATGTTCATGGGGCCGTTGCAGGACACCAAGCCATGGAACACCAAGGGCGTCGAAGGCGTCTATCGTTTCCTCGGCCGCGCGTGGCGTTTGTTCGTGGACGAGAAAGCGGAAACGGCTTTTGAACAGGCTGAGACTACGACTGAACCGTCCAAGCACGCAGAGTTGCTTGATTTAATTTTACTCGATGGCGGCATTACCGACACGGACGCCACGCCCGCGCAACTCAAGACACTCCACGCCTGCATCAAAAAAGTCACTGAGGATTTGGACGGCATGCGCTTCAACACAGCGATTTCCGCGATGATGGTGTTCATCAACGAGGCGATGACGTGGCAGACGAAGCCGTTGTCGGTGATGAAAACTTTTCTGCAACTGCTCGCGCCGTTCGCGCCGCACATCGCGGAAGAATTGTGGGCGCGGCTGCATTCCACGTTCGGCCAAACCGCGCCGTCACTGGCTTATGCGGTGTGGCCGAAGTTTGATGCGGCTTTGCTCGTCGAAAGCGAGATCGAACTGCCGGTGCAAGTGAATGGCAAGTTCCGTGACACGATCAAGGTGGCGGTGGACGCCGATAACACAGCCATCGAGGCGGCGGCGAAAGCTTCGGAAAAAGTCCAAACGTTTATCGCAGGCAAGGCCATCAAGAAAGTCATCATCGTGCCGAAGCGGATGGTGAATTTAATTGTCGGCTAAAACTTGGTTGAACGGTGAAAGTGTGGATGAAGGTTGAATTGCACCGGGCAACCTTCTAGTGTGAACTAGAAATTCCCATGAGCAACCCGCCCATCATCCAAGGTTCACCAGTGCTTCAGTCCGACCCGCCGTTACGCGGGGCGGTGGCACTCGGTCTCACAGTTTTTCTGATCGTGATGATCATCAGCACCGCGATCACCTTTGTTTTGCCGGAGTCGTATTCCAGCACGGCGCGAATCAAGGTGGAAATCACGCCGGCGAATCGCGGCCCTAATTTTCTTCAAACCGAATTTGAAGTCATCCAGTCACAAATCGTGTTGAGCAATGTGGTCCGGCAGTTGAACTTGAACGATTATTGGGGGAAGAAATATTTCAACGGCGAAACCCTCAAGACCACCGAGTCTTTGCAAATCTTGAAAGCCCGATTGAGCTTGGAAAGTGTTCGTGGCGCCGACCTCATCGCCATCACCGCTTTCAGTGACGACCGGCGGGAAGCCGCCCAAATCGCCAACGCCATTGCCACCGCCTACCAGAATTTTTGCAGCGAACGACAAAAGGCCGATGGCGCGAAGCCGCTTGATCCACGCATCATCGCTGATGCGATGGTAATCTTCGTCGACCCCGCTGAACCGGCTTCCAAGCCGTGCAAACCAAACAAACCACTGAACCTCGCGCTCGGTGCGATAGCGGGCGCTGGTCTCGGTGCCATGGCCGGTGGTTTGCTGCTGCTGTTTCGGCGCGGACAAAGATAATTCTGCGAAGTTGCTGTTAGCTGAATTGTCAGAATTAAAAATCAGCCAACCCAATTTTGAAAACCTGGTCAACTCTGTCCAAGCCTTCGGTTACCGGCGCGTCTTGGCGGCGAGTTCCAGAATACCTTCCGCCGCTTCCTCGTCGCCGTTGATTTCAAATTTCGGCGGCATCGGCTTGCGGCCTACCCACGAATCTTTCGCGTGCATGTCCATCATGCGGTCGAGCAGGTCGGCTTCGGTGACGTGGTAGCCGAGGCCGAGATCTTCGGTCATGCGCGCGTTGATGAATTGCTCGGCGTGACCCGGCACAGGCAAAACAAACGTCGGCTTGCGAAACGCGAACGCCTCGGACAGCGCGGAGTAACCGCCGTTGATGACGAGCGCGTCGGCGCGGGCGAGGATCTCGGTGTTGCTCATCAGGCGACCGTGGAATTTCACGTTGCCGTGCGAGTTGCCGTCGCGCCCGACGACGTCCACGTTGAAGGGGAATTCACGGTTGTCAAAATTCACCAGCGTCGCGTGGACGGAACCGCTCAACATGAAGACGACGTTCTTCAACTGTTTCGGCGAAAGATTTTTCACTGGCGTCTGGCCAATGATTTCACGGACGTTTTTCCGCACAATCAAACCAATGCGCTTAAACTTCGGATGCCGCGTGGGTGTTCGTAGCGGATACGGACTCAAAATCAGGTCGCAAAATTTGCGGTGGAACAGGTAGTCGGAAAATTCCACGAACCAAAAATGGCTGCGGACGCCTTTGGCATCGCGCCGATGCTTGAAGAATTCCGTGACGACGACTTCGGAATTATTGATGGCTGCGATGGGAATTCTTTTGCGGCGTAACGGCGCGGTGGCGTATTCGGAGTCCGTCACGGCGATGTCGGGCTTCACCTCGGCGATGATCTGTTCGAGCTTGGCGCGCTTGGCCTGCGCCAGTTTTGCGAGGTTGCCGACGGTCTTAATCGTGGCCCAGCCGCTCACGCCGCCGTTGCTGCCGGAATAATAAAACGACGCCATCTCATGCAGCGACGCGATGCCGGGACGGTTGGAAAAATATTTCAACCCGTTGCCGGAGGTCAGCACATGGACTTTTACGCCCGCTGCCGCAAGATTTTCGATCACCGCGTGGCATCGCGTGCTATTGCCCATGCCAAGGCCGTTGATGAGGAAAAGACAGGAAAAGGACACGCGACAGGTTGGCATTGTCCGCTTGACAAAATCAATAAATATTCAGACAAGCCAGCGATGATTATTTGCGCCGACGACTACGGAATGCGCGCGGACATTGACCGCGCCATCCTCCAGCTCTGCGATAACGGCAAGCTCGCCGCCGTGTCGTGCATGGTCTTGTTCGAGCGTTGCGACGGCGCGCTGATGGAAAAAATCCGCGCGCACGAAAGCCGCGTGGACCTCGGCCTGCACTTTTGCCTAACGAATGAAAACCTGCCGCTCTCCGCGCCGCTGGATAAAAACGTGCTGCCGGAGTTTGGAAAATTATTTCGGCGCGCAATATTCCGGCGATTGAAGCACGAGGAAATTTTATCACTGCTCGCGGCGCAATACGATTTGTTCGTCAAAAAATCCGGGCGCGCGCCGGACTACATTGACGGGCATTTGCATTCGCATCAACTGCCGGTGGTGGCGGGCGCGCTGGTGGATTTTGTTAGTCAGTTGCCAACGGAAAAACGGCCTTACATCCGCAACACGCGGCTTTGCACGCGCGAACTCCAGCGCAAAAATCTGCCGCCCATGAAAGCTGGTTTCATCGGCGCGTTCGGCGCGCGGCTGGAGAAAAGGCTGCGCGCGGCAGGCATCGCCACGAACGACGGCTTCTCCGGCATCTACGATTTCAAAGAGTGGCGGCGCTACTCGGAATTTTTCCAAAAGTTCGCCGCGTGCTTGCCGGAGAAAAATGGAATCCTCGTCACGCATCCCGGCTTCGACGAAGACTGGCGGCGCAGCGAATTTGAAACATTGGAAAAATTTCCTGGCGGTGCGAATCGCTTTCAGCGCTGAATCATTGCGGCACGGCGACGAGCGCGATGCCGTTGCCGTAAAATGTCACCGCCGAGTCGTTGGAATTCACCAAGGTCGCGGCGCGTAGTTCAAAAAAGTTGGTCCGCGAAAACAGCGCGCCCGCCGCCTGTAATTCCAGTTCGCGCGACTTGACGTAGTGGCTGATCAGCCGTGCGTGACGGAAAATATTATTCTTTTCGCCCGGCGGCACGGCGGCGATGTAATCCGCATCGCGCACCTCGACGCGGCCTGCCGCCCGCGCTTTCAATTGCTGATAAACCAGATTCATCTTCGCGCAGCTCGGCACGAAGATCGGGCCGTTTGCGATGCGGTCGCCCTCGAATTTGCAAATCACCGGCATGAACCACAAATCAGCGGCGACCGTGACGAGCAGCGCCGGCAGGAAAATCTTTTTCAGCCACGGCAATTCCAGACAGCGCGCCGCGCCGACGCCGGCGAGCGTGAACAACAGCGGCGAAATCAGCAGGCAATAGCGCGAGTGAAACGGCTTGCCCGCGACGAAGCTGAACGCCAGATACGCGAGAAAAACAAAGGCGGCGGTCAGCAGACCGGGCGGTTGCGCCAGCGTTTCGCGTAGTGTGGCGGAACGATTTTTTAACGCCGACTTCACGGCGAGGATTGCGCCCAGCAAAATCCCCAGCGCAAAAATCACCGAGACGGCGTTCACCGCAATCAGTGCCGGCACGCCGCCGAAAGCACGTTGCGCCAGAGTTTGAAAATCACCGGGCGCATAAGTCCAGCCGGGGTTCCAAAAATTCACGAGGAAGGTGAACGGCGAGGAAAAAATTTTCAGCGCGTCCGGCGAGAAACCGCCGTTGCCGCCGGTCAGCATCCCGCGCGTATTGGCCCAGTCGTGCCGCGCGTCGCCGAGAACGTAGGGGACGTAGCTCGCTGCCGCCGCGAGCAGGCCGATGACAAGCCAGCACCAGTTCACGCACAGCCGCGCAAACCAGCCGAACGCGATGAGCGGCAGAATCAGCGACAGCGTGCTCATGTGAAATTGCGCGCCGGCGAGCAGCAGCAGCGGCAGCAAAAAAATCGCGCGCGATTTTTGAATTCGCACGCAGCGGAACAGCGCGAGGAAAATCACCGCGCCCAGCAACGGCATCGGCGAAGGATTCCAGACAATTGAAGAATATTGCACCATCCACAGCGACACGGCCATGAACAGCGCGCCAAAACTTGCCGCTGTGACGCCAACCAATTCACGCGCCAGCCGCCACGTCAGCGCGATGGCGGCGAGGTTCACGGCGATCATGAGCAGCACCACTCCGTCGAGCGAGCCGTAGAGCTTGAGTCCGGCGACGCAAAAAAGCGTCCACAGCGGGCCGGGAAGTTTGGAGTGCGGATTGCAGTTGGGCTGGCCGATGTAGAGTGCGCGTTCGCCACCGTTCTCAAAATTCGCGGCGACCTCGTAGGCCTCGATACCGTCCACCTGATAGCCGAGCGCGTGGCTTTGCGCCCAGCCGAAATAGCCCAGGCGCAACGCCAGCGCGACGAGCAAGATGACCGGCAGATGCCAGGCGGAATATTTTTTCAGCCAACCAACGGCAGGATTGGATGGCGGCTGCATCTTCTTATTCTTCCGCGAACAGATATTCCAAATCTGTCGCCGTGAGGCTGCGGGCGAAGCCTTCTTCGCCAAGCACGTCGGCGATGGTCTTGGCCTTGCTCTGTTGCAGTTCCCAGATTTTTTCCTCCACCGTGCCGGGCGCGATGAGGCGATACGCGTTCACCGTCTGCGTCTGGCCAATGCGATGCGAGCGGTCAATGGCCTGCGCCTCGACTGCCGGATTCCACCAAGGATCGTAAAGCACAACGTAGCTGGCGTTCGTCAGATTCAATCCCGTTCCCGCCGCGCGCAAACTCAAGAGGAACACGCACGCGCCGGATTCTTTTTGGAAATCGTTCACGACGGACTGGCGATCTTTTGTCTGGCCGGTTAGGACGTGCGTGTGGATGTTGCGCGCTTTACATTCCTTTTGGAGGAGTTCGAGCATCTGCACAAATTGCGAGAAGACCAAAACTTTTTGGCCGTCGGCAATGAGCGGATCGAGCAATTCAAAGAGCGTATCGGTCTTGCCGCTGGCGGTGTCGCTGCCGACGAGCGCGGGATGGCAGCACACCTGGCGCAACCGCGTGAGCGCGGCGAGGACGTGCATCTTGGATTTGTTCAAGCCCTGCGTCTCGACCGCCTTCATCACCTGATCGCGGCTGCGGCGCAACTCGGCGAGATACAGTTTCCGCTGGTCTTCACCGAGCGGACAATCGCGGCGCTCCTCGATGCGGTCGGGCAAATCTTTCGCGACGTGTTTTTTCAAACGGCGCAGCAGGAGCGGGCGCAGCTTGGCGGACAGACGGCGGCGCGCGATGCGCTGCTCGGATTCGGCATTCTCGCCGCCTTTGGGTTCGTAGGTGTCGAGAAATTGATCCTGCGTGCCGAGATAACCGGGCTGGATGAAATCCACGATGCTCCACAGATCGAGCAAGCGGTTTTCCAGCGGCGTGCCGGTGAGCGCGATTTTGTTTTCGCACTTCAATTGCTTCACCGACTGCGTGACCTGCGCGCCGGGATTTTTGATGAACTGCGCCTCGTCCAAAATCACCGCACGGAAACTGAACTTGTGAAACTCTTCCAAGTCGCGCCGCAACAGCGCGTAGTTCGTGACGATCAAATCGTGCTGTGGAATCTGTTTCCGCAAATTGTGCCGCGCCGCGCCGCTTTCCAGCACGAGCACTTTCATGTCGGGCGTAAACTTCTCCGCTTCGCGCCGCCAGTTGTGCAGCACGGACGCGGGGCAAATCACCAATGACGGCTTGGGATTTTTCACATTGCGTTCCTTGAGCCAGTCGAGCCACGTCAACGTCTGCAAGGTTTTGCCGAGCCCCATGTCGTCGGCAAGAATGCCGCCGAGTTTGACCTGCACGAGGTGCGCGAGGAAATCAAAACCGTCTTTTTGATACGGGCGCAATTCCGCCTGCAAACCTTTCGGCAATTGCGCGTTCGGCACGCCTTTGAAATCACGGACTCGCTCGCGCAACGCCTGCGCCTCGGGTGAATCCACAAAACGCATCAACCCGTTTTCGTCCAGATGTGCGACGTGTTCCAGCCCGACTTTTTGCGGCACGGCAATGAGTCCAGCCACGCCCATGTCGGCCATCGCTTCGTGCGCACTCTGCACGGCGTTCGTGTCAAGCTCCACCCAGCCGGCGTTCGGCAATTTCACGAACCGGCTGGTCGCGGCGGCGAGGCGATCCAAATCGGCCTTGGAAAGTTTCATGCCTTCCGCCTCCCATTCGGCACTCACGGACAACCAGTCAATGCCGCTGCCTTTGACAATTAATTTTGGCTTGAGTGCACGCGGCTTGAGAAACAGGTGATGGAACGCGGGGTTGCCAAGAAATTCTGCATCAGCCGGCCGGGAAGCCCAGGCTTCCGCCAGCAGGCCGAGAAAGTTTTCATTCGCATCGCCGATCCACAACCCGGGCTCCTGCATGAACCAGTCGAGTTTCCGCAGCCAATGCACGGACGGATCGAGGCGCGGGTCATCAAGGATTTCCGGTTTGTCGCCGGCCTTGATGCTGCGGTTGTGCGGTGCCCATTCGTGGCCGTTCCAAACCCAGGTGCTTTTGTCGCGCAAACTTTTCGCGAGCAACCGCAGCTGCACGGTGTCATCCATCAGTTCAAAGACAAACTGCGGCGTGGCCTGATGCGCCACGCAAAGCTGCTCCCAGTCCACGCCGTGATTCGCCTGCGTCTTGCGCAAGTGCAGCAGCAAGCGATGGCTCAGTTTGCGCACGGGCACGGACGGTTTTTGTGAAAGATATTTCAGCACGCCGTTCGGCGGCGCGTTGCGCAGCAGGAAAAATGTGTTGCCGATGAGGGCGATGGGCGCCTGGCGGTTGAAAAATTTTGCGTCGGCGATCGCGTGGGAAGTGCCATCCTGCAACGTGATGCGATGCGTGAAGGAAAGTTCTTGCGTGCCGTTCTCCAGCTGGGGCGTGAGCGAAACCACATCGCCATGAAAATGGATCATCTGGCCGTTGGCCGCGAGTTCGAGCCGGCCAGTGTTGCCCCAGCGCGCGAGCCACTGCAGCAGTTCCGCATCGGTCAGCAGCAGCGACGTCTCGTGGCCGGCGCGTTCGCGGTGCGTGTCGTAAATCCACTGGACGAATTCCCAGTCCCACGGGGTGAACAGCTCCTGCTCGTGCGCGGCGCGAACGACGAGATCCACAAGGTCATGCAGCGAACGCGCTTTTTCGCCGGTGCGCGGACGGAGCAAAAGAAATTGCAGCGCGAGCCGGTGGCGCGAAGGTTCCGCCACATCCGGTTGCGGTTTGCACACGACGCGCAGCGTGGCGCGCGGCGTGTCGAGGTGCAGCGGCGCGGGCGGCGAGAGCCAGTTTTCCAATTCCTTGACGAGGCGTTGTTCCTGCTCGGCTTCCTCGGCCTTGGCAAAACGCTCCGGGCTGGCGTGCGTCTGCAATTCCGGCGGCACGGAACGCTTGGCGCGCAAAAACAAAAACGCGAGTTCCTCCAGCCGGTTTTTGCCGGTCGCGGCGAGCAACTTTGGCCACCAGTCCGTCGCGGGAAAATCGCGGCGCGAGAGCGAGAGTTTTTCAAAATAATCCTCAAGCAGCAGCCACGAGCGTTGCGAATCCGGGCAGGTGGCAAAGCCTTTC
Organism: uncultured Verrucomicrobia subdivision 3 bacterium; assembly: GCA_903827955.1. Taxonomy (GTDB): domain Bacteria; phylum Verrucomicrobiota; class Verrucomicrobiia; order Limisphaerales; family UBA11358; genus UBA11358. The sequence continues at coordinate 57,585 of CAIKKJ010000075.1, forward strand.
AGGATGTCCTCACGCTCGCAGACGGTGTTCTTGGAGTCGGAAAGTTCGCGGCGCAAATCGGCGAAGGCACCGTAAGTCTGCGACAAAACCTTGTGGTGGGCGTCGTATTTATTCGCGCCCGTGCGGGTCGCGCCATTCCCGTTTCTGATTGGAGTTCTCGGCATCTAAACTAAAAAATAATGTTCTATCATTTCGACAGAACCCGCGTGGCCGGTCAATCGCAAATGAAAAGTTTTTTGGTCGGGACGTGGGCGACGCGATTGACGATGGCGTTTTTTTTGATAGATTGTCCGGCCTTTTATGAATCGCAATCCGCATGTCGCAATTGTCGGTGCCACGGGAGCCGTGGGCATCGAGATGATCAAGACCTTGGAAAAAAGAAAATTTCCCGTGGGCAAACTCACCCTGCTCGCCTCGGCGCGCTCGGCGGGGAAAAAATTAAAATTTCGCGGCAAGGCGATCACGATCAAGGAACTCACCAAGGATTCATTCGCGGGCGTGGACATCGCGCTGTTCAGCGCGGGCGGCGGCATCTCGCGGGAATTCGCACCGATCGCGGCCAAGGCCGGCTGCGTAGTCGTGGATAATTCCAGCGCGTTCCGCCAAGATCCGAACGTCCCGCTCGTCGTGCCGGAAATCAACGCGGCGGACGTCAAGAAGCACAAGGGCATCATCGCGAATCCGAATTGCACCACGGCCATCACGCTGATGGCGTTGTATCCGCTGCACAAAAAATTCGGCGTGAAACGCATTTTTGCTTCGAGCTACCAAGCGGTTTCTGGCACGGGCGCACAGGCGATTGAAGAATTGAAGCGGCAGGTCGGCCAGGTCGTCGCCGGCAAAAAGGTGACGAAGGAAGTGTATCCCCACCAGATTGCCTTCAACGTGCTGCCCCATGTGGATTCATTTTTGCCGACCGGTTACACGAAGGAAGAGATGAAGATGGAGAACGAAGGCCGCAAAATCATGCACCACGACAAATTTCGCGCGAGCGTGACCTGCGTGCGCGTGCCGGTCTATCGTTCGCATTCGGTCGCCGTGAGCGCGGAATTTGCCAAGCCCATCACCGTGGCCGCCGCGCGGGCGGTGTTGAACAAAGCGCCCGGTCTCGACGTGGTGGATGAACCGGAAAATAAAAAATATCCGATGCCGCTCAACACGTCCGAGCAATACAACTGCCAGGTTGGCCGGATTCGTCTGGACTGCGCGTTGGACAACGGCTTGTGCTTCTGGGTCTCGGGTGATCAGTTGCTCAAGGGCGCGGCGCTGAACGCGGTGCAGATCGCCGAGGAACTGCTGAAGTAACCAGCTGGTTACAAAATTAAAAGTCCATTGAGCGTCCGCCAAAGTGTGATAGCTTTGGCGGACTTTCATTTTATGGCAAAACGCAGGCAGCAGCAGGAATCCGGGCAGGCGGCGAACAATTTCCAATTCACCCTCGCGGGACTGATTATCTTTAGCCTAGCGCTGATGGGCGGCGCGTCGCTAATCACTTGGAAGCTGTCGCAGAAGAGCGCGGCGCGCACGGAGCCTTACGCGGTGGATACCAAGGACAAGTCCGCCACCGTCCGCAGCGGGGCGTGGGGCACGCTGCTCACGCGTGACATCGAACTGGAACGGCCAGCGGAATACCTCACGGAAGAAGTCGCGTTGCCGAAGCCGGAAATCTGGTCGTTCGCTGGGATGCGCCCGGAGGCGGTGAAAAAACTGTTCGCGGCGAACGGGGTTTCCGCCGGACAGATCGCCTCAGCCTTCGCGCCGGGAAGTTATTCGGAGAAAAACTCCGGCACGGAATTAAAGCCGTCGGAGTCATTTCTGACTTCATTCACCCCGGAGCAGCGTCAGAAACTCTACCTCGCGCTAGCCGGCGCGGGCGTGAACCTGTATCTGGATTTCCCTTACATTTTTCCGGGCAATGATTTTGCGGACATCTGCACCAGCGGACATCTGCTGCCGGAGGAAGTGGCTTTGCTGAAGCAACTCGCCTATCCAAATGGAACGGCGCAGCAGTTGTCCGATTATTTTTTCCTGCTGGAAAAAATTCCCACACTGGAACGGCGCACGAAGGTAACGCAGGCGCTTTCGCGGCAGTCCGCCGTGCTCGCGCGCCTCGCGGTGCAACCGGACACGGACATTGACAAGATTGCGAGCTACTGGGGCAACGTGCCGAACGTGCGCTTCACCAACATCCGCCCGCTGATGGAATCACTCAAGCAACTGCCGGAGGGTGGCAGCCTGAGCCTGCTGTATTTCCTGCCCAAGTTTGCGCGCGAACGGCTCTACACCTTTCCGCTGCCCGCGCAGACTGGCGACCCGGTGATGGACTGCCATTGGACGACGTTCAACTTTTTCAACGAGACGCCCGACAACCGTTTCAATGACGCCAACTATGCCGTGCAGTTCATCCAGAAAAATTATTATCAGATTTCCGCGCCGTCGCAGTATGGCGACATCTTGCTGTTGATGAATGAAAAACAGGAGGTGAAACATTCCGCCGTCTTCATTGCCGACGACATCGTCTTCACGAAAAACGGCAACAACTATCGCCAGCCGTGGATGCTCATGCGGATTCCTGACCTGCTCACGACCTATCCCGCCACACCGCCCATGAAGACAGTTTACATGCGGCGCAAGACCGATTGAAAATTATTTTACGCCCGCTTCCTTCATGTAGGCGCTGGAAATCCTGATGTTCGCCGCTTTGGCGACATCCATCACCCGCACAATCTGCCCCCACGGCGCGGCCTTGTCCGCCCGCACGGCCAGCTTGGCTTCATTGCCGGTGGCACGGGCTTTTTCGGCATCCACAATCAACCGGCCGCGCAACTGGTCTGGCGTCACCACATCGCCCGCCAGGCCGTAGCGCAAAGTGCCGGAAGCCTCGATGCTCACGAGCAACGGCGGATTTTCATTCGCGCCGGATCGCAAGGCGGAATTGGATTCCGGCAACGCCAGCCGCAGCGCGGGCTGCTGCCGAAACGTCGTCGTCACCAGCAGAAAAATCACCAGCACGATCAGCACATCAATCAGGGCGACGATGATGACCGCCGGCGCGGTGCGGCGTTTGTGCAGGATGAATCTCATTTCTTCTCCGCAGATTGGCGGCGGATGAATTCCGCGCACAGCGTTTCCATTTCCACGGCGAGCACTTCAACCTTTTTTGAAAAATAACTCCAGGCCACCAGCGACGGGATGGAAATCAGCAGGCCGATGAGCGTCGTCCGCAAAATCAAACTGATACCCTGCGCCAGTTTGGAAGCGTCGTTGATGTTCGTCAAACCCGTCTGCCCGATGTCGCCGAACACCGTCATCATGCCGAAAATGGTTCCGACCAGGCCGAGCAGCGGCGCGATGCCTACGATGACTTCCAGCACGACCAACCCCTGCTCCAACTTCACGACTTCATGACGCGCGGCTGTTTCCACCGCCGCCTCGGTGTCGGCTTTGGGCCAGTCACGATGCGCATCGGCAACCCGCAGCAGGCGACCGAGCGACGACGGCTGCGCTTCACAAAGCTGCCGGAGATTTTTCAAATCTTCGTCCGTGCGGCAAACCGCGACCGCAGCGGCGAGCCGCGCCGGCACGACGCTGCCCCAGCGCAATGTCCACGCGCGCCAGATGATCACACCCAGTCCCGCCACCGAGGTCAGGCCGAGTAACACATAAACAATTTTATCCATAAATTTTTCGAGTCGCGAACCGGTTTAATAATAATAAAACGTAAAGGAAATTTCCCGATAATTCGCATTGATCATGCGCTTCATGTCCGCCGGCCATTTGCCGAAAGGCGCAGCATCCTGCACGGCTTCCTCGCAAACGTAGCCGAGCAACTGGCCGACGGTATTCTCCAAAAATTTCACTTCCATGATTGTGCCGTCAGCCTGCAACTTGAAATGCACGATGACCTTGCCGGTGCGGTCCTCGGCGAAACGATGGCTGTCCAGCAAATCATACCAGCGCTGCGTGACCGCCTCGACAATTGCGCGGTCGTAATCACCAAACGCCGTGGATTTCACGTCGAGCGACGACCATTGTAACTGTCGCTTCACGCCGCCGTCCTGATGCATCGCCTGGCCGGGCAGCTGTTGCGTCTGCGCCTGTGCCTGTTTCAAAGTGCGCGGCCGCTGTTGCGCCGGTGCTGATTCGGGTTTGGGCTGGACCGGCTTGCTCAATTTCAAATCGCCCAGGCTCATCGGGTCATGCGGATGCGCTTCCTCTACCGGTTTGGTTTCTGGCGCTGCTTCCGCCGGCGGCGGGGTAGACGGCTGCAATTTCGGCAGCATCGGCACGTCCTCGGTTTTCGGCACATCCTTCTGCTTGCCGTTCACCTTTGGCTGGCTGGAATTTTTCTCCGGCTCGGGATTGGCCGCTTGGGAATTTTTGTTGGAATAATATTTCGTCTGCTTCGGCGGCTCCGGCGCGGCGTGGCTCACGTCCACAAAAATCAACGGCGGCTCGGCCTCGTGCTTGGCCGCCAGCATGGTGGTATTTTTTTTCTCGGGTTTTTTGAACCATGAGATCGCCTGCAACCGTTTCCACCAGCCAAGCTTTTTTCCCGCTTCGTAGCCCGACCACGCGCCGAGGTGTAACATCAGCGAAATCAAAAGCGCGACGACCAGCCGGCTGGAGCCAAGCCGGCCGGGACGCAACGACTGGATTTCAGCGCGAGCCATGAACGGAAATTTTGCCTCATGGACGCGTCTCCGGCAACAGCAGGGTTTGACGTCCGTTTTCCCGCCTTGCAGTTTCACCGCGTTTTGCTTTCATCGCGCCATGCCGAAAGTTCCGCTCGCCCAAATCGTCACACACTGCGATAAAATCCTCCGCACCGCCGAAATCGGCGACTACGACGGCGCAGTGAACGGCTTGCAGATGGAAAATTCCGGCCACGTCACGCGTATCGCCGCGACCGTGGATGCCAGCCTCGCCACGGTGAAGCTTGCCATTGCGGCGCAAGCGGATTTGCTCATTGTGCATCATGGCTTGTTTTGGTCAAAGATGCAGCCACTGACGGGCAAAAAATTTGAGCTGCTGCAATTGCTCGTTGAAAACAACCTCGCCATTTACAGCTCGCATCTGCCGCTCGACGCACACCCGAGGCTGGGTAACAATGCGCAGCTCGCCGAAGCGCTGGGCTTGAAAAATCTAAAACCATTTTTCTTCAGCCACGGGCAGAACATCGGGCTAAAAACTTTTGCCAAAATTTCCCGCGCCGAACTGGCCAAAAGGCTAGAACGTGCGACCGGCGCGAAACCAAAATTGCTTCCCGGTGGAAAAGAAGCCTGCGGGCGCATCGGCATTGTCACCGGCGGCGCGGGCGGCGAGTTGAAACAGGCGGCGGCGGAAGGCGTGGACACCTTCATCACCGGCGAAGGCCCGCACTGGACTTATGCGCTTGCCGAAGAACTGGGCGTGAATGTTTTTTACGCCGGCCATTACGCCACGGAAACATTTGGCGTGAAGGCACTGGCGGCGGAGCTGGCCAAAAAATTCCGTGTGCCGTGGGAATTTCTCGACCACCCGACGGGGTTATAGGTCGGGCTTGATCTTCGGATCGCGCGGATTTTTTTTCTGCGCGGCGATACCGTCGCGCACGCCGCGTAAATCTTCACGAAAGACGCGGGCGAGTTCCTTTTTCCCAGTGAGCGAGTATTGCGCAATCTTGATGTAGAGTTGCACGAAACGGCCGACCTTCATGCAAAACATCAGCGGGTTGCCGGAGTTTTCGTGCATGAGCGCCGCGCCACCAAAGCTGTAGGCGTAACGGGTTTTAAATACATCCTCGGTGGTCATGCGGTGATGATTGTGCCGCACCACGGCGCGCGGTTCGTAAATCAGGCAATGGCCGGAACGCAGCACGCGATAATTGATGTCAATGTCTTCGCCGCTGCGCAACGGCGCGCCGGCACCAAGGCGGTTGTCGAAACCGCCGAGCTGGTCGAGTGCGAGCTTACGGAACGACATGCTGCTGCCGTGGCCGACATTCCACGGTGCCATGCCTTTTCCCTTCAGATGCTTGGCGAAAACTTTCAGGACATTCCGCAAAACTAGGCCAATGCTGAAACGCACTTCGTCCGGCATGAATTCGCGGCGCACTTCGCCCAGATCCTGCCCGGCGACTTCCTCAAACAAATCGGCGGCGGTTTCATTGCGATGCGGCACGACCCGGCCGGAGCAGCCCCAGACTTCGGGACGGGAATAATTTTCGACGAGTAACGAAAGCCAGTTGGTCGCGGGCAGGCAGTCGTCATCGGTGAAGGCGATGATTTCGCCGGTGCAATGCGGCAGTCCGGAATTGCGGGCGAGCGACTGGCCGAGGCGCGGTTCGACAATGTATTTGGCGCGGAACTGCTCCGCAATTTTCGCGGATTTTTCTTTTTCCTCGCCATTGCTACTGTCCACGATGACGACTTCAAAATCGGGATAATCCTGTTTGGACAACGCCGCCAGCACTTCGGCCAGATAGCCGGAATGGTTACGGGTGATGACGATGACGGAGGCGCGCATCGGTTCAGACCTGACGTTTTTCAAACTTGGATTCCAGCAGGCCAACCTTGTCGCGGTGGACGGCGAAAATATTCATCGCCGTGTGCAGCAGCAAACGCTGGGCGGGCTGAAAAGGCACGAGCGCGAGCGTTTCCTTTGGCTGCGGGTGCGGGTCAAATTCATCGCCCACGAGACAAGGGCCGCCGGCCTGACGCAACCACGCGGCGTGGTAAAAAACGTAGCCCAGTTCTTCGAGCAACTGGATGGGCCGCATGATTTGGGCGAGGTCTTCGGTGTCGCGTTTATTTTCAAACGCAATCATCGGTTGGTGCTTGGCGATAGTTTTCTTGCCGCCGAGGAAGACTTCGCTTTCATTGCCTTCGACATCCACCTTCATCACGTCGGGCGGCGGGCCGTCGAACTGGTCGAGCATGGAAGTTTTGATGCCGCCGACGCCGCGATTTTCTTTGGTCACCGTGGCACAGCCGCTGTGAATTGAATCCGGCAGGAACATCGAAGCCGTGCCCGCTTCTGCCATCAGCGCAAAATCATGAAGCTGGATGCGGTCGCCTAAACCGGCTTGTTGCACCATGCTAGCAATGTCCTGATGCGTGGTGGGGAAAGGTTCAAACGCGTGAATCTTTCCCTGAAAGCCGGGCCGCGTCGCGGCCATGAGTGAAAACCAACCCCAGTTGCTGCCGATGTCGTAGAACACGCCGTTGTCCGGGATGACGAGATCGAAGAGCGAAGCGACCTGCGGTTCATAGCCCATCACGTATTGCTTGAAATAGAGGATGGCGTAGGTCGCGTTTTTGGTGTTGTAGGAAATATGTTTCCGCTGGCCGTTGACGGTCAGGTAAAACGAGCCCTTCATCGTGAACGGGGAAAATTTCCGGTAGAGCAAAAACGTGAGCAGGTTGTGAGCGCCATACAATCCTTGCTTGCCCTGCGTGCTCCAGCGGTCGAACGGATAGCGGTAGCAGCGCACAATCCACGGCAGATGGTCGAGTTCAAACGGGTTTCGGCGCGTGATTTCGCGGCACAGGATTTCTTTCATCGCGTTGAGGCTATTGAGAAGTCATCGACGGGCAAGCATTTTTACGCGCTGCCCGCCGCGAAGTTGTTTTTAAAAATCCGGCCTGCGCCTATTTTTTTTGCGTCGCCAAAAAGAGTCCAGCCGCCAGCAACCCCGCCAGCCCGATCGCCACCAGAGTGATGTAAAGCGGCTTGCTGGGCAGGCTGTAATAAAATTCCACCGTGTGCTGGCCGGGCGCAAGTTGCACGCCGCGCATGAGGAAGTTGCAGCGCAGTAATTCGGCCGACTGTCCGTCCACGGACACGCGCCAACCGGGGTCGAACTTGTCGTTCAGCAGCAGCACAGCGGGCGCAGCGGCGTTCGCAGTGAAGGTGATGCGCTTCGTCGAATAATTTTTAAACACCACTGTGCCGGGGCTGCTATCGTTCGTTGAACTGGCGGGCAGATTTTTTGACGGCGTGGAAACGAGCACGGTTTTGGCCGGATCAAAATTCAAGTCGGCGAGCATTTTCAGATTGGCCGCGTCGTTGGTGCTGACCTGCCAGCTGGAAAATAATTTTGCGCGCGGCAGGGCGCCGGTGAATTCAAACAGCGCGTATCGGCCGTTGTCATTCAGCGTAGCAGTGAGTTCTTCCAATCGTTGCGGTTGGAGCACGCCGGGCTTGGGCACGATTTCAAAACGCTGGGCGATGCGGAAGCGGTGTTGCACCGGATCAAGCTGCTGGTTCATCACTTCCAGATAGCCGGCGGGACCGAGCAGATAGCAAGTATTGGACAATTCCCAGCGGCGCGCCATCAACGGAGCGGATTCTGCCGTGCCGCGCGGTGATAATGCTTCAAGATACATCTTCAAATCCTCCGCCATGCGCGGCATCTGGATGATGTCGAGGCACTGGATGTTGTAATACGGAAAATGATGCTGCATCCATTCGATGCGATAAACCTGGTCGAGCAACTCCATGCCTTCCGGCGCGCGAAACGGCAGACCGGCCACGCGTTGTTCCCACGGATTTTTGGTGAGCTGCGCCACGATGGGATTGAGTGTGCCGACTTCGTATTTCTGTTTGTAATCCCAATGGATGACATACGGCAGATTGGCGCGGCCTAAATCAAACAGTAAAAATCCGCCGAGACAAATCGTGCCCAACCGCGCGCGCGAACCGCGAAAACCGCCCGCCAGCAATTGCGTGAACAAAACCAGCGCCACCGCCAGCAGCACCACAAACCAGCCGGCCTGCGCGATGCTGAAACCGGCAATCTGCCCGGCCATGTCTTCACCCGGAAATCCGCGCTTTTGCAGCCACGCCACAAACGCCGCACGCTGGCTGGAAAAAATCATCCAGCCAAGGACGCTGGCGGCGAGCGCCGCACCACTGGCAAACACCCAGCGCCGGTCAAATTTATTGGCGCGCGTCCACCAGGCATTGAAAGTTCCCGCCGGGGTAGCGGCGTCCAGTTGCCGGCTCAAGGCCTGCAGGCCATACGCAAACAACACCAGCAGCGCCCAACAGAAAAAAATGATAAACTTGCACGGGTTACGGATGGTGGAAAAATACGGCAGCTGATACAGCGCGCCATAAAACATTGGCGCAAAACGTCCCCACGATAACAGCAGCGAACCGACCAGCACCACAATCCAGAACCAGATAATTTTTTTCTGCGATGAGTTGAACGGCGAGTTTTCGCGCCGGAAAGATTGAACCACCGTCCACAACGCAACCAGCATCACCAGCACGCCGCAATAATCACCGCCGCCAGTGAACCGCATGAATGACGAAGCCGGCGGCGCACCCTGTTCGCCGCTGTCGTAATAGCGATCCAACACCGGATCACGGCCTACGCCACCCCAATAGTTGCCGCCGTCATAAAATTTTGCGACTGCCGGCATCATGTCTTTCGGCGTATCCATTTTGTAGCCGAACAGTCCGGGCACGATGAGCCCAAGCGTTTCTGTCTTGGGCAGGCTCCATTGCGTGGCCCAGTCCCAATGCGCGGCCTTGGTTTCCGAATCTTGCGCCGTGCCGGCCACGCCGGTGATGGAATTACCCACGAGTGCCAGCACCGTTTGCAACGCCATGAAGCCGGCGAAAACAGCGATGACCGCAACGTGGCTGATGCCACGGAAAATTCTGATTGGCATGGTGCCATCGGCTTCGACCAGTGATTTGAAGAAAATAAAACCCGCCACCAGCACACTGCATAACGCGCCGACATCAGCACCTTCAACCACATTCATGCCCACGCAAAAACCGGCCAAGACGAGTCGCAAGCAGAAAATTTTCCACGGGGTTTCCTTAGTGTTGGCGATAGCCAGCGCGAGCGCAAAAAAATTCATGCCAATGGCAATTTCCACCGAGGCAATTCCCCAGCAGGCACCTGCAAAAAACGTAGAATTCAGCACAGCGGCCAACATTCCCATGGTCGCGGCGAAACTGGTAAATTTGAGTGCGCGCAAAAATGCCCACACACCCAATCCCAGCACAAACAAGGAAACGGGCGCGTAAAATTTGGAATAGCCGACCGGGCCTATAGACCAATAAAGCAGAGCACGAATGCTAGGCGTATACGTTCCGACGGCAAAACCGACATCGTTTAAGTCATCCCACATTCCGGTCAGCGCCCCCGGCATCTGTTGCCAATTGACATTTTGCTGACCGAGCGGACCGTCGTTGGAAAAATGAACATAACCCGGTAAAAAACTGCGCCAAAACAACAGGCCGATAACGGCCATTAATAACAACGGGGCAAAAAAACGAGCCTGATAACGCGGCAACAGTGAAGGTGTATTTTTCATTTAGTTACGAGCCAATTGACATTCGGCGGCAGGGTTTGTTCAACCGCGAGCGAACGTTCAGTCTTGGCGCAGACCGGGCGACTGTCAAGAATGTCTCTCGCCCGCAGAGAAAACCAGTGCTTTTGGCCGCGGTGCAGATTAACATCAACGCCCATAGGGTTTACGTTCTGATTCATGAAAAATATTGTCATGCTGCAGGGGATGGGTAACAACGAGCGCGGTTGGGCGCGGCTCGTCTCCAAGTTCGGGCGCGTGACGCTGATCCAGCAGGGCCTGATTCAGCATGTCGAGGTTTGGGAGAATGAAACAAAGATTTTCGACGGTCCGGAAACCAGCGTTAAGAGCACCCGACAGTTGGATGAAGCCACATTTTCTTCACTGACCATTTTTCGTTCTATTGCGCGTTGCGTGGAAAATGCCAAGGATGGAAAGATTGATGCGTTGATTGCAGCCAATTACAGCGGCGGGCTGGCGGCGTTGGTTTTGCGATGGTTTGGGCGCACGAAGAAGATTGTGTTGACGGTTTCAGATTTTCTGCCACCGCGCGGTTCGCTGGCCGTGCGGCTGCATCGGCGGATTACTGCGGCTTTAACCCGTTTCGTGGCGCGGCGGGTGGACGAGGTTTGGACGGTTTCGCCCCGGATTCCAACGGCGTTGGTCAACCCTAATAATTACGTTTTCCCGATTTGCTTGGATGACAATCAAGTGTCGGCCGGCACACGAAATGAAATCGGATACATCGGATTCCCCTCGCCCGACCACGCGCTTGAAATTCTGTTTGAAATTGCCCGGCGGCATGACCTGCGCCTCAACATTATCGGCCAGTCACCGTATCTGGAATCCATCAAACATCTGGCACCGCCGACAACCGTTTTTCATGGAACCTTGAGCGACCCAAAAAAGGTGAACGCCATCTTGTCCCGCTGCTTTTGCGGCTACGCGATTTATCGCAACACCGGCCCGCAGAGTTACAGCTACTACGGAATTCCGTCCAAAACATTTTATTATTTTGCCAGCAACACGCCGGTGGTGACGACTAACACGGCGCATTTCAGCCCGCGCATCGAAGAATTTGGCGTCGGCCGCGTCGTCGAGCCAACGTCGACAGAAATTGAACAGGCAATTTTGCAGATACAAGCGGAGTTTTCCAAATTTTACAAGGCGATTGGCAGTTTTAGAACTGCCTGGAACGTTGACGCGGAAAATTTTCATCGAGAACGGTTCGTTAAACTGGGGGTGTTGTAATTTTGCTTTTCCGGGCAGAAAACTTTTGCTTACCGAGTCGAAATCGGCAAGCCTCTTGATTCAACATGAAGCCGCTTTGCGACGCCCTAAAAGACAATTTCACGATTGCGAACCTTGGTTGTATCGGTGATGCCGACTACCGCTTGCCCCGCAGCATTGTCAAAGCCCTGACGGTGGTGGAAGTGGATGCCGAAGGTGGTGCCCGCACTCAAAGCGATTACCACCGCAAAATTCAAATCACCGCTCCCATCGCCGGAACGGCGGGCAAAAAACCATTTATTCGCAACACCTTTGCCGGCACCTGTTCGCTGCTCCGCCCGCGTCCCGGCAAGGTTGAAGAATTTGCGATGCAGCAGTATTTCAACGAAGTCGCCGCAACCGAGATGGAATGTGATACCCTGCCTAACTTGCTGAAGCGGGAGAAAGTTTCCGGCCTTGATTTTTTGAAGACTGACGTGGAGGGGCTTGATTCCGCCATCATCCAAAGCTGCCAAGAATTTTTTGGCAAGACGCTGGCGTTTCAGGCGGAACTGCGATTCGATCCGTTCTACGAAACCGAGCCATGCTTTCATGAAACCGTTTCGCTACTCGCCGCGCACGGCTACGAAGTGCTGGACATCATCCACATCGACCGCTGGAAATACGCCACGCCGAACTGGAAATGGCAGCTTGAAGGCCGTGCCGTCTGGGCGGATTTTTTGTTTGTCCTGAAGCCGGAAAAATTAGCCGCCAACTTTGGCGCAGACGCCCCGCTGGCCGTGGCCAAGCAGATTATCATCGCCGCCATGCTGGGGAAAAAAAATTACGGCGAATTCCTTCTTCAAAGGTTCGCTGCCATTTTGCCGGAAGACTGGAAAAAAGAACTGCGCCTCGTGGTCAAACCACGCGGTTTAAGTTTGAACCAAATCCGGCAGTCGCTTCGTCGCCAATTCATGCCACTGGAATTGTTTCTCAAACACCGTATCAATCGCAGTCGGCACGTTTCCATCCGGCTGGGTAATTGACGGCGCGTGTTCAGATCAGATACTTAAAAATCGAAATCATACCTTGCACAGACACGGTGAAAATTCAGATTGCATTTGGATTTTTTGGTTGTCGGTTGTGCTGACAGGGTGATAATTTGACACATGAAACCTTCGGATTTTCAGAGACAATTCAGCACCGGTGGCGGATATACGCCAGATGAACCCAAAGGCCCGCGCATCGAAAAAGTCAGGCGGATCCTCACGGCTTCCTCGGCAAAATCAATTCTCGACATCGGATGTTCGAATGGGGCGATTCTAAAGCCGCTGGCTGGCACACGCGAATTACACGGCGTGGATATTTCCGATGAATTAGTGCAACGAGCCAACGCCATGGGCATGAAGGCCGTTGTGCATGATGTGGAAAGCGGCTCACTGCCTTATTCCAAAGACACTTTTGATGCTGTGTTTTGCGGCGAAACTATTGAACATCAGGTGGACACAGACTGGTTGTTATCCGAAATCAACCGAGTGCTCAAACCGGGAGGCGTAGTGGTCTTAACATTCCCTAACGTTCGCACGGTTCTGGGTATTCTCATGCTAACCTTCTTCAATATTCCGCCGATGTATGCCGCACGATACCGAGCATCACACGTCCGCGACTTCACGCTCAAAACAGTGCGAATGGCATTGGAGAAAAATGGCTTCGCCTGTGAGCAAGCAGTTGGCACCGCATTCTATCTGCCAAAAATTGGTGAATTTGCTAAAAATTTAGCCGAATGGTTTCCTTCTTGGTCCCACACAACCATCGTCGTGGCGGCAAAAAAAACAGACGCCGTTTATCCGCCGACAAATTTAACAGATTTGATTTATTAAACAGTAACTTAAGTATCTGTATCAATAAGGAATGGCATTGACGTCACGACCACATTTACACCAGCATTAATTTCTCATGCAGATTGAAAGCAATTTTTACGACCGGCTCCATACCAAGGACAAGTCCTACGGCAAAAACGTCTATGATGTTCCCCGCCTGATGTCCGCCGCCGCGTTCGGCCGCTGGCTGGAGCGCAGCCAGGGCAGCAAATCACAGCTCCGGGTGCTGGACATCGGCTGCGGCAAGGCGCAGTTTCTTTACGACCTGACCGGTGCGCTGCGCCAGAATCATCAGGCCGGTTTCAAGCGGATTGCAGTGGTGGATTTGATTCGCGCGGAGAACAGCCGCCTGCCGGAAATTTCCCCCGCCCCGGATTTTTTTCAGCAGAGCGTGGATGGCCAAAAGCTTCCGTTTGCGGACGCCAGCTTTGATTTTGTGAGCTGCAACCATGTCCTCGAACATATTTTCCAGACGGAACAATTTGTCTGCGAAATCCGCCGCGTGCTCCAGCCCGGCGGGCTGGCCGTGATCAGCGTGCCGAACTGCGCCGCGTGGATGAACCGCGTCGCCTTTCTGTTTGGTGGCCAGCCGCTGGGCAGTGAAGTGGGCACACGATCCGTGACCTACGGGTTCTGGCCGCCGTTCATGCAGAATCGGCTCAAGCAGTTCGATCCTTCCGGCCACATTCGAGACTTCACACCGCGTTCGCTGCGCGACTTGACTGCGGCCTGTGGTTTTCAACCGGCCGGTTGGTGGGCTCAAGACGGCGGTGTGATTGCCACCCTCCAACGGAACATCGGCATTTTGCTGGAACCGAAGTGACCCGGCGGCGGCCGATTTTCAGCCAATGTCCACCAGCCCGTCGCGCATTTCCCTGATGCTGTCCATGAACGGCAGCTTGGCGAGCGAAGGTAAATCCATTGGCGGCGGTGATCTGGTTTTGTTCAAGTTCATCCGGCATTCTGAGACCCCGCCGGATATTTTAATTCCCGCCTCGGCACAGAAATTTGCCGTCACCACCGGCCGGAAAATTCTCACCCAAAAAAACAACGACCTCTCGCTGCCAGGCATCGTCTGGTTGTTTCTGGTGCGGATCGTCCAGGGCATCTGGCTGGCGTGGAGCAACCAAAAAAAATACGACGTGGCGCTGGCGGCTTCGCCGTTCGGTGTGGATGTCATTCCCGTCTGGTTTTGGAAGGCGCGGCGCAAAGGCGCGGTGATTTATCACGTCATCCCGCCGCGGAAAGCAGTGAACTGCATGACGCGCCTTCGGTTTGGTCTGGCGGCACTAGAACAAAAAATCACCATGGCGATTTTGCGCCGGGCTTGCGATTTCATAGTGGCCGGAAATGAAATGACCCGGCGCGAGCTGGCCATCCTGCTGCCGGGAAAGGAGATTTTTATTCTGCCGGCCGGCTTTGACGCCAGCCTGTTTGACCAGATTCCGCCGCAGGAAAAAGATCCGAATCTGGCCTGTTTCATTGGCCGCATGGTTTCGCAAAAGGGAGTGTTGGACCTGCTGAAAGTCATGACGGCTTTGGCCAAGACGCATCCCGATTTGCGGTTGGTCATGGTTGGCACCGGGCCGGAGCGGGATTTTTTCAGCTCGGAAATGATCCGGTTGAAATTGTCCAAAATCCAGCTGGCGGGATTTATTTCCGAGGAAGAAAAAATCACTCTGCTGAAAAAATCCGCGTATTTTTTCTTCCCCAGTTATGAGGAAGGCTGGGGCATTGCCTTGGCGGAGGCGCTTTACTGCGAGTGCCGTTGCTTGTGCTACGAGCTGCCGCATTACCGCTCCATCTTTGGCGAATTTCCGGCGTATGTGCGGCTGGGCGACGCGGAAGATTTCGTGCGCGTTTTCAATCAGGGCGCGGCCCTTGTGCCGGGTCAGAAAGATTTTGTCCGTCAATACGACGATCCTAACGTCGCCCGCCAGCTCGCCGGGCATCTGGAGGCGGTCGCCGCTGCCAAATAATTTTGGCGGGCATCCGGGCTTGCCGCCGCGCGGAAATTTCGGAACAATTCCCGCCATTCGCTATGGTAAAAAAAGCTCTCATCACCGGCATCACCGGCCAAGACGGTTCCTACCTCACGGAACTGCTCCTGGCCAAAGGCTATGAAGTTCACGGCATCGTCCGCCGCACCGCTGCGCCGTATCGCGGCTACCTTGCTCGTGCCGCCATGGCCGCTGACGCAAAACTTTTTCTGCACCATGGTGATCTGGCGGATGCGGGTTCAATCATCCGGCTGCTCGAAAAAATCCGGCCTGATGAAGTCTACAACCTCGGCGCGCAAAGCGACGTGCGGATCAGCTTTGATATTCCGGGCTACACGGCCGATGTCACCGCCACCGGCGTGGCGCGTTTGCTGGAGGCGATTCATCAGCTCGGCCTGCCGGCAAAATTCTATCAGGCGTCTTCCAGCGAAATGTTTGGCAAGGTTCGGGAAATTCCGCAGACGGAAGTAACGCCTTTCCATCCGCGCAGCCCCTACGCGGTCGCCAAGGTCTATGGATTTTGGATCACCGTCAATTATCGCGAGTCCTACGGCCTGCATACCAGCAACGGAATTTTGTTCAACCACGAGTCGCCCCGGCGCGGCGAAAATTTTGTCACCCGCAAAATCACCACCGCCGTCGCCCGCATCAAGGCCGGGCAACAAGCCAAATTATTCATGGGCAACATCGAGGCCCAACGCGACTGGGGCTATGCCAAAGAATATGTTGAGGCCATGTGGTTGATGCTGCAACAACCGCACGGCGATGATTACGTCATCGCCACCGGTGAGACCCACAGCGTCCGGGAATTTTTGCAGCTCGCCTTTGACCACGTCGGGCTGGACTGGCAGAAGCACGTTGAGATTGATCCGAAATTTTACCGCCCCGCTGAAGTCGAACAACTGATTGGCAACGCCGATAAGGCCAAAAAGAATTTGCACTGGTCGCCCAAGACAAAATTTGCCGACCTCGTCCGGCTCATGGTGGATGCGGACGTGAAACTGCTGGCCGAAAGCCGCCAGTAATTTCTGCTCCAATGAAGCGCGCCTTCATCACTGGCATCGAAGGACAGGACGGTTCCTATTTGGCCGAACTGCTGTTGGCCAAGGGCTACGAAGTTCACGGAATTTTTCGCCGTTCCACCAACGGCCGGGCCGTGAACTTGAAGCCGCTCAAAGCGGATCCCGGAATTTTTCAAAAAACTCTTTTTCTGTATCCCGCCGAACTCGACGAGCCAGATTCCGTGCGCCAGCCGCTGCAACAATCCGCGCCGGATGAGATTTACCACCTCGCCAGCCAGAGCCATGTCGGCCAGAGTTTTGAGCAGGTCGAGGAAACCTGCCGCGTGACCGGCCTGGGCGCGTTGCAACTTTTGGAAATGGCGCGTCAACTGCCCCAGCCGCCGCGATTTTTTCACGCGAGCTCCAGTGAAATTTTTGGCAGCCCCGCGCAATCTCCGCAGGATGAAAACACGCCGGTCAATCCCATCACGCCCTACGGCTGCGCCAAGGCGTTTGGCACCCAGATGACGCGGATTTACCGGAAAAACTTTGGGATGTTTGCCGTCAACGGCATCCTGTTCAACCACGAGTCGCCGCGCCGTGGCGAAAATTTTGTGACCCGGAAAATCTGCCGCGCCGTGGCGGCCATCAAGGCCGGAAAACAATCGGAGCTGGCTTTGGGCGACACCAGCGCGCAGCGCGACTGGGGCAATGCCCGTGATTATGTGCGCGGCATGTGGCTGGCCATGCAGCACAGCACGCCGGAAGATTTCGTATTTGCGACCGGCAAGCTGCACCGCGTGCAGGATATCGTGGAACTTGCGTTTCGCGCGGCGGACTTAGACTGGCGGAAATTTGTGCGGCAGGAAAAAAACCTGTTTCGCGCCGCCGACCCGCGTCAGGTTGTTGGCAACCCAGCAAAGGCAAATTATTTTTTGGGTTGGGAGCCGGAATTTAATTTTGAAGAGACTATAAAAGAAATGACGTTGGCAGAAATTGCCAACGTCAATTTAGAAAAGCTCAAAATGCTTTAAGCTGTGAAATGTGCAGAAGGTGAATTTGCAAAACGCCTAATAAACCCTTTTGAAACACCCCAAAAACAAATAGCGCCAATTACCAATAACAGATTAAAGTTTTTTTATTTTTGCTAAAAAAGCCTTAAGCCATTTTTTTTCTTGAGATAAATACAACGATACTGATGGCAGAAAATGTAAGAAAAAACGTTGAAGTCCGGTCGGGCACGTTATGAGTTACTTCAACGACTCCATATAAATTTGGTTGGCCAGCAACTGTGGCAGCTCCTGTCCAATCATTCCATTGACCTCCTCCGTCTAGGCCTTGTGCTAAAATATAGGCAAAATACTCAGCCGATCCGCCACCCCCATTGTTCGGTTCCCCTGGTCGCCAATTTCTATAAGTTGATGAATCTCCGCTGGACCACAAAAAATCTGCCGCGTGTTGCGCACCGCTGCCGTCGCCGGTGATTGGGTCATAAAGACCGATCCAAAGGTCGCGATTATTACCCCAGAGATTCCAAATCCAATTATTTTCAGCTAAACTACTAACTGCAACCAAATTTCCTCCCATGGCGACAGCTGCAGTTTGAGCGTCTATCCAAGAGCTACTCGAAAGCAAATAGTAGGTGTTAGAATTGTCCGGATTAACTGCTTGGTCAATTACTACGGGAACCGCAACAACGGTATAATTTATACACCAAGATAAAACGGTAAAAATTAACAGATGTTTTATATGTTTATATTTACTCTTCATAGTATTTCTTCTGATTAATCGTGCTCTAAAACTGGGCAGACTGTTCGATGAATGATCCATTTTGTCAATAAAACAAGATTTTATGAGTTGTTATTTATTTGTAGTAGAACAGTGCTGCTTTATTTTTTTAATTCCTGTTTCACCTGCAATTCGGCGATGAGCTTTTTGTCCTGGCCACGGCGTTTGTAGGTCAGCACGCCCCACGCATTGCCCAGCACGCTCGCGGGACTCGCGAGCAGATGCCAGAGCCAGCGCGCGTCGCCGTCGCGAAAAATTCCGCGCAACGTGTGCCACAACGGGCCGAAAAAGGTGACGCAATAAACCGCCGCTAGCCACAATGGCACCGGCGGTTTTTCTTTCATCCAGTTCACCGGCATTTCTTTCTGCACACGGAGAAAATGCACCGTGGCCCGCCGGCGTTTCTGCACAAATTTCCAGAGCGTTTGGATGTAGTAATGATGCACACCACGTCCGTGCAGCCGCAGCCATTCGCGTTTGCCGTTTTTCATTAGAAACATGGCGACATGCGTATCCTGAAATTTTTCATTCGCCGCCACGGATTGCAAATCGGCAAGGCGGTAAAAGAATCCGTTGGCACCGAGCGGGTAGGAATAAGTTCCATCCGGCAAAACCCAGCGCTCGATTTCACCATCGCGCGCGACGAGCTTGGGGTTGGAACTCATCAGCCAGCATATCGGGTCACTGATGTGCAACCGTGCCGTGAGGTAGGCGCAGAACGAACTCATCTTCGGCGACGGCAAATAGTAAGCCTCCAGTCCGAGCGCCTGCGGATTTTTGGCGAGCGCTTCGACGGCGAGTGAAAAATAATCCGCGTGCGTCACCTCGTTGTCGGCGTCGAGAAAAACAATGACCTCACCGGTGGCGTGGCGCAGGGCGAGGCGTTTGCCTTCCTCCATGTTTTTGCCGTTGTCATCGAGGATAATCGCGCCAAATTTTTTGGCGATCTCCCGCGTGCAGTCAGTCGAGTGCGCGTCGGCGAGAATGATTTCAATCTGCTCGCGCGGATAACTTTGCCGCACTACAGACGCCAGACAGTTCTCCAAAATCGCCGCCGCGTTCAGCGTCGGGATGATCACGCTGATGCGGACATTTTTTTCTGAAGCAGACATGAAATGATTCAGGCGGCCTGAGCGGAGTTTTTCAACGGCTTGCGGCCCTGCAGCGCCAAATAATGCCCACGGTGTTTTATCACGCCTTCCAGCATACGGCTCAAACCATCGGGCAAAGGAAGAATGTTGATGGAGCGCGCCTCGGCTTCAAAGCCGACCAGTTGAAACAGCTCCTGCGCCTGCCGCACGGTCAGCACGCGCACATGGCCGGACACCCCGGAAAATGCCGGGTGATCCAACGGCAACGGCTCGGCTAGCGTTTCGTTGTAGTGCAGGCCTAGTGGATTACCCAAATAGCGTCCGCACGTTTGCATCAGCGAAAACGGCGTGTAACCAAGCGTGAGGGCAAACCAGTTCAGCAGACTGCACAAATTTTCCGTGGCGATGATGACTGTGCCGCCCGGTTTGAGCACGCGATGCGCCTCGATGGCGAACAGCCGACAATTGTGTATGTGTTCGATGACTTGATTGCTGAAGACCACATCAAATTTGTTGTCCTCGTAAGGCCAGCGTCCGTTTAGGTCGAAGCTGGTCATCTTCATTCCGCGCGCTTCAGCCGCCGCCTTCAAATTCGGCGCGCCTTCCACGCCATGAAATTCGCGCGGCGGATTTTTGAAGTAACGGAAAAGCATGCTGCCATCGCCGCAACCGACATCCAAAATGCTGTCGGGCTTCAGCGAGGCGGCAAGCTGCCCCGCCCAGTCGTTGCAACGGTTGATGCCGGCGTGCCGCGATTTGGCCACCGTATTTTGCAGCGCTTTGAGGATGAAATTCGCCATGTATGCCCAATTCGTTAGCAGAAAGTCGCGGGCGCGGCAAATCCGAATCAAAAACACTGGCAGAAGCTGCGCCGTCTGATTAAATTGCCCGACTGTCATGCAACAAATTTTCATCACTGGTGCCGCCGGCTTCATCGGCAGCAACCTCGCCGACCGGCTGCTCGCCGACGGCAAAACCGTCGTTGGCTGGGATAATTTTTCCACCGGCCAGCGAAAATTCCTCGACGGCGCGCTGAAAAATAAAAACTTCAAACTCATCGAGGGTGACAATCTGGATTTGCCCGCGTTGACGAAAGCGATGGTCGGCTGCGACACTGTTTTCCACCTCGCCGCCAATGCCGATGTGCGCTTCGGCCTCGAACATCCGTCCAAAGATTTGCAGCAGAACACCGTCGCCACCTTCAATGTCCTCGAAGCCATGCGCGCCAATGGCATCAAGCGCATCGCCTTTTCTTCGACAGGCAGCGTCTATGGCGAGTCAGCCGTGATTCCCACGCCGGAAGACGCGCCATTTCCGATCCAGACTTCGCTTTACGCCGCGTCCAAAGTTTCTGGCGAAGGAATGATTTCCAGCTACTGCGAAGGCTTCAAATTTGAAGGCTACATTTTTCGGTTCGTCTCAATTCTCGGCGAACGCTACACACACGGCCACGTTTTTGATTTCTATAAACAATTGCTTGAACATCCCGACCGCTTGAAAGTTCTCGGCGACGGCACGCAACGAAAAAGTTATTTGTATGTGCAAGATTGCGTCAGCGCCATGCTGCACGTCATCAATCAGGGCACCGCAAAAAATGCGAAGCACGGCGTGGAAATCTACAACCTCGGCAACGACGAATATGTTCAGGTCAACGACTCCATCGGCTTTATTTGCGGCGCGCTCGGCTTGAAGCCAAAAATGGAATACACCGGCGGCAATCGCGGCTGGGTGGGCGACAATCCGTTCATCTTTCTCGCCACCAAAAAAATTCAAAGCACCGGCTGGAAAACGTCGCTCACGATTGAACAAGGCATCAGCCGCACGCTCCAATGGTTACAGCAAAACCAGTGGGTTTACGAATCGCGCAGCCACAAATAAGATGAACGTCACCGTCCTTGGCCTCTGGCATCTCGGCAGCGTCACCGCGGCGTGCTGCGCGAAACATTTTAACGTCGTCGGACTGGATTTCGACGCAGCGAATATCGCGAAGTTAAATGCCGGCCAAGCCCCGCTGCTCGAACCGGGCTTGAACGAACTCCTCGCCGCCGCTCTTGCCGCCAAAAAACTTTCGTTCACGACTGATGCCAAAGTCGCCTGTAAAAACGCGGATATTCTCTGGCTCACCTATGACACGCCGGTCAATGACGAAGACGAATCCGACGTTGAATTTGTTCTCGGCAATCTCCGCCGCGCCGTGCCATCATTGCCGAACGGCGCACTTGTTTTAATTTCTGCCCAGCTCCCGGTCGGCACCTGCGCGCAGTTGGAAAAAGAATTTCCGCGGTTCCACTTCGCCTGCTCGCCGGAAAATTTACGGCTGGGCAAGGCGATTGATGCGTTTGAAAAAGCCGATCGCGCCATCGTTGGCATTCGCAACGACGCGAAGAAAAATTTGCTAGCAGAGCTATTCAAGCCCTTCGCTGCGCAGACGATTTTGATGCGCACCGAGTCGGCGGAAATGGTCAAGCACGCGCTAAACTCGTTTCTCGCGCTCTCCATCACCTTCATCAACGAAGTCGCCCGCCTCTGCGAATACACCGGCGCGGACGCCAAGGAAGTTTCCCTCGGCTTGAAAAGCGAAGCGCGCATCGGGATGAAATCTTACCTCGGCCCCGGTGGTCCATTTGCTGGCGGCACACTGGCGCGTGATGTCGTCACGCTTTCCAAATTGGCGACCGCGCATGGCGAAATAATCTCAGTCATCCCCGCCATCAAGCAGAGCAACGACCTGCATCGCGGCTGGGCTTTCCGCCGTTTGCAATCGCGGCTCGGTGATCTGCGCGGCAAAAAAATCGCCGTGCTCGGCCTGACTTACACGACGAACACCGACACGCTCCGCCGCAGCGCGGCTGTGGAATTGTGTCAGCAACTTTTGGCCGCAGGCGCAAAAGTCTCTGCGTATGACCCGGCCGTAAAAAATCTTCCGTCCGAATTGAGTTCGGTTTCGCTCGGCAACGATATTTCCGTTGCGCTGGCGGGCACGGAAGCCGTGGCCGTTTGCACCGAGTGGCCGCAATTTCGGCAGGCGGACTGGGCGAAAATCATTCCGCTCATGCGCCAACCGGTCTTTGTGGACGCAAATCGTTTTCTCGAAAAGGAATTGAAAAACGTCGCTGGCGTGGAGCATCTTTCCGTTGGACGTGCCTGACATGAAACTCAAAAATCTGAACGCCCTCATCACCGGCGGCAGCCAGGGGCTCGGCAAAACCATCGCGGAGCATTTTCTGCGCGAAGGCGCAAACGTCGTGTTGTGCGCGCGTAGCGAAAAAGATTTGTCCGCCACGCGAGATGAACTGGCTAAAAAATTTACCGCGCAAAAAGTTTCCGCCCAGACCTGCGATGTCTCGCACGAGGCACAGGTCAACGAACTCGTCGCCTTTGCGCTGCGCGAACTGGGTTCGCTTGATGCGCTCATCTTGAACGCCGGCATTTACGGGCCGATGGGGCCGACGGAATCCGTTTCGCTCGACGAATGGCGGCGCGCAATGGACATCAATTTATTTGGCGTGCTCCTGCCGAGCCGCGCGGTGATTCCCCATTTTAAAAAGGCTGGCCGCGGTAAAATCGTTGTCTTGAGCGGCGGCGGCGCGACAAACCCGCTGCCAAACATCAGTTCTTACGCCGCGTCAAAGGCGGCGGTCGTGCGCCTGATGGAAACACTCGCGGAAGAATTAAAATGTTTTCACGTGGACGTGAACGCCATCGCTCCCGGCGCGCTCGCGACCCGGTTGGTAGACGAAGTTCTCGCCGCTGGCGCGGAAAAAGTTGGTGCGGCCTTTTTCGAGAAGAACAAAGGCTGGAAAGAAAAAGGCGCGGTGCCGCTGGAACTTGGCGCGAATCTCGCCGTGTATCTCGCCAGCGCGGAAAGCAATGGCATCACCGGCAAGCTGATCAGCGCACAATGGGATCCGTGGAAAGATTTGCAGAAACATCACGATGAACTGGCAAAATCGGACATCTATTGTCTGCGCCGCATCGTGCCGGAAGATCGCGGTAAGAAATGGAATTGATATGAGCTTACGAGTTGCATTGATCGGCTGCGGCCTTATCGGACAAAAGCGTTTGAACCTGCTGCCGCCCGGCAGCGTTACCGTCGCCTGCGACACGCAACTTGAGCGCGCTAAAAAAATCGCCGCCCAAAGTTCCGGCTGCGTCGCCACGGAATCATTTGAGCAGGCTGTCAGTTCGACGAACGTGGACGTGGTGATGATCGCCACGATAAATTCCGCGCTCGCGCCGATTGCGCTCGCGGCGGTGAAGAACGGCAAGCACGTTCTTGTGGAAAAACCCGCTGGCATCAGCGTGGCGGAACTTGAAGCACTCGAAGCAGCCGCGCAGAAATCCGGCGCGCTCGTCCGGGTCGGCTATAATCACCGCTATCATCCGGCGTGCTTGAAGGCGTTAGAAATTTTTCGCAGCGGCGCGCTGGGGCCGATGATGTTTGTGCGCGGACGTTACGGTCAGGGCGGACGCATCGGCTACGAAAAAGAATGGCGCGCGGACGCAAAACTTTCCGGCGGCGGCGAGTTGATTGACCAAGGCGTTCACCTGATTGACCTCGCGGGAATTTTTCTGGGCGAATTCACGAAGGTCGAAGGTCACGCCACGACCTATTTCTGGAAGATGCCGGTGGATGACAACGCCTTTCTTTCGCTCCGCAACGCCGCCGGCAACACCGCGTGGCTGCACGTCAGTTGCAGCGAATGGAAAAATTTATTCAGCCTCGAAATCTACGGACGCGACGCCAAGCTCCACTGGGAAGGACTCGGCGGCAGCTACGGCATAGAGCGATTGACGTATTATAAAATGCTGCCGCAGATGGGGCCACCGGAGACGACAATCTATGAATTTCCGCGCGGCGATGAGTCGTGGAAAATCGAAATGGCGGAATTTTTTGAGGACATCAAACTCAAGCGCACGCCGGTGCCGGGTTTGAAGGAAGCGAAGGCGGCATTGGAAGTCGTTGAAAAAATTTACGGTATGGCGGGGAAATAACAATTTCTCCCAACTGCTACTGACGCAAAAACGAAAAAGACCTTACTTCGGAGCCGGATTATTTTCGCCCAGAAACCGGCTCCAAGGCAGGTTTTCCTGCAATAGCCGGGCGAGTCGCAAGTTTCCGTTTGAATTCAGGTGGGTAGGGTCGCAGAACTCCGCACCTTGCCAGTTTGCGCCTTCGACAAAACCGCCGTAAATCACCTGATCGCCATCGGCCCGACGTTGCATGGCGGCGTTCAGCGCGACCTCGGCGTTGAAGATGCCTTGTTTGGTCAGGTAAGGCGCCCACCATTTATAATTCGTCTCGCTGATTGTCTCCGGCGATAAAGCGTGCGGCAGCAACACAACGCGGACGTGCTGTGCCCGGCACGCCTGCAGAAGAATATCAAGATTGGTGCTGAAAGTTTCGACGATGCGCGGATCCACTGCATCCGAAACGTGGCCAGCGGGAGCGCCATGCGGGAACGGAGAATCACCAAGAACTTTGATTGTCTCCAGCAAGACCACGGTTCCTTGAATCAAAGCGCAATTGGGCAACCGATCCCGGCGGCAGGCGCCCGTCGCGGAGAAGCGGAGTGAAGGTTGATGAAAATTTTTATAGTCAACGCCGGGCTCATCAACATTCATGCTGCGCAGGTCATTTAATCCCATTTGAAAGATGACCATGTCCGGCGAATACCGAGCCAGAACCTGCGGCAGTAATTTCTTGTGCTCCACCGAGCTGTGTCCCGGAATGCCGAAATTAAGCACTTCAAAATTCGGCAGCAACAGTTGCCCCAGATAAAAAGGCCAGGTCTGGCTGTCCGCCGCACCGACACAATAAGTCGTGGAACCGCCGATGCACGCAATCCTGCGCTGCGTTTTCACCGGCGAAAATTCACTCCCGCGAAATCCATCCGAGTTATGATGATGGCTGTTTCCCTGAACGGTGATATCAACATTCTTTCTGGGCGTCAGCAGCCATTCCGGGTGCGGTTCGAACAGCAGATAGTTCGCGCTCTTCGGCCGCGAGTAAATCCATTGGCCTTCGGCCAGCCGCAGCCCGATGGCGAACAGCCCTTCTGCACAGACGGCCAAAAGAAATATCATGGCGATCAAAAAGCCCGCTCTTTTACCGCGGCTCATCGGCATCTTGCCAGTCATTACATCATTGGAACGATGGTTGACGGGGTTATGCCGTGCACGCTTCTTGGTCACATCGAAAATTATTTGGCACCCGCACGCCGAACGCCAGCCCGAATATTGGTCATTTCGCCATGCGCGGCGCTTTCCACGCCAGCCGCACCAAGTTTCTGCTTTCCCGCTTTCCGCATTTCGTTTTTCATTAGGCAAATGATCATTGCGCGTTCACCACTTCGCATCAGCCTCGGCGGCGGCGGCACGGACTTGCCGTCGTATTACGAAAAATTCGGCGGCTTCCTCATCGCCGGCGCGATTGACCGCTACGTTTACATCACGCTGCACGAAACCTTCGTGCCGGATTTGATCGTGAAATATTCCGAGCTGGAACGCGTGCCAGCGGCGGCGCAACTCAAACACCCGATCATCCGCGAAGCCTTTGCCGCGCTGGGTATGGATGGTCATTCACTCGAACTGACTTCCATGGCGGACATACCGTCGGGAACTGGTCTCGGCTCGTCCGGCAGTTTCACCACCGCGCTGCTCAAAGCCTTGCACGCGCACAAAAAGAATCTCGTTCACCCCGCCGAACTCGCCGAACAGGCGTGCGACATCGAACTAAACCGCCTCAAAGAACCCATCGGCAAACAGGATCAATACATCGCGGCGTATGGTGGATTAACGTGCTTCAAGTTTTTGCCCGGCGGCAAAGTCGAAGCGTGGCCGTTGAAAATTTCGGACGAAACGCGCGACAATCTCGAAGACAACCTCCTGCTCTTCTTCACCGGCTATTCCCGCAGTGCTTCGGCAATCTTGAAGGAGCAGGATGTGAAATCGAAGTCCGACGACAAGTCCATGATCGAGAATCTGCACTTCGTCAAAGACCTCGGCCTGCAAAGCCAGGCGGCGCTCGAAAGCGGCAACCTTGCCGAGTTCGCGCGGCTGATGGACGTGCATTGGCAGCGCAAGAAACAGCGCAGCGGCGGCATGAGCAATCCCAAGATCAACGAATGGTATGACCTCGCGATGGTCAGCGGCGCACTCGGCGGCAAGCTCATCGGCGCGGGCGGCGGCGGCTTCCTGATGTTTTACGCGGAGGACAAGGCCAAGCTGCGCCACGCCATGCGCACGGCGGGCCTGAAGGAAGTGCGCTTCCGGTTTGATTTCGAAGGGACGAAACTCGTCATCTCGTGAACGCATTTGACTCGCGTTGAAATGGGAAAAATTCTTTCCGACCACGCGAAAAAGTCTGGTTCGACCGCGTCCGGCAATCCGTGAATAAGACTTGGCGCGTCTGCCACCGGCTGCGGCCACGCTGACAGTTGAATTGGACGCTCTGCAAGCAACATTTGCCAGTCGTGCTACGACTTTGTCGGCTCTGTCACCAGCTTTGGCGTATCTGTCAGTCAGATTGGCGATGCTGGCTGTCGGTTTGTAGCATCTGAAGATTACTTTTGCCGTGCTGTCAGTCGCTTTATCCGCTCTGTCAGCCACATTTACCGTCCTGCCACCTGACTCCACCCGACTGTCTGCCGCCCTGACCAGACTGGCTTTTGCACCGGCCTATCTGCCTGTAGATTTTTTGCCACTGACCCCTTGATTTTCCGTTCTGTTGTGCAAAATTTCTCACCGTATGACTGCCAAACAAGAGAACAAGTTGTCAATGTTTCTTGCGGTCAAGGCTGTATGCGACCGCAACACAGCGACCATCCAGACGCTCCCCGCGTTTGCCGATGGCTATACGGAGTTCACGACGCACGTCGCGAACATTCAAACCCTCGCGCAGAATCAATCCGTGGATGCCACGGGCCTTGCTGCCGACAAACAACAACTCCGCAAAAACATGGCCACCGCTGCCGCGACCATCGCCGCTGCCGTCAACGCCTACGCCAAGAAGGTCAAAAACAACGACCTCGCCGCGCAGAGCAGCGTGACCGCCAGCGATATGACCAGCGGACGCGACACCGCTGCCGCCGACACCGCGCGCAACGTCCACGCCGCCGCGACGGCGAACCTGGCCAACCTTGCGCCCTACGGCGTGACCGCCGCCAAGCTCACCGACTTGAAGGCCAAGATAGACGCCTACGCCGCGAGCCTGTCCAAGCCGCGTGACGCCGTGGCCTCCGGTTCCACGGCCACCAAGCAATTGGCCGATGAGTTTGACGCCGCCGATGCCGCGTTGAACGACCAGATGGATGCACTCGTGCCGCAGTTCGCCGCTGCAAACGCGAAGTTTGTGGAGGACTACAACAACGCCCGCATCATCGTGGATTCGGGCGGTGGCAAAGCGAAAGCCAAGACGCCCACGCCCAAACCCCCAAGTCCGTAAAATAAAATTCGGAAAACACGACAGCCTCCAGAAATGGAGGCTGTTCTTTTTTCGGCTCTTTAATCTTTAGGGGCTTTGATGCTGGCAGTATAATTCGAGCGTGCAAAATGGTCTGAAAGACATTGATTTGTCGCCGCCAAGCTTCCGACTCCCACCGGATTTCAAGAAGCACGCGATTACTTTTTTGACCTTTGTAGGCAAAGAAATGCTTTCGACACAGCGAAATCTTTTTGACGCCATTCAGTCATTCGAGCGTCGGGTTGTCGTAGATAATCATATCGACTGGTTCGGCTTATCGGGGCTGCCTGAAAATTCAAACACCGCATTCATTTTGGGCACAACGACGGACAGGGAATCGTCACCGTTGAACCTGCTTCTTGAAGATTTATCCGGGAAGCCAAAAGTTCGCAAAAACGTATTCATGTTTGGAATGAAGAGTCCTACACACGAAGACATTCTTGCCGGACATCGAACGCCACTCCTTGTGATCTCCCAGTTTGACGAATATGCCACGACGATTTTGGACATGGATGGCATCCGTAAATTTGACCAGCCTGGCGGGGAAAAGAGTAAATGGGATTCCTCCCGATCAATAAACGATGAGAAGCAAAAGATTTTGGATTTGCTGGAAATAAAAAATGTCGGAGAAACCGCACGGCTGAAAGATATAAAACCTTTGGACGGAAAATTGCGTTTGTCCATTGAGCAACAAAGGTCAAAATGCTTTAAACGCTTTTGGGAGAGCAACGATGTGGCACGTTTGGCATACTGCCGCTTACTTTTAGGCAAAGATCGTGAGTCACGCAAAGCACGAAAGGAATTTGAAGCAGAACATTATCCAAATGTGTTCGGCGATCTACACCTCATGCAGAACGCATTGTTTTTTAACGCTGGGTGCGCTAGCGATGACAAAGCGGTGCGGAAAATGGCAGCTTTTTGTGGAATAGAAAGACTTGAAATGCCATGAAAATAATCCCTTTTATTTTTGCGCTCATGCTATCCATTGCGCTACAAAAAGCAGCGGGCCAAGTTCCATTTGCTTCCACTGTTAACTATACAGTGGACACTACGGCAATTACGCTTGCGACAGCAGATGTTAATGGGGATGGTTCTTTGGATCTTATATGCGGCGACTATGATTCTAATGCGATTACCGTTTTGACCAACAACGGCAGTGGGCATTTTATTTTCTCTGGTAAGTATACCGTGGGACGGCAGCCCGTATGCGTGATAACGCCTGATGTAAACGGTGATGGAAAGCCTGACATCGTTTGTTCTAGCGAGGGCACAAACAGGGTTACAGTTTTAACTAACAACAGCAGCGGGCAATTTTCATTATCATCCACATTAACAGTTGGGGCGTTTCCAGAGTCGGTAGCTGATTCGGATTTTAATGGAGACGGTTGGATAGATTTAGTATGTGCAAATTATACAGCCAAAACACTGTCATTGTTTACAAATAATGGCGCAGGAGGATTTGTGTTGTCCGCCACCTTGAATGTGCCGAATTCTCCAATCACAGTAAAAACGGCAGATTTTAATGGAGATGGATGGCCTGATATAATTTGTTCGGATGGCATTCAGACTCTTTTTATAAATAATGGACACGGCGGCTTTAACACCAGCACTATCAATGTAAGCGGTAGAGTAAGCACGGCTGACGTCAACAGCGATGGAGCGATAGACCTAATATGCGTCGGCTCACAAATTTCTGTTTTAACAAACAATGGAACAGGGACGTTTTTGCAATCAAGCTCTTTGCCGAATACACTTGGTGCTGTATACGCTGTTGCGGCAGATGTTGATGGCAATGGTTTTCCTGATTTAATGTGGGGAAATGAAAATGGCGGCAACGGAACGACCATTTTCATTTACACGAATAATCTAAATGGAGGTTTCGGATCAAATACAGCTTTAACCGTCGGATCAGGCCCTTTTCAAGTTATTGCCGCAGATTTTAACAACGATGGGAGATTGGATTTAGCATCAGCAAATGCGGGCACGGGGACAATTTCTGTTTTAATCAACAATTCAACCTATACCCCATCTGGTGGACTTCGTGTAAATATTTTACCTTCGAGCGCAGTCAATGTTGGTGCGCAGTGGCAGGTGGATGGTGGCTCGTGGTTAAATAGTGGTGCATTTGATTATGGATTGCCTGCTGGAAATCATACCGTGACATTTTCGACATTGGCAGGCTGGACTACACCAACGAGCCAGACTGTTAATGTTAATCTGAATCAGACGACAAATATATCAGCCTTATATGTTCAACAATTTGGCTCATTGCAGATAAGTCTTTCTCCGACTGATGCGGTGAGTGCTGGGGCGCTTTGGCAGATAGATGGTGGCAGTTGGCAAAATAGCGGGACAACTTTGGCCGGTTTGCCAGTTGGAAATCATACCGTTACATTTAATACAATTAACAGTTGGGTTAAACCGAGCAATCAGTCTTTGGCGATCAGCAATAATCAAACGACATTTTCAACGGGGACATATATCCTGCAAGGCTCATTGCAAGTGACTCTTTCGCCAGCCGGCGCGGTCAGTGCAGGGGCGCAATGGCAAATAGACGGCGGTGCATGGCAAAACAGCGGGATGACCATTGCCGGGCTTACTGCCGGTGATCATACGGTATCATTTTCAACGGTGGCAGGATGGGCGACCCCCACGGCACAGACGGTTACGATAAGCAACGGTCAAACCAATACGGCAAATGGAATTTATGTTCAGCAGTTCGGGTCTTTGCAGGTTGGTCTTTCACCGTCGGGTGCAGTAAGTGCCGGTGCGCAGTGGCAAGTGGATGGTGTAGCTTGGCAGAACAGTGGAGCGACGGTAGGAGGTTTGACGTTGGGAAGTCATCAAATAAATTTTTCGCCAGTGCCGGGTTGGGGGCTGCCAGCGAGCCAAAATGTGACGGTTTATTACAACCAGACAACCACTGCCGCTGGTAATTATTTGCCGCCTCATCCCGCCACCGCAACGGCCATAACCAACAATGGTTTTGTGGTTGCCGTCACGATTGTAGATGGTGGCGTGGGTTACACAAATACCCCTCACGTTTATCTCGTGGGTGGCGGCGGAGCTGGTGCTCAAGGCACAGCCATCGTTAGCAATGGTTTTGTGATTG
This sequence comes from uncultured Verrucomicrobia subdivision 3 bacterium, assembly GCA_903827955.1. Taxonomy (GTDB): domain Bacteria; phylum Verrucomicrobiota; class Verrucomicrobiia; order Limisphaerales; family UBA11358; genus UBA11358. Next base: position 88,440 of record CAIKKJ010000075.1, read on the forward strand.
GCGTTACCATAACCAATGCCGGTTTCGGCTACACCAATCCGCCGACTGTGGCCATTGCCCCTCCGTTTCCGCTGTGGCTTGGAATCGCACCAGCAACCAGTCTCGCTTTTACAAATCTCAAAGTCGGCACGAACTACCAGCTTCAAATCTCGCAATCAGCGACGTGGGTAAATCTCGGTTCGTCCTTTGCGGCTGATGCCACCAACTACACGCAATATTTTGATGGAGCGATTGATGGTTCGATTTATCGGCTGATGGCCCTGCCGCTTCCGTATGGCGCAACCGCCACGCCGATTTTGGCCTACGGATTTGTTGTCGCGGCCACGGTGAATGATGGCGGTTCTGGCTATGTTTCAACTCCCGGCGTGCAAATCATCGGTGGTGACGGCATCGGTGCGGTAGCCAAAGCCACTGTCAGCAACGGCATGGTAACGGCAATCACGCTGACCAATGCGGGTTTTGGTTATACCAGTCTGCCCACCATTCAAATTGATCCACCCCCCATTTTCGCTTTGCTACCCAGCGTAGTGAAAGCGTTCCGGCTGGATTACAGTGGCTTGACTCCCGCCCTGACGTATCAGCCTCAAGCCTCACCGGATTTGTCGGGCTGGATTAATTACGGAACGAACTTCACCGCCACGGATTACACCAACTCGCAATACTTCATCAGCGGGACAAACGGACAGTTCTTCCGTTTGCTTCTGCTTCCGTAGCCGTAGTTCCAAAGTTTGAGATTGTATGAGCCTTCCGCTTTCCCAAATTCCCGTCGCCATTCTCGCGGGTGGACTCGCCACGCGGCTGCGGCCCATCACGGAAAAAATTCCCAAGTCGCTCGTGCCCGTCGCAGGTCACCCGGCTTCACGCTTGTCAAAATTAACCATGTGCGCGAGACTTCTCCCATGCCAATAACCTTGGATCAAATCGTTGAGGAAACCCGCGAGATGCCGAGTGACACGGTGGCGGAATTGATTGACCGCATCATGGCCGCACGGCATGGCGGGATTGAGCCATCGGTGGCAGCGGCATGGAAAACCGAGACTGACCGGCGGGTTGCGGAAATCGAATCGGGCAAGGTCAAAGGCGTGTCTCCTGCCGAGAACGCCGCGCGCATCCAAAAAATCCTTCAGCGGTGAAGCCGCATATTTTTCATCCCGAAGCCGATGAAGAATACGTCCAAGCGGTGCAATACTACGCGGACATCGCCCTCGAACTCGGCCACCGCTTTCACGACGAAATAGAGCATCTCATCGGTGAGGTGTGCGCACAGCCAGAGCGATTTTGGAAATTTGATCCTCCCGTCCGTCGGCATTTAAGCGATGATTTTCCTTACGCTGTCATCTTCCTAGAGAAGCCAGAACACATCTGGATTGTAGCCGTGATGCACATGAAACGGCGTCCGGGCTATTGGCGCGATCGGTTGGATTGATTTTCAGAAATTACATGTGCCTTTCACTTTCCCAAATTCCCGTCGCCATTCTCGCGGGCGGACTTGCCACGCGGCTGCGGCCCATCACGGAAAAAATTCCCAAGTCGCTCGTGCCCGTCGCGGGCCGACCGATTCTCGCGCATCAACTGGAGATGCTCCACGCGCAGGGTATCCGCAAGGCGGTGCTGTGCATCGGCTTTCTTGGCGAGATGATCCAGCGCGAATTCGGCAATGAGGCTTACGGCATCCAACTGGAGTATTCCTTCGACGGCGAGAAATTGCTCGGCACCGGCGGCGCGATCAAACGCGCGTTGCCCAAGCTCGGCGAGGAATTTTTCATCCTCTACGGCGATTCGTATCTGCCGATTCCCTACGCGCCCGTCTCGGAATTTTTTCATCGCAGCGGCAAGCCCGGCCTGATGACGGTCTATCGCAACGAAGGACTTTACGACACGAGCAACGTGGTTTTCGCCGATGGCGAGATCAAGGTTTACGACAAGAAAGTCCGTCTGCCGGAGATGCGGCATATTGATTACGGCTTGAGTTTGTTCAAGTCGTCGGTGTTCGATGCGTATGCCGCCGACCAGGTTTTTGATCTGGCCGAAGTGATGGGCAAACTCGTCCGCGAAAAACAACTTGCGGGCTACGAAGTGCCGGAGCGATTTTATGAAATGGGCTCACCTGCGGGCTTGGCAGAGTTGGAGGCGTTGCTACAATCCAAACAATCATGAGCTTTACGAAACAATTTCTCGCCGAAGTCCAGCAGGTCACGGCGCAACTGAACGAAGCCGCCATTGAAAAATGCGCGGACGAACTCGCGGCCATCCGTGCGCGTGGCGGGCGCTTATTTATCCTCGGCGTCGGCGGCAGCGCGGGCAACGCCGGTCATGCCGTGAATGATTTCCGCAAAATCTGCGGCTTCGAAGCCTACGCGCCGACGGACAATGTTTCCGAGCTCACCGCCCGAACCAACGACGAAGGTTGGGCGACAGTTTTCTCCGAATGGCTGAAAGGCTCGCGCATCAATGCGAAAGACGGGTTGCTGATTTTTTCCGTCGGCGGCGGCAATCTGGAAAAAAATGTTAGCCCGAATCTCGTCAGTGCGATTCAAGTGGCGAAGTCGGTCGGCGCTTCAGTCGTCGGTATCGTTGGCCGCGACGGCGGTTACACTGCACAGCAGGCTACGGCTTGTGTCATTGTTCCGACGGTGAATCCCACGCATGTCACGCCGCATAGCGAGGCGTTTCAGGGCATCGTGTGGCACTTGCTTGTGTCGCATCCCAAGCTCAAAGTCGCGCAGACCAAGTGGGAATCTACGAAGTGAAGCGCGCCGTTTTTCTCGACCGCGATGGCGTTATCAACCGTTCTATTACACGGGATGGGCTACCGTTCCCGCCGATGAGCATGGCGGATTTTGAAATTCTTCCGGGCGTTCCCGAAGCGTGTGCGAAGTTGAAAGCCGCTGGTTTTCTGCTCGTCCTCACCACCAATCAACCAGATGTGGGGCGTGGCATCGTTCCGCGTGAACTCGTCGAAGCGATGAATGCCGAGGTGTCAAAAGTTGTCGAGTTGGATCGCATCGAGATTTGTTTTCACCCCGGTCGCGGCGCTTCGGATTGCGATTGTCGCAAGCCCAAGCCGGGGATGTTACTCAACGCGGCGAAAGCGCTCGGCATTGACCTCGCACAGAGCTGGATGGTCGGTGACCGCTGGCGCGATGTGGATTGCGGCCACGCAGCGGGCTGCAAGACTGTTTTCATCGAAGGCAACTACGTCGAGCAGTTGAAGCAGAAACCTGATTTTTCCGCTCGCAATCTGGCCAAGGCTGCTGACATCATTCTCGCCCAAACTAAGAAATAATTTATGAAGCGCACCCTGAAAGATTTGACGGTAAAAATTTACGCCGACGGCGCGGACAAGGCCGGAATGCTCAAGCTCAACGCCGACCCGCTCATCCAAGGCCTCACCACGAACCCCACGCTGATGCGCAAGGCTGGCCTGACGGATTTTGAGGCGTTCGCGCGCGACATCTTGCAGACCATCACGGTCAAGCCGCTCTCGCTCGAAGTTTTTTCTGACGAATTCTCCGAGATGAAGCGCCAAGGTTTGAAGATCAACGGCTGGGGAAAAAATGTCTACGTCAAGATTCCCATCACCAACTCGCGCGGTGAATCGGCGTTGCCGCTCATCAAGGAACTCGCCGCGGAAGGCGTGAAACTGAACGTCACCGCGCTGCTCACCGTCGAGCAAGTGAAGGGCGTGGCGGCGGCATTGAATCCGAAAGTGCCCGCCGTGGTTTCGGTTTTTGCCGGACGCATTGCGGATACGGGCGTTGACCCGGTTGGCATTATGGCGGAGAGCAAAAACATTCTCATCGGCCTCCCGCAAGCGGAACTGCTTTGGGCGAGCGTGCGCGAAGTGCTGAATATTTTTCAGTCAAACGATTGCGGCTGTCACATCGTGACCGTGCCGCACGACATTCTCGGCAAGGCGCAGAAGATGACGGGGATGGATTTGACGGAGCTTTCGCTCGATACCGTGAAGATGTTTGCGAACGACGCGGCGGCAGCGGGTTTCAAACTCTGATTTGCTTTCAAACAAAAAGGCCGCGCATGTTTGCGCGGCCTTTTTGTGTTGATAGCGTAGTTCAAATCAACTTCGTCACCGCCGCAAAAACGTCCGCGACTTTCACCGACTCCATCGCGGCGACAAGTTCCTCGCGTGTGCCTTTGATGTCGCCGCCGTCGTAGCGGTAATAATCCAAGTTGCGCCCGTTTACCACGGGATTTTTTATGAGCGTGAATTGATTTCCGTAAGGCCAGTTCGTCACGTTCAACGTCGGCGCCTCAATCACGATCTGGTTCGGCACCTTCATCGCCGCCGCGATGTGCATCAGCGACGTGTCCACGCTCAAGAACGCGCTGCACCGCTTCATCAACGCCGCCGTTTCGCGCAGATTTTTTGTCTTCGCCTCGCGTGTCAGGTCGGCGTTCGCCTGCGCCAGCACCACGGCGTGATCCTTCGCCTCGTCCGGCCCGCCGAATAGTAGCACATGAATATCCGGCCGCTGCTTGTTCAACTGCCGCACCAATCCGGCATGATTCTTCAACGGCCAGCGCTTCAACGGCAAATTCTTCGTGCCGCCGGAACCGACATGAAGGCCGAGAATTATTTTGCCGAACAATTTGTGCTTCGTCAGGAAATCATCCGCAAACCGCTCGTCGCCCGGCTCGAGAAAAAATTCCATCTCATGCGCCGGAAGTTTCTTCTGCGCGCCGATCATCGGCAGCACGTCGAAATTATTATCAATCGAATGCCGCGCGTAATCCTGCGGCAGCGAACCGGTGACGAGCCAGTTATCCAACCAATGGAAGCATTCGTATTCGTGGCTGATGCGCACCTGCGCGCCCGCCAGCCACGCCGCGACGCGGTAGTGGATGCGGCTCTGCGGATGCGTGTTCACGGAAAGCTGATAACGCTCGCGGCGCAGCGACCATAGGAAACGCGTGGCTTCGAACTTGCCACACTTCATCAGATTTTTCTGAAACACGCGGTTCACGTTCGGATTGTGCTCCAGCAAATCCTTCGCGCCCGGCCACATCACCAGCGCGTCAATCACTGCATCGGGGAAATTCTCGCGCAGCTCGCGGATGAACGGCGTGGCGATCAGCGTGTCGCCGATGCCGGCGAGAGAGATGACGAGAATCTTTTTCACAACCGCGAAATCTTTTCCAGCAAGCCCGTCGTAGATTTTCCGGAAACGAAAGGAACGAGAACAATCTTTCCGCCCGCCGACTCGACCGCGCGACGCTCGTCCTGGTTCAACGTTTCCAAGGTGTAATCGCCGCCCTTGACGTAAATATCCGGCTGCGCGGCGGCGAGAAATTTGGTTGCGGTTGCGTCGGTGAAAATGCAGACGCCATCCACGCTTTGCAACGCGGCCAAAACCGACTCGCGATCCGTTTCGGAATTCACCGGACGCCCCGCGCCTTTCAAGCCGCGCACCGCCGCGTCGCTGTTCACGCCGATAAGCAGTGCATCGCCGAAATTGCGGGCGTGCTCCAGATAGGTGACATGGCCGAGGTGCAGGATGTCGAAGCAGCCGTTCGTGACGACGAGTTTTTTGCCCGTCGCGCGAAATTGGTTTCGCCACGCCGGTAAATCGTCCCACGCGATGATTTTGTCGCGGAAATTCACGCCGTCATTTTGCCCGCGCGCCGCCGGTTGGCAACGATTTTACAACGCCCGGCAAAAAGGCACCGCCAGTCCACACTTGCAGCCCCCGCGCCGACCCCGTAGTTTGCGCCCGCTGCCATGTCATATCTCGTCTGTTTTGCGCTGAAAGAAGAAGCCGCGCCGCTCAAAAAAATTGCGGCGGCAAATCCCGCCATAACCATCCTGATTGTTGGCATCGGCCGGCAAAATGCGGAAAAATCCATCCGCAAATTTCTCGCCAACCATTCGCCGGAAAAGGTTTTTACCTGCGGTTTTGCCGGCGGACTGAACCCGGATTTGAAAATTGGCGAGGTCGTTTTTGAAAGCGGACATCACGCGGCACAACTGGTCGCCGCCGGCGGAAAACCGGCGACATTTTTTTGCGCCGACCGCATCGCCACCACCGTGGCGGAAAAGCAAAAGCTGCGCGCGGAAACCCGCGCCGATGTGGTCGAAATGGAATCGGCAGCCATTCACGCCGTCTGCCGCGAGCACGGCCTCCCCTGCTCCACCGTCCGCGTGATTTCCGACACGGCGAATGAGAATTTGCCACTGGATTTCAATGCGCTGGCCAACGCGGACAAAAGTTTGAACTTCGGAAAATTATTTCTGGCCATCGCCAAGTCGCCAGGAAAAATCGGCGCACTGATGGATCTGCAAAAGAAAACCAGCTTCGCCGCGAAGCAACTGGCGGCGGTCTTGGAAAAAATCACCGCGCGCTGACGACGTTAACCCGCCGCCGAAATGACCGGCAGCGACACGCGAATCACGCCGTTGGGTGACGGGATGATTTCCAGTTTGCCGTGGTGGTTCTGGATGATTTTTTGCGAGACCGATAGGCCGAGACCGAGGCCAACGTTGCGCGTGGTATAGAACGGCGCGGGAACTTTCTTCGCAGCGTCGGCGGTGAAGCCACTACCGGTGTCCTGCACTTCGATGGTCACGGCGCGTTCGCCGGGTTGGAAATTCACAGCGATCTTCGCCGCTTTGGGATTCGCTTGAATGGCGTTCAACATGATTTCCGAAAAGGCGTGCTTCAACGCCGCGCGGTCGCCGGTGACGACGTAGGGCAGGCCGCTATTTTCTAAATTCAACTGCGCGCCCTCGGCAGGCTGCTGGCGCATGGCTTCCTGAAATGCGTCTTGCACCAGTGTTTCCACGGGGCAAATATCCTTGGCAACATGACCTTCGCGCGCGAGAAAACGCATTTGGCTCACGAGCCGGGAAACGCGCTTTACGCCTTCGCCCATCGCAATACCGAGTGATTCGCGGAATTCTGCGTCGTCAAATTTTTCGGCGAGCAACTGCTGGTGCGTGGAGAGCGGAACCATCGCGTTGCCGATTTCGTGCGCCATGCGGTCGGCCATCGAGCGGACGAGGCGCAGGTTCGCGGCCTCGATTTCGAGATTGCGCAACTGCTCGCTCTGCGTGAGGTCATCGGCCGTGAGCAGCGCGGAGGCCGGCGTCGCGGAATTGCCGCGTTGAAACGGCACGATGCTCACGCTGTAAGTGGTGCCGGGCGAACTTTCCGGCGCGTAGCGGAACGGTTCGAGCGCGGAACCGGTCTTGAGCACCTGATAAATTTTTGCGCCGAGCGACTGCGGCAAATCGCTGAAGTCCAGGCCGCCGGTGCGCTCGTTCTTGCGCCCGAAATGGCGGCGCGCGGCCTTGTTCGCGTGCAGCACTTTCAGGTCGCGCCCGACGACGATGCACGCGCTGCTCAATTCTTTCAGCACGTCAGACATCAGCGCGTGGTTGCCGGACAATTGTTCGTGCAACCAGATGTTGCGCAGGCCGAGGCCGACCTGTTCGAGCAGCCGGAAAATCATTTCCAGCTCCACGTTCACCAGCGGTTCGCCGGTGATGCGGCCATCAAACACGGCCACGCCGATGACGGCATCGCGATCCAAAATCGGCACGGCCACTTGCGCGCCGAGCAGTTCAAATTCCTTTTGCGTCTCATTGTCGAAGCGGACCTCGTCGCTGTCGCGGCGCAAAATCCGGCCGAGCCGCGACACTTGCGCGCCGATGCCGGAGTCGAGCGAGAGTTCGATGTGCTCCAGCAATCCCGCCGGGATGCCGGTGGCCGAGGCCGCGTGCAAACGACGCGCGGTTTCGCGCGGCGAAACTTCCGTCAGCGGCGCGCACGGGCGGTTGAGAAAAATCGCCGCGCGGTTCACGCTCAAAGTTTCGCGCAGGAAGCGGAGAAATTGTTTCAGCATCGCCTCGGCGTCGAGCGAGTGCGTGAGGA
>CAIKKJ010000076.1 GCA_903827955.1 uncultured Verrucomicrobia subdivision 3 bacterium
ATGGGTGTCGTGCAACAGGAACGCGTGCGGCGCGGCGAGCCAGTTCAAATATTCTTCGAGGTCGGTGTAGCCGTCGCCATCGCGGTCAAGGTCATTGCTCGGCAGGAGCGCGTTCAAGCCGAGCGTGACTTCCCAATAATCAGGCATTCCGTCCTGATCGTAATCCGGCGGCAGCGTGGTGGAGGCGAGCGCCGGCCAGCCGCCGACTTCGATTTCGGAGTTAATGATGTGGCCGGTCTGTGAACGGACGTGGCTGACAATGTTGGAATCCACGAGGTCGCGTTTCGCGTTCGCACCGACGAAGGCAAGCACGCGTTCGTAGGCGACTTGCGCGGTGTCTGTCGTGACCGCCGGCGGCGTTAGGGCAAACGGCGAGCCGGATTGCGTGAGCGGGCCGGAGAACATTCCCCACCCAGTGTTCGCACCGTCGAGCGAGAAGTTCAAGTTTGCATCAATCAAATTGCCGGACTGATAAATCCAAGTGGTCACGTCGCCGCTGCGAAACGCGCGCGATGGCGAAACGGAGTTGCCTCCGGCGATGACGTAATTGCCGGTGTAATTCATCCGGTTGGTGAAGCCGAGCGGATTGTCGGCGAGATCGGCGGAATCGCCGGAGTAGCCGGGCAGTTCGCCCCAGTTAGCAACGACGTTGTTGACGAAGTCCAGCGTGAGGTTGTCGCCAAGACGCGGGTTGCGGCTGTAATTGTCCGCGTAAAGATTGTGGTGGAAGCTGACATTGCCATCGCCGTAACGCAACAGCGAGCCGTAGCCGTGCAAGCCTTTGACGTGGCAAGAGTCATTCAGCGAGTCGGCGATCATGGACCATTGCACGGTGACATTCGTGACGTAGGTCGCGGACAAAACTTCATCAATGCTCCACGAGGCCGAGACGTGATCCACGATGGACATGGCCGCCGAGCGGAAATGGAACGCGTCGTCCTGGAACGTCGGGCAATTCACATCGCCCGGACGGAAGTGCAGGAAACGCACTTCGACATCGTGCGTGTTCTGCACGGAAGTCAGGCGGCCTTTCAAGGTGATGCCGTCGCCGGGCGCGGTCTGGCCGGCGATGGTGAGATACTGGCGCGTGATACGCAAATCGCTCAACAAATCAATCGTGCCGGACACGTCGAAGACAATCGTGCGATGGCTCGCCCGCGTGCCGTAGCGCAAACTGCCGGGGCCGTCGTCATTCGTGTTTACGACGTGATAAACATCGCCACCGCGACCGCCGACCGCGAAACCGCCCGCACCTTCAGCTCCGGTGAATGCCGGGATGCCAGTGACGATGGGGTTCGTAAACGGCGGCAGCACGGTGATGTAGAAGGAATAATTGGTGCTCAACGACTGGTTGAACAGCGCCCATGGATTTGTGTCCGTGGCCGTCACGGTCACGAGGTTGGTCGTGTAAACATCATTCGTCGTCGGCGTCCAAGTGATGAGACCGTTCGTGGGATTGAGCACGAGACCCGCCGGGCCAGCGAGCTTCGTGTAAGTCAGCGCATTCACCGGCACGTCGAAATCATACGCGGAAGCATCCACGACAATTTCCTCGCCGGCATAAACCAACTGGTCAGGAATGTTCGGCGGCACGGGCGGCGTGTTCACCTCGTTGACGACGACGGTGAAATTCGTCGCGCTGCTCAAGGGCGGCAAACCATTGTCCGTGACGATGACGGTGATGATGTTTGTGGACGGGCCATCCACTTCCTGCGGCGCGAGCGTGATGACGCCAGAATTGGTGTTGATGCTGACCCAGGTCGGCGTGTTATTGCTCAACGCGTAAGTCCAACTGTTGGTCGGAATGTTGAGGTCAACAACTGTGCTGGAAAGGTTCGTGGTCGTTTGTTCATTCATCACCACGTCGGAATAATTCGTCGTCCAGAACGGCGCGAGATTCTTGGGCACGACCGTCACGATAAACGTGTTGGTGGCGCTCAACGACTGGTTGAAAAGTGCCCACGGGTTCGTGTCGGTGACCACCGTCGTGACGAGATAAACCGCCGGTGCCTGCGCCTCGGTCGGCGTCCAGACAAAGATGCCGTTGGTGCCCATCAACGCGTTGGTCACGGGCGGATCCAGCGGGTTGGTCGAAACGACGGAGAACGTGTAGGTCAGCAAGTTCGCGGGAATGTCCAAATCAACTGCGGTGTTGGTGACAACGAGTGTCCAGAGCGCAGGCGTGATGTAATTCGTCTGGCTCGGAACATTCGTTAGCCAATACGGCGCGGTGTTCACTTCGTTGACGACGACAGTGAAATTCGTCGAACCGCTCAACGGCGGCGCGCCGTTATCCGTGGCGATGACCGTGATGATGTTCGTCGACGGGCCGTCCACTTCCAACGGCGACAAGACGATTGCGCCATTGGTCGCATTGATGCTGACCCACGCCGGCGTGTTCGTGGCGAGCGAGTAGGTCACGGTGTTCGGCGGCAAATCCGTGTCAATCGCGGTAGCAAAAATATTTGTCACCGTGAGTTCATCCATAACGACGTCGGAATAATTCGTCGGCCAGAACGGCGCGGAGTTGGTTTCCAAAACGTAGACGATGAATTTATTAGTCGCCGAGAACGACGTGGTGTTGATCGCCGGCGGATTCGTGTCCGTGACAATCGTGGTAAAGAGATAATCGCCCGGCCCCTGCGCCTCGGTCGGAATCCAAGTGACGATGCCGAAGACCGAGATGAAGGCATTGGTCACCGCCGGCGCGTTGGTGGCCAACGGCGTGACGATGAGCGTGTAAGTCAGTGTGTTGAACGGCACATCCGGATCGGTGGCAGAATTGTTGACCGTCAACGTCTGGAGTTCGAAAATATTTGTGTCCGGCAACGCTGGCAGCGTCGGCGCTATGTTCCATTCGTCCACATGAATGATGAGCGTGCCGGTGACCGTAAAGGATTGCTGATTGACTGCCCACGGATTTGTGTCCGTGACGTTGATGGCGACGATGTAATCACCCGGCCCTTGCAATTCGGTGGGTGTCCAGTTGATGACGCCGGCAGGTGAAACCGTCAAGCCAGCCGGGCCGCTCGCGAGCGAAAAAGTTAGCTGGTTGCTCGGCCAGTCAGAATCCGTGGCGGTGGCTTGCGCAGTCCACGGGAGGAGTTCGGTTATGTTCGTGTTCGGCGGCAGCGTCAACACCGGCGGCAAATTGGATTCCATCACGACGAGCGTGAAACGATTTGTAACCGTGAACGACTTCTGATTGATGGCCGGCGGATTCGTATCCGTAACGGTGATGAAAATAATGTTCGTGCTCGGCCCATTCGTCTCCGCCGGCAGCCAGGAAATCGTCCCGAACTGCGGGTCAATGGTGAAATCATTGGTCGAAATGCCGGGGCCGGACACGTTTTGAGAACCGGCGAGCCCGAACGTCAGCGTGTTCGTCGGGATGTCCGGGTCATACGCAATGACGTTAGTGAGGAACGGCTCGGTTTCCAGAATGCGAATGACGGCATTGTTCGTCGGGAACAGGATGACCGGCGGTAGATTGGACTCCAACACGTCCACTTGGAAAAAGTTTTGCGCCACGGCGAGCGCGTTGGCGGCATCGTGCACCGTG
>CAIKKJ010000077.1 GCA_903827955.1 uncultured Verrucomicrobia subdivision 3 bacterium
CGGTTTCGCGCGGCGAAACTTCCGTCAGCGGCGCGCACGGGCGGTTGAGAAAAATCGCCGCGCGGTTCACGCTCAAAGTTTCGCGCAGGAAGCGGAGAAATTGTTTCAGCATCGCCTCGGCGTCGAGCGAGTGCGTGAGGATGGATGAAAAATCGCGCAGCACATCGAGTGTCTGCGTGGTGCTGGTGAAACGACCGGCGGCCGACGGATCGGCGGCGGCGCGGGTGAAAATGGCGGTGTTGCCCGGCGGCACATTCGGCGTGAAACGCGCGGCGGGCGCGGCCGGGTTCAATAATTTTTCGAGAACGGACGCCAGCAGCCGGCTGCGCACGGGCTTGGTCAGCACCTGGGAAACGCCGCGCAAGACGACTTCCTCCTCCCAGTCAGCGTTGACGGTCGCGGTGTAGGCGATGAGCGGCGTCTTGGTGTCGCGGCGGCGGAGACGTTCGATGACCCAGACATTTTCCACGCCCAGCAAATCGGCGTCGAGGATGCACGCGGCGGCGAGGCCGTGGACGAGCAGCGGTTCGCAATCCTCAACATTCGTGCGGTGAACAATGCGAAACTGGTCGGGCGCCAGCGCGGCGCGGATGACCTCGGCGAAATCGGGATGCGGCGACAGGACGAGAATGCTTTTCATTCAAGTCCTTGAATTGTCGCGCGTTTCGGATCCATCGTCGGGCGGCATTTTCCACGCAGGCCGACGTGCCGTCAAACGAAACTTCGCACACGGCTCCAGATATTTCTGATGTTGGGACTGCCACAAATCTAGCCAGCCGAAGCCAAGCGAAGGTGGATGATAAATCGCACCGGGGTATTCAAGGCGCAACTGCCGACGCATGGCTTTCGCTTAAATCACTAGCTGAAACTCTGTCAAGGCTGGGACTACCCCCTTTATGCAGCTGCATCTCGCCGACCGTTTCCACCTCCTGGCCAATGACGCCAAAGGCCATGCTTTATGTTATGCTACGACACTTATGACTTCAGAAAATAGTGGTGCTTGGCATGACGCTTACGGAAGAATAAAATCCGCCTCCACTGGTGGAAGAATCAATGGCTCGTGCCTCCTGTAAGATGTTCCTTTGGCATAACAGCAAAAAATCCGCACCTGCATTCGAAGGTGGTATTTGCCGGGCTTGGATAGAATAAAAAAATCATTGAGGCGGCAATCAACAATAAAAGGTGTCACTTGGCCGTTTTCCATAGGAACTCCGCTGTAGCGATTTTCTTCAAAAATTGGATTGTCATAAAATGCGTGCCGAAACTTTTCGCCAAGGTCAGTGCGGGACACCAGCTTGCCTTCCGCATCCGTCAGCGTCATTTGATAATTCCGTTCGATAGGTAAAAGCCTCTCAGCATCTACTTCGAGTATGGTCGAGGTGTATTCGTCTTCTTTTCGAGCGCTGACCCACCTCGCCTCACGCAACTGAATACAGCAGTTGCTATCGCTGTTAGGGTAGCCCACATAAAACTTGGTGGCACTGTTGCTTGTGAAGAGCATCCAGGCTACGCACCAGACCCCATTTTGTCTGACATCCTGTTGGTTTGTAAAAACCGCCATTAACAGGCCGGCCTTGATGCCGTTGGTCGCGTCACCCCACAGCATGGGGGTTTTATCCAACTCGTAATACACGAATGGCGGATTCACCGTTTCACCAGCCGTTGCCAAGCTAGCTCCCAGCCATAAACAAAAAACAAGTGCCAACAGTTGTTTTGATACACGCATTGATTTCATCGCCATCCTTTGATTTATTGTTGTTTGAGAGGCCAATATGGGTCATATGTGTCCGTCCACTCGTAAAGGGGTCAGTCCTAGACTCATTCCAGATTAAATTCATTTTGATGTTCAGTTTCAATTTTCAACTTTGAGACGCGGCCTTCATGTGTGCGGTCCCTAGCTCACACAATCACATGACTCCTGTCCACCAAATCGGGGCAAGGCCAGACGACGCATTGCGGCGTCCCGTCCTGACCGGCAGTGACATTGGCTTCCAACTTGCCAGTTGGAAGAATTTCCATCGGCGACGGAAACAGCGCCGCACGCCACCTCTGCCGGTCAACCCTTGGCCAGCAGCTTGCCCCAGAGGTCTTCATTCAACAGTGCGCGGCGCATGAAGTCGGCATCGCCCGGCGCGGCGGCGGCGCGCCCCGGCTTGAGCGGCAGGCGGACGGTGATGATGTTGCCGCCGGGTTGGCTGTGCGCCTCGATTTTTCCGCCGTGATGATGCGCGAGAAAAAAACATGCCATCAGGTTGATGCCGTATTCCGATGGCGCGCCGCTCGACACGGTGAACGGATTCAGCACCACCTGCAACGCCGCCGCCGGCAGCGCGGGGCCGTTGTCGGTGAATTTCACCGCGACTTCCTCGTCCTGAACTTCGGCGGTGATAACGATGGCGCTGCCGGCGGGCAGCATCGCCAGTTCGTCTTTGAACAGCAGATCGAACAGCTTGTCGAGCTTCGGCCGATCCACACGCAACGCCGGCAGCGTTTCAGAAATGTCGTTCTGCACCGTGAGACGGCGGGCAGTGAACGCGGCGCGCAAA
>CAIKKJ010000078.1 GCA_903827955.1 uncultured Verrucomicrobia subdivision 3 bacterium
ATCAGGCGCAAAAAAATCCGTGTGCTGCCGGGCTTCAAACTGACGCTCGGCTTCACCGTTTTTTATCTTGGTCTCATCGTGCTCATCCCGCTGGCGGCGGTGTTCTGGAAAACCAGCTCGCTGACGTGGGCTGAATTCTGGCACACCGTGACGATGCCGGCGGCAATGGCTTCTTATCGTCTGACCTTTGGCGCCTCATTTCTCGCCGCGTTGGTCAACGCAATCTTTGGTCTCATTGTCGCATGGGTGCTCGTGCGCTATGAATTTTTCGGAAAAAAAATTGTGGATGCGCTCGTGGACTTGCCGTTCGCGCTGCCGACCGCCGTCGCGGGCATCACGCTCGCGCAGCTTTATTCCGGCAACGGCTGGATTGGGAAATTCTTGGAGCCGATGGGCATCAAAGTTTTCACCACACAGATTGGCGTGTTCATCGCGCTGACGTTCATCGGCCTGCCGTTCATCGTGCGAACGGTTCAGCCGATTCTGGAAGATCTCGACCCAGAGTTGGAAGAAGCCGCCTCCAGTCTCGGTGCGAACCGCTGGCAGGTTTTCTGGCGCGTGATTTTCCCCATGCTCACGCCCGCGTTGCTTACGGGTTTTGCGCTGGCGTTCGCCCGCGCACTGGGCGAATACGGCTCCGTTATTTTCATCGCCGGCAACATCCCGATGAAGACGCAGATCACCGCCGTCGTCATCATGGGCGAGTTGGACATGTTTGATTACGCCAAGGCCACGGCCATCGCCGTCGTGATGCTGGTCTTTTCGTTCGTGCTACTGCTCACCATCAACGTGCTGCAATGGTGGACGAACCGTTACAACACCAACAACCTCGCATGACGCCCGTCGCCACGACATTTCATGTGCCGCATCAAGTTGTGCATCGCCGCACGACGGGCGAACCACCGTGGGTGCGCCGCTTGCTCATCGGGGTCGCGCTGGGTTTCATCGGCCTGTTCCTCGTGCTGCCGCTGGTTTTTGTTTTCACGCAGGCGTTCGCAAAAGGCGTTGGATTTTATTTCCACACCATCACCGACCCGATGGCGTGGAGCGCGGTCAAATTGACCTTGCTCGCAGCGGCGATTTCCGTGCCGCTGAATTGTGTCTTCGGCGTCTGCGCGGCATGGGCCATCGCGAAGTTTGATTTTCGCGGCAAAAACATTTTGCTCACGCTGATTGACCTGCCGTTCTCGGTTTCACCAGTCATTGCGGGCATGATTTACGTTCTCGTTTTCGGCGCGCAAGGTTGGATGGGGCTTTGGCTGAATGCCGACAATCCGACGTTCCCGAAGCTGGCGAACTGGCTGATTGACCATAATTTCAAAATCATTTTCGCGGTGCCGGGAATTGTGCTGGCGACGATCTTCGTCACGTTCCCATTCGTCGCGCGCGAACTCATTCCGCTCATGCAGGCACAAGGCCGCAACGAGGAAGAGGCCGCGCGCGTGTTGGGTGCGAGCGGCTGGCAAACTTTTTGGCGTGTCACGTTACCGAACATCAAGTGGGGGTTGCTCTACGGCGTCATCCTGTGCAACGCGCGTGCGATGGGCGAGTTCGGCGCGGTGTCGGTCGTCAGCGGAAAAATTCGCGGACAGACAAACACCAGTCCGTTGCACATCGAGGCGTTGTATGATGACTACAATTTTACCGGGGCGTTTGCCGTAGCGTCGTTGCTGGCGTTTCTCGCGCTCGTCACGCTGGGCTTGAAGACGTGGGTGGAATATAAAAACGCCGCGCAGAACGAAACGGAGATTTCCAAATGAGTGTCGAAGTCAAAAACGTAACAAAAAAATTCGGCAACTTCACCGCGCTCGACAATGTCAACCTGAAGGTCGAGTCCGGCGAACTCGTCGCATTGCTCGGGCCGTCCGGCTCCGGCAAGACGACGTTGCTACGAACCATCGCCGGCTTGGAATTTCCCGACAACACCGGCGAGGCGCAGGTTTTGTTTTACGGTGAAGACGTGACGCAAATTCCCGCCAGCGAACGCAAGGCTGGTTTTGCGTTTCAACATTACGCGCTGTTCCGCCATATGAGCGTGTTTGAGAACATCGCGTTCGGTTTGCGAGTCCGGCCAAAAGCCACGCGTCCGCCGGAAACGGAAATCCGCGCTCGCGTGGAAAAATTGCTGAAGCTCATCCAGCTTGATCCGCTCGCGAATCGGTTTCCCTCGCAACTTTCCGGTGGCCAACGTCAGCGCGTCGCACTCGCGCGTGCGCTCGCGGTGGAGCCGAAAGTTCTCCTGCTCGACGAACCGTTCGGCGCACTCGATGCGAAGGTGCGCAAGGAATTGCGCCGTTGGTTGCGTCAGTTGCACGATGAGATTCACGTCACAACGTTATTCGTGACGCACGATCAGGAGGAGGCGCTGGAGGTTTCCGACCGCGTCGCGATTTTGCGCGCTGGCAAGATTGAACAGATCGGCACGCCGGAAGAAATTTACGACCGGCCCGCGTCGCCATTCGTTTATGATTTTCTCGGCAACGTGAATCTGTTTCATGGCCGCATGAAAGACGGTGCGGTGGTCATCGGCGGGACGGAATTTGCCACGCAGGACGCGGCGGGCGAACAGGATTCCGAAGCCGTTGCCTTCGTGCGTCCGCACGACATCCGCGTGACGCGTCAGGCGAGCGGTCCCGCGCTCGCCGCGACCGTCATCCGCTCAAACGCTGCCGGGCCGGTGGCAAATCTCGAATTAAAACGTCTCGACAGCGGGGAACAATTCACCGTGCAGTTGAGCAAGGAATTGTTTCAGGAACTTCAGCCCAAGCCGGGCGAGCAGGTTTTTGTGGAACTGAAGAATGTGAAGATTTTCTCGGACGACTATTCGATTTGAAAAATGGGGTGGCCAACGGGACTCGAACCCGCAATTCGATTCCGCGCCTTTCAAAGTGATAAAACCATTGCAAACACTCATTGTTGAACCTTGACAAACTTCCCCGTGTGTCTTACTCTGTGCCTTACCTATGGCATACGT
Organism: uncultured Verrucomicrobia subdivision 3 bacterium; assembly: GCA_903827955.1. Lineage (GTDB taxonomy): Bacteria > Verrucomicrobiota > Verrucomicrobiia > Limisphaerales > UBA11358 > UBA11358. Next base: position 2,975 of record CAIKKJ010000078.1, read on the forward strand.
TTGGAAACATCCCAAGTCTCCCTTCTGGACTGGCATCTATCGTGACGACCAAAACCAGTGGCGGAAAAAATCCACCAAGAAGACCGCCAAGACCACCGCTCTCGCGCTGGCGATTGAATGGGAGCGCGCGGCAGGCATGGGCCGTGACAAGATCCTCACCGAGGCAATCAGCCGCGAAGTCATTGGCGGCATTCTGGAACGAACAACCGGCGAGAAGTTGCGCCAATCTACCGTGCGCGAGTTTTCCGCAGAATGGTTGCGCGGCAAGACCAATTCCCGGCAGGAACGCACGGCGGAGCGTTATGCCATGTCCGTTGACCGCTTCAATGAATTTATCGGGGTAAAAGCTGACCGGCCAATTTCGGCCATTTCACCGCATGACTGCCAGAAGTTTTATGACAACCTTGCTGGCCAAAAATTTGCGTTGGCTTCGTTGCGGGTGGAAATGAAAACCATTTCCAGCCTGTTCAACTATGCGCGGCGGCTTGGACTCATCGCGACCAATCCGGTATTGGCGGTTGACCTGCCCGAGCGCATCAAACAAGTGAAACGAAAGGTGTTCACGGCTGCACAAGTTCAAATGCTGATTAACGAGGCGAACGCCGAATGGAAAACCGCCATTCTGCTGGGCTACTATGCCGGACTCCGTTTGTCGGATTGCGTTTCGCTCACGTGGGAAGGCGTGGATTTTGCGGGCGACAAATTGAACATAGACGTTCACAAGACCGGCGAGGCGCTGGAAATTCCGTTGCATCCGACGCTCAAAGATCACCTGTTTAAGCTCGCGGGCGACGCTACCGGCGCAATTTGTCCGACTTTGGCCGCGTGGCCAGCTGGCGGGCGCAGCGGCTTGTCCAAGCAGTTTCTAGCCATCATGCGAAAGACGGGCATCGGCAACGAATCAACGGACACTGGCGGGCAGCGGCAACTATCCCGGCTGTCATTTCATGCTCTCCGCGCCTCGTTTAACAGCGGCTTGCACAACAAGGGCGTGGATCAGGAATTGCGTCGGAAGCTCACTGGACACAAATCTGACATCGTAAACGACCGTTACACGCGGACGGAAATGAAGACGCTGCGCAACGCCGTGAACAAGCTTCCCGCGCTCAAATTGACGTGACTTGCAAACGGCTATGGCCATGAATAAAAAACGGGCGTTGCCGGGCGTTGCGCGGCTGCTGAAAAGGATTATTCCGAACAAAGCCGCACAGAAATTGCCGCCGGAAGAATGGGACTTTAGCAACTGCCCGCCGCTAGAGCGTTACGAATGTTTCATTTGGGAACTGTCTCGCGATTGTGAAGCGATCAAAAATGATGTCGCCAAATTACGCGCAGGCTGCCAAGAGAAAACCTTTGATGCTATTTGGAACCAGCTTGGCACACGCATTTTTCAGTCACCGCGCCGCCGACCGCTTGCAATCTTCTATTTCTGCCCTGAATTTCCAGACCGGCCATATCTTTGCACCGGCGACCAGAAAGAAAGACAGCGCCGAATCAATTTGGTTTTTGGCGACGATAAAAAAGCTGCCGGACGAATGTTGGACGGGCGGTTTGGCCTTGTGCCGTCCGACATTGGGCACCGGATAAAGGCGGCATTGCAAACCGATTCGCCTGTCTATCGTGTAAGTGGCTCATACGAACTAGCGCTCATAAGTGTTGACTGGAAACAACCTGATCCTTGGTTGAAAGAAGCGTTCGCCCAATGGCTGATTAACAATCGTCCGCCAGATGTCGAGACGTGGCCGGATCGAGGCGCGGGCGTGCCCAACCGGAAAGAGGCATACAGGCTAAAGCAAATTGCGGCGCGGCGTTTGTTGAAACGGATGGACTGGAAAGCCGCTAGTGAATTGACCGCGACAGCCAATGATAAAGCCAAGCCCTTATTTGCAGAACAGTCAGAGTGGAGTGAAGCTGAAATCAAAGTAGCCCAGTGGATTCGGGCACAAAACGACATTCATAGACCGCACACTAAACAAGATTCTAATAAAGTTTTTTAGCCGCCGATACAGTCGGGGAAGCTTACTAAAGACTCTGCGCATGAAGCGAAACTTCAATGCGCCAGACAGCGGCTCCAAAGTTGTCCTGCCAAATGACACGGCGGCGAGTGTGTCAGCCCAGCCTATCGCGCAACCGCGCTTTGTGCGGCTTCCCAAACCCGGCACGCTCTGCCCGTTCACCGGCTTGTCACGCACCCAGATTTACGTTCTATGGAAAACCGGTAGGGTGAAATCCTTCAGCCTTAAACGGCGCGGCACGTCGCGCGGTTGCCGATTGATTGACGCCGAAAGCCTCGTCACGGCCATTCAGGAATTTTCAACCAACGAAAGCGCGGAGCAACCGTGAGCAAAAACAAATTCATGCGCCGTTCGCGTTGCGACAAATCCACGTTGCGGAAGATTGAACGCATCTTGCGCGGTAAAAAATCCAAACGCCGCCACGCGGTAGGATCGCACCGTGAATGAAGGTCAAGAACTACACCGTAAGACCGCGCCGATAAAGCCGCGCAAGATTGATGACGTCAGCGCGATCAAGTCAGCCGACTGGTTTATCTGCCCGCGTTCCCCTGACGCACTGGAATTGATTCGCGCCAATCCGAACGCCTACACGCTCGCCGCCTTCATTGGCTACCGCGCCCGTTATCGCGAAGGATTCAACGCTGATGGACTCGGTTTAGGCGACGCCATGCTGGGTGACTTCAAATCTTGCGGAATGACCCGCCAGCAATACCGCACCGCGCTTGACCAGCTTATCAAATGGCGTTTTGTAACCACCAGACCAACCACCAAAGGAACGGTTGCAAGGCTCGCCGACATTAGGCTTTTTGAGATTCTGCCGATACAAGCAACCACCAAAATAACCAACGCTCAACCACCAGCTAACCATCGAGCAACCACTAACATAGATGGTAAGATAGATATATCTGTAAATAATGAGGCGGCAAAAAGCGCCCGTCCAGACCTTCAAACGGTAAAACTCCAAGCTGCCAAGATCGGCCTGCCGGATAACGAGGCGGAAAAGTTTTTCAACTACTACCAAGCTAACGGCTGGAAAGTCGGCAGAAATCCAATGCGCTCACTTCCCCATGCGCTTGCCAACTGGAAACTCCGTTGGGCAGAACGCGCCCGGCCTGCTGCAGTCAAACCACACAAAGCATCCCCAACATCGTTCTAACTATGTCCACCGCCATTGAAAGCACCAGAACCACCGCCTGCGCCGTATGCGGCAAAGATTTGACCGTTGAAAGATGTTTTTTCGACGGCAGGGAGCTATTCACTGCCGCAAAGGTTAAATGCCGCGATTGCGCCGCCAAAGCCGAACAGGAGAGAATAGAACAAAAACGCCGGGATCAGACCACCAGCACCCAAACGGAATGGGAACGGATTTGCCCGCCCCGATTCCAAGACACCGACCCGGCGCGGATTCCAGACCAAAGCGCGATGAATCAAATCATCGGCTGGAAATCAGGCGCGGACGGATTGCTTGCGCTGGGCGAAACCGGCTCATGCAAAACCAGATCGTTTTACCTGCTTTTGCGTCGCCTGCATTTCAGGGAGAAAAAAACAATCATCGCCATCAATTCGGCAGACCTATCAATGGAGATCGGCAGGCTGTTTTACACCGACCAACTTGCCGCAGCAAATTTCATCAAGCGGCTTTGCTCGGTGGACGTGCTTTATCTCGACGATTTGGACAAGGCCAAATTCACCGAGCGCACCGAGGCAGAGGTTTATCACATCATCAATCACCGGACAGAACAACGCAGGCCGATATTCGCCAGCGTGAATTGCAACGGCGATGAGTTATCCGGCCTGCTATCTGATAATCGAGGCTGGCCGATTGTGCGCCGCCTGCGCGATTACTGCAAACCTGTGTGCTTTAAGTCCAACACGCTACTTTGACGAATGAAAACCAACTCCACTCAAAACAGTGGCAAAACAGCGAACTTGCGCCCGTTCAAAAAAGGGCAGTCCGGCAATCCCGGCGGACGCCCCAAGACGGCAAAACTTGCGGAGTTGATCCGGCAATATCTCGACGAGGAAACCGGCGGCAAAACGCGCCTGCGTCAAATCCTCGAATGGTTACATAAGCACAAGCCGGAAGTTCTGCTTCATTATGCCTATGGTCGTCCGTTAAACGGGGAAGAAATTGAAGTGGAGGAAAAAACCACCATTGCCGGGCTGCCGGAAGAATACCTTGAACGGATGCGCGAGCTTGCCAGACAGCGCTAGCCCAGACCGGATGCTTAACGAACCACCGGCATAACCATCGGAACCGATGTCGGATGGCCCGGCGCATCGCCTGTGCGCCCATACCATGTGACCTTGTCGTCAACCAATTTGATTTCGTAGGGCGTGCCGGGTTGGTTGAAATCGGTCAGGACTTCGCCCAAGTTGTAGTTTAGGCACACGGAATTTGTGCCGCGAATGATGCTGGACGGCTCGCCCATGATTTTTACAACTTGCGCCTGATTCATGTCGAGGGCGACGTTGTTGATCCGTGAGGCCGACGTAAGACAGCCAGCCGCGAGCATCGCCGCCAGCCCGATGATGATGATTTTGGTTTTCATAAATTCAGTTTGCGTTCAGCTTCATTTTGATGGGTAACAAATAGTCAGAGCGAAGGTCACTAATGCTTTTGTGAATTTCCAGCGTGTTGTCGAAAATCAGCCCCAGCTTTTCTGACTCGGCATCGTGACACGCTTTAATAAACGTCCCTTGCTTGCTTTCAAATTCGCCAATGGATGCGAGCGCAGTTGAAATGCCGCTCAATTTTGTCGAGAGAGAAGTGATTCGCGCGTCTTGGGCTGAATCCAACGCGGTGACGCGCAAGGCTTCGTTGGAATCAATGACGGCAAAGTTGGTTTGCATATATTCGCCAACATTCCTGAAATTTATTTCCATCCTGACTGATAATTTAGACACCGAGTTGGACAACGATTCAAATTGCCGCGCTTGCTGGGCTTGCAACGCCGCAATTTGTTGTGTGAGTTGTTCGATCTGGCGCGCGGCGGAATCGTTATTCTTCTCGCATCCACACAAGGCCAGCCCAACGGTTGCAGCGATAAGGAGTAGTTTGGTTTTCATAAATTCATTTCGACGCCTTCAGAATGACAACTAAAAACAGCAGGAAGATGATGATTGCCCAAAGGAATATGACGTAGGTTTTGTAGTAACCAACGTGGTCAATTTCCTTCGTCCACGCCTTGCGTAAAGACTCTGATTCGGCAATTAGCTTTTGCTCTGATGGTGTTGCTTCTCGAAAAACTAAGTCCGTCTCGATTATGCCGTCGCTCTTGCGCAGTTTTTCAATCGCCGTCGCCACCAAATCAATCTGGCCGTCGGGCGTCCGCACCACGGCGTCTGGCTTAACTTGCACGGCTAACCGTGTAGTGATTTCCTCTGCCTCGTTCCAATCAATTGACTTTTCAGCAATCTCGGCAAATGTGGCATTATCACCCGCCAGCGAAAACTCATGTGATACTCTGCCTGAATCTCGATGCAGTTGGTCAAGGGCTTCGTCGCTTAAAGGTGGATCAATGTTTTTGTTTTTGAGAAATTCCCGTCTCCATTCCTTTCGATCAGGTTCGTATATCTGGCGCAAAAATTCGTAAGTTCCGTGTCCAGCACGAACCATTTCAACCCATTTTGATTTTTGCTCCGGTGTAAGGCTCATTAACTAAATGGCTTCATTCCCATTTCGCAAAAGCCTGAATGCCACCAAAGAAAATGGGCGTGACCTACTCACGCTCCCTCACAGGCACGGGAATGCCCTCAAAGAACGCTTTCAGACACGCCCGATGGGGCGTGCCTTCAAACGCTGTCTTTGAGTGAAATTTCCCGTTTCGTGAGAGACAGCAGCCGAAGCTACGCAAAATGATTTTTATTAAATTTCTGGTCGGTGAATGATTTCGACATGGCGAGATTAAGCCCGCGCGTGGCGTATGACAATTCCCGTTTTGAATTGCCACCCGGCGGCAAGGGTGTGAGATTGCCCTGACCGCAACCGTGAAATAATTACCGCGCCGCCCGCGCCAAGGCACGAAGCGCACCTTGAGTTTGTTAGGGTATCAAAGGCTTAAAAGGCCAAGTTTTCGGACTAAACCAGACGTCGCAAGCTGCGAATTTAAAAGTCAGCCTTTGAAGCGTTCCATTGGGTGGACAAATTCAGGGTTGCGGGAATGCGCCGAGTTTTTACGGGTATCCAAGGCGGCAAAGTGAGGTAATGGCGAAAATTTGCATGGCGATGGCTTCCTTAAACCTCCACGCATGTCTTACTAAATGTCTTACTCTGGCGCTGCTTGATGGTTAAACCTCAAGAAAACACTGAAAACAAAGGGAAATGGTAAAATGGGGTGGCCAACGGGACTCGAACCCGCAACAGCAAGCTCCACAAGCTTGGACTCTACCATTGAGCTATAGCCACCAACCGAGGCGGGAGAATAGTTTTTTTTTACAGCACCGTCAAGTTTTGCTGTCCAACCGAAACGGGTGGTTGCAAATCAAAAGGCGCAAAAGAAAAATCCTTTGCGCCTTTTGTGCGTTTTGGCGGCTGAAAAAACGACTATAATTTTGCGGCGACGAACTGTGCAAGTTTCTGCGCATCGGTGTTGAAGGAGCGGAGGCCTTCGGCGGTCTTCTCAGTGGCCATGGCGTTCTCGTTGAAGAGCCAGCGGAATTTCTTTTCGTCGAGCGGCAGTTTTTCGATTTTGGATTCGCGCGCAATTTCCGGGCTTAACTTGCGCGTGAGCGGTGCGTCGGTCTTCTGGAGTTCCGCGAGCAGATTCGGGCTGATGGTCAGCAAATCGCAGCCGGCGAGTTCGGTGATTTCGCCGATGTTGCGGAAGCTCGCGCCCATGACTTCGGTGGCGTAGCCGAATTTTTTGTAGTAGGCGTAAATTTCCTTCACGGAAATCACGCCGGGATCCTCGGCGGGCGCGAACTCTTTTTTCTCCTTGGCCTTATACCAATCCATGATGCGGCCGACGAACGGCGAGATGAGTTTGATGTTCGCTTCGGCGCACGCGACGGCTTGCGGGAGCGAGAAGAGCAGGGTGAGGTTGCAGTTGATGCCTTCGCGCTGGAGGATTTCACCGGCCTTGATGCCTTCCCACGTCGAGGCAATTTTCACGAGAATGCGTTCGCGCGGAATGCCAGCGGCTTCATACATCTTGATGAATAATTTTCCTTTGGCGACGAGCGCGGCGGTATCGAAAGACAAATCGGCATCGGTCTCGGTGGAAACGCGACCGGGAACAATCTTTAAAATTTCGAGGCCGAAAAGCACGGTCAAGTCGTCCAGCACGCGGTTCAACAATTCCTTGCCGCTGGCCTTGGCTCGGTTGTCGGCGATGGCTTTCGCCAGCAGGAATTGGTATTCGGGCATCTGCGCAGCCTTGAGGATCAGCGAGGGATTCGTGGTGGCGTCGCGCGGCGCGAATTGTTTGATGGAGGCGAAGTCGCCGGTGTCGGCGACGACCGTGGTGAATTGTTTGAGTTGATCCAGTTGGTTGCTCATAGATTTGATATGGTTGGCTCCGCCTACGATACGCCGATGCCGCGCGTTGGCAAATCCTTTGCGGCAAATGTGGCAACCGAAATTTTAATCGGCAACTTGAGCGCGCTTCATGGGGGAAGAAATTTTTGACTCTGCTACGGCTTGCCGTAAGATGCAGGCGAATTACTTTATGCCCACTTATTATCTCGCCTGCGACCTTGGTGCGGACAGCGGTCGCCTCATGCTTGGCACGCTCGACCAGGGAAAAATTTCGCTCGAAGAGTTGCATCGTTTCCCCAACGGTCCGGGGAAGACCAGCGGCGCGTTGCACTGGAATCTGGACGGGCTTTTTAACGAACTCAAGGTCGGCCTGAAAAAAGCCGCCGAAAAAAAACTGCCCATTGCCAGCATCAGCAGCGATTCGTGGGGCGTGGATTATGTGCTCTACGACGAGCGCGGGACGATGCTGTCACCGGTGTGGCATTACCGCGATGCCCGCACGGCGCTTGGTGTGGACAACGTGAACACCAAGCTGCGCTGGCCGGAGATTTATTCCGAGACCGGCATCCAATTCATGGCGTTGAACACGATTTACCAGCTCGCCGCCGAACCGGCGGAACGGCTGGCGAACGCCAAACAGCTCCTGCTCATCGGCGATGCTTTCAATTATTTTTGTAGCGGTGTGGCGCGCAACGAAGTTTCCAACGCCAGCACCACGCAGCTTTACAACCCGCAGACACGCACCTGGTCCAAGAAAATTTTTTCCGCGCTCAAGCTGCGCGAGGAGATGTTTGCGCCGATCTGTGCCAGCGGGACGAAACTTGGGCCGTTGAAAAAAAATCTCGCCGCCGAGACCGGGCTGCCGCCGATTGAAGTCATTGCGACGTGTTCGCATGACACCGGCGCGGCGGTGGCGGCGGTGCCCGCCAGCGGCGAGAACTGGGCTTACTTGAGTTCCGGCACTTGGTCGCTCATGGGCGTGGAATGGCCGCAGCCGGTCATCAACGACCAGTCCCGCACGCTGGGCTTCACGAATGAAATCGGCTTCGGTAATTCCGTGCGCCTGCTAAAAAACATGGTCGGCCTGTGGATCGTTCAGGAATGCCGTCGCCAATGGGCGAAGGAAGGAAAAAAATACGATTACGCCACGCTGGAAAAAATGGCCGCCGCTGCGACGCCGTTCGTTTCGCTCATCAATCCGGATGACGCGCGTTTTCTTGCGCCGGACAACATGGCCAAAAAAATCGCCAAGTTTTGCACCGAGACCGGCCAGCCCGTGCCCGCGAACCATGCTGCGTATGTGCGTTGCATTTACGAAAGCCTCGCGCTGTTTTATCGTGTCACGTTGCGCAAACTGGAGAAACTTGCCGGCAAAAAAATCACACAGCTCCACATCGTTGGCGGCGGCAGCCAGGCCACGACGTTAAATCAGTGCGCGGCGAACGCGCTGAAAATTCCCGTGCTCGCCGGTCCCACGGAATGCACTGCCCTCGGCAACATTCTCGTGCAGGCGATCACGCTCGGCCACCTCGAATCGCACGCCACCGCACGTGAAGTGGTGCGGAACTCTTTCGAGTTGAAGGCATTCACGCCGCAAAATTCTACCGATTGGGATGCTGCAGCGGCGCGGTTTGAGAAACTGCTGGGTTGAGATGGTCGGTTTTCTTTTTGAATTCATTTTTGACTGGTGCTGTCCAATGCACTAGCGTGAAACCCTGAAATGAATTGCCACCGTGCCATCCTGATGCCTGTGCTGACCGCTGCGTTGTTCGCGGCCGGGCGGGCGGGCGCGGACGACGCCATCGTGTTCTCCAAGCCGGCCAGCCTGCCGACCGAGAAGGCCAATTCTTTCATGGAGCAGGCCCCGCATCAGATGTCGGATGCCTACAATGCTCCATCACCGATGTTTGGCGGCACGCCCCAGGCGGATTTTGATGCGGCAGCGGGGCAGCAGTTACAGCAGCAGCAGCAATTTTCGGCGGAGCAGCTCAAGCAATGGCAGAAGCTGCTCGACAAGAAGAAAAACTGGACCCTGTTGACGCCGGAGGAAATTTTGGGTGTGCCGACATCAAAAAAAATTCTCGGCCTGTCCGATGCGGAAAATGACGAGCGGCTTACCGTGGAGCAGCGCTATATCCGGCGGCAGGAGCGTCAGCGGGATATTTCGCAGACGAACGGGTTGCACCAGTCCGGTGGTTTTTCCAGTCCCGACGAAAATCCGTTTCAGAAACAGAGCTCCAACCAGCAGCAGTTTAATCAAGATCAAAGACTGGGCCAGAGCGCGCGCAATTATTTTGGGCAGCCGATGACGGCACAAGCCGGAGTCAATCCGAGGCAGAGCGGCGGAATGGTCTGGAAAAGCGCGTTCAATCCATCGTCCGTGGCCGAGGCAAAACCAGATTTGGAACAGGCGGCGCTCATGGAACGTTTCCGCGCCATGATGGAGCCGCCGCAGCGGGAAAAGCCGGTTGTGCCCGCAGGTTTTTCCCAGCCGGCACCGCCGGTGCACGATCCGAATATGCAGCCGATGCCGGCCTATAATCCGGCGGGAAATTCCTTTGCCCCGGTTCATGATTTCGCCGGCCGGCCAACCGGCATCGTGCCGTTGCCGACCATCACGGGAGCCAGACCCGCGCTGGCCACGCCGGAAAAACGCAAGCCGCTGGTGAACCTGCCGCCGTGGATGACGGAAGATGACAAGCCGCCGACCGCGCCGCCGCAACGGAAATTTTAATACTGCGAGGTGGTGACGAGGACTTGTTCTAAGGTAGAGATGCCATCGCGCGCGCGGTCAAGCGCGACCATGCGGAGGGTCCGCATTCCCTGATTGACGGCAAGCTTGGCCATTTCGCGTGTGCTGGCGCGGGCGATGATGAGCTTGCGGATTTGATCGGTGACCGTCATGGCTTCGATGATGGCCATACGGCCAACGTAGCCGGAATTTTTACAACGATCGCACCCGCGACCACGGAACAGCTGCACGCCGTCAAATGTGACCGGGTCAATGCCCAGGTCTTCATACATTTTCACTGGATACGTCACAGGTTCTTTGCAATGCGAACAGATGCGGCGCATGAGGCGTTGCGCGCAGGAAAGAATGCACGATGACGAAATCAAAAACGGCGCGATGCCCATGTCATCGAGACGCGCGATGGCGCCGGGCGCGTCGTTGCAGTGCATCGTCGAAAGCACTTGATGGCCGGTGAGCGCGGCTTCGATGGCGATTTCCGCCGTCTCGGTGTCGCGAATTTCCCCGATCATGATGATGTCCGGGTCCTGGCGCAGAATTGACCGCAGGGCGTTCGCGAAGGTGAGGCCGATGTCTTTTTTCGTCGGCACTTGATTGATGCCGGGGATCTGAAATTCAACCGGGTCTTCAACGGTGACGATGTTCCACGTCGGGTTGTTCAATTCATTCAGTGCGGAATACAGCGTGGTCGTCTTGCCGGAACCAGTCGGGCCGGTGACGAGAATCAATCCGTGCGGCGCATCAATGGCGGTCTTGAATTGCTTGAAAGTGCTTTCATCCAAACCGAGCTTGTCGAGACTCGCGGACAAATTGGATTTGTCCAGCACACGTAGAACGATTTTCTCGCCGTGAACCGTGGGCAAAATGGAGACGCGCAAATCGAAATCCTTGCCGCTGACCTTGACGCGCATGCGTCCGTCCTGCGGCATGCGGCGCTCGGCGATGTCGAGGTTCGACATGATTTTGAAACGTGAGATGAGCGCGAGCTGCATCTGTTTGGGCGGCGGCGTAGCGTCAATGAGCACGCCGTCAATGCGGTAACGCAGGCGGAGGGTTTTTTCAAACGGCTCCAGGTGCACGTCGCTCGCACGATCTTTGATTGCCTGTAACACGACGAGGTTGGCGAGTTTGATGACCGGCGCCTCTTCGCTGGACGCGGCCAGCGCGTCAAGGTTGACGTCCTCCATTGACTCCTTCACGGATTCAATGTCATCGCCACCTTCGGCATCGCTGCGTTTTTGCGCGTCCTGAATGATGTCCTCCATCGAGCCACCCTTGGCGGCGTCAATGGCGTTGAGTTTTTCCGTAATCGCCTTTTCGGAGGCGATGAGCGGGGAGATTTCCAGCTTGGTTGTGCGCTTGACGTCGTCGAGGGCGAGGACGTTCAGCGGATCAGCCATTGCGATGAACAACTTATTTTCCAGCCGCGCAACGGGAACCACTTTGTGGTTGTGCGCCATGTCGCGGGGGATGAGTTCCACCACGTCGGGCAAGATGTTGATGCGGGCAAGATTGATGGGCGGGACGTTCAGCACGCGACCCATGCAGACGGCGAGGTCCACGTCGCTGACGTATTGCTTGTCTTTATCAACGAGCAGTTTTACGAGCCGTGCCCCTTCCTTTTTCTGGCGCTCCAGCAGCTCCTCGATCTGGCCTGCGCTCAACAGCCCGTCTTCGACGAGGGCGTCGGCGATGCGTTCGGCAAATGATTTTACTTTGGCCATGGTCAGCGAAACGCTTTGCGGAGGTTGGAGACGAGGTCGGTCGGCGAGGCGAGATACCACAGCAACCGATGGGTGGTGGCCTCGGCGAGTTCTTTCGCGGCCTGCTGGTTGAACGGGTTCGCGGTGGCCACGAGAATGGCCTTGCTCATGCGGTCAAACGGTAGCACACACCAACGCCGACAGACTTCCGCCGGGAAGCCGCGCGCCAGATCCATGTCAATATCGTAGCGTTCCAGCGGCAGGTAGGCCGTGCGCGATTTATCTGAAAGCAGCCGCAACGATTTATCAATCAGGATGACGCCTTTTTCATGCAGCGTCTGGATGAACGGCTCGATCACATCCGTCGGCGGCGCGTTCAAGTCCACATTGCGCCAGCATAGGTCAAAATCGCCGGCGGTGATGAGCTTGCTATCAACGTAAATTTTGTAGAGCGCCTTGCGCCCGTCGTCCACATCCACCGGGGCATCGGGCCGCAGTTTGCGCCGCATCTGGATGGTGTCCGAGCCGGGAGACGCCGCTGCCGGTTCGGGCGCGGCCTGCGCGGTGGCGCTGCTGGCCTTCGATTCAATCTGTTGCAACGCGGCGCGGACATCCTTGTCATCGGGGCGGCGCTGGAGGACAGTTTCGTATTCGAGAATGGCCGAGGAAAGCTGGCCTTGCTGGAGATAAGCCTGGGCGATGCGCTTGGATGTGGCAATCACATCATCTTCGCGTCCGAGCTTGGAATAGGCCTCCTTGAGGATTTCGAGCGACTGCGTGTCGTGCGGCTGCGACTGCACAATGACCTCGAACATCTCAATCGTCTGTTGCAATTGAGCCTCTTCACCCGGATTTAATGTCGTCGCCGCCATTGCTTGTTAAAATACCGCCGACCCGCCGTCAAATTAAGATGCTGCCGCCGCCAAAGCAACCCAAGAACAGCGCGCGGTATTTTAGCTTCATCGTAAATTCGCCGGGCCGCTTCAGTTTTATTTCACCGTTGCGTCCGTCTTTTGCTTTGTCCCTGCGCCCCGACTTGGTAAAACTTTCCGCATGGAGCCGTTGCAACCAGTCATGACCCCCGCCACCGGCGAACGCCTGCTGCGTTTTGTCGGCGATAAAATCCTGTTTCAACTGCGGGCAAAAAATCCCGCCGCGCATAAAAATTTTTCCGCGCGCCTCCGCACCAACCTCGGCCGCGCCGCCGCGCGCCGCACGGAAATCATTTCCGCCGGCGGCAACCGGGCTGTCGTCACCAACTCTTCCTGGCGCGATGTGCTGATGCAGAAAACTGCCGAAGGCTGGCAGATTGAACTGCCGCTCGCGGAGGTCGGCTACTTTCAGGCCAAGGCGTATTTGCTCGACGAAAAAAACTGGCAGCACTGGCCAGATGGCGCGGATGTGGGCATTTCGGTTCACCCCAATTTCGCCCGCACTGCTAACACGATTTACTGCGCCTTCACCCGGCTTTTTGGTGCGACAAAAAATCTCGCCGCCACCGCCGATGAACAATTGGAAGCGCAGTTGAAGTCGCTCGAATCCCAAGGCTACGCCACGCTGCCGCCGTCGGGAAAATTCCGCGACCTCGTTCAGCAGCTACCGCACATCGTCAACCGACTGGGCTGCCGCATCATCCATCTGCTGCCTGTGCATCCGACACCGACGACCTATGCGCGCTTCGGGCGCAGCGGCAGCCCGTATGCCGCACTGGATCTGACGGCGGTGGATCCTGCGCTCGTCGAGTTTGATAAACGCACGACGGGCATTGATCAATTCTGCGAATTGACTTCCCGCGCGCACGCGCTCGGCGCGCGAATTTTCATCGACATCGTCATCAACCATACCGGCTGGGGCTCGACCTTGCAGGAAAATCACCCCGAATTTTTTCTAAAAAATCCGGACGGCGAATTCGCCAGCCCCGGCGCGTGGGGAACCGTTTGGGAAGACCTCGTCGAACTCGAACAGCGCGATGTCAAGTTGTGGGATTTGATTGCCGACTCGCTTTTGATCTGGTGCCGGCGCGGTGTGGATGGTTTCCGGTGCGATGCCGGTTACAAAGTTCCCGCCGCCGCGTGGCAATACATCATCGCCCGCGTGCAGGAAGAATTTCCTGAAACCATTTTTCTGCTTGAAGGCCTTGGCGGCTCCTGGGACGCCACGGAAACTTTGCTGACCGAAGGCGGCATGCAATGGGCGTATTCCGAACTGTTCCAAAATTATTCCGGCAAAGAAGTCGCCTGGTATCTCGACTACGCCAACCGCCAGAACGCGCGCATCGGCAGTTACGTTCATTATTCTGAAACGCACGACAACAGCCGTCTCGCCGACAAAGGCTGCGCGTGGTCGCTGTTGCGAAATCGTCTGTGCGCGCTCACCAGTCCGAATGGCGGCTTCGGTTTCACCTGCGGCGTGGAATGGCTGGCATCTGAAAAAATCCGTGTTCACGGCAATACTGGTTTGAACTGGGGCAACGTCGTCAACATCGTCCCCGAGCTCGCGCAACTAAACGCGCTCATTGCCAATCATCCGTGTTTCTTCGACGGCGCAAAACTCACGCGCTTGAGCGCGTCTGATGCGCCTGTCTACGTGCTGCTCCGCGAATCCGCCGAGGGCAAAGATTCTGTTTTGATCTTGGTCAACACGGACATTGAAAAAGAAAACACGGTCGCAACCGCGGTTCCTGCGTTCAACTTTGAACTGCTTGGCCAGCCGTTGCCGAAAATGTCTGTGACCAAAGATGGACGAGAATTCATTCTCCCACCCGGCGCGGTTTATTGCCTCGCACCGGCAGAAAATCCTGTTGGCCTGAGCGGGGATGATTATCGCCGCGTCCGCGCGCAGGCGGCGTGGGCCTTGGAATCATTGAGTAAAATCACTCCTGCCGAAAAGGTTGACGGTCTCGACTGGCGCTGGCTCGCGCAACAAGTCGAGCGTTCATCAAAAAACTTTCTTGCTGCCGCCAGCGAGTTTGCCACCCGCAACGGCAAGACTCCGCTCGCCGATTTGCTGGTTGAGGCTGAAGCTGGAAATTTTTTTCCGCGCGTCGTCGAATGGACATTGCTTGACGCCCGCCGCATCACGCTGGTTCCCCCCGGCCACTGGCTGCTGGTGGCAGACAGTGCCGCATTCCGCGCGACGTTGTCCGGCATCGGGGCAACGTCGCACGCCCAATCCATTGCCGTTGGCGACCGCCACATCGCCTGCTTTCCACCGCGCGATTCAGCGGCGGAAACCGAGTTGCTTTTGCAGCGCCACGCCGCCACTTCACAAAAGATTTCTGCAGCGATTCACTTTCTCTCGCCCGAACCGCCACAGCCTTCAGCTTTCAACCTGCAACCTGCAACCTTGGTTTTGCTGACCAACGGCATTGGCGGTATGGCGCGGTTGTGCGTTGACCTCGGGCGTGTGAATTCCAAATACGACTGCGCGCTTGGTGCGAATCTGAATCCAACCGTTCCCGTTGACCGCCACGTTTTCGTGAAGCGCATCCGCGTCTGGGTGAATGCCGATGGGTTTCTTTCGCCGCTTGATTTTAAAAGCCTCGTGGCGTTCCAAGCCGGTTCGCCCGCCGTCTGGAATTTTGTGGCGAACGCCGGTGACGGGCGCACGGTGGAAATCGAGATGCGCGCGGAAATGGTTGAAGGCAAGAACGCCACCGTTTTTCATTTCAGCCGTCCGACGGAAAAGCTCGCGCTCGGAAAACAACTGCCCGTCGCGGCTGACGTGCGCCTGACCGTGCGCGTGGATATCGAAGACCGGAATTTTCACAGCGAGACTAAACGCAATGATGGTGCGGATTTTCATTTCTCGTCCAACACGCGTCCGTTGAAAAACCTCTCGCACCAAACCGGCTTCGCCTTCACCCCCGCGAGCGACCGCCAACTCCGTGTCTTTGCCGACGCCGGCGAATTTCATCCTCAACCGGAGTGGTGCGAAAACATCCTGCATCCCGTCGAGCAGACGCGCGGTCAGACCGGCAGTGGTGACGCCTACAGCCCCGGCTGGTTTGAAATTCCGCTGGCGAAAGGCACCAGCACATCGCTGGTGCTCACGGCAGAACTCGAGGAAACAAAAAGCGGACAGCGGAAGGCGGACAGCGGAAAGCCTAAAAATAATTTTGAAGCGCAGCTTGAATGTGCGGCAAAACAATTCGTCGTGCGTCGTGACGCCGGCAAAACGGTCATCGCCGGTTACCCGTGGTTTCTCGATTGGGGCCGCGATTCGCTCATCTGTGCGCGCGGGCTTTTGGCGGCGGGCATGACGGACGAGGTGAAACAACTCCTGCTCACGTTCGCTAAGTTTGAAAAAGACGGCACGCTG
>CAIKKJ010000079.1 GCA_903827955.1 uncultured Verrucomicrobia subdivision 3 bacterium
CGACGACGAACCTTAACGGAAATTATTCCGTGAGCATCACCAATACCTTCGGCAGCGTGACCAGTTCGATTGCGACACTGGCGGTTTATGCGCCACCACAAATCGTGGCATCGCCAACAAACCGCACGGCGATTGTCGGATCGAATGTGGTTTTCGCGGCGACGGTGACGGGAACTGCGCCGCTGAATTTTCAATGGTTCAAGGACGGTATCGCGCTCGCCGATGGCGGCAACATTTCCGGCGCGACCACGAACGTCCTGAAAATTTCCAACCTCACGCCCAACGACGAAGCGAGCTACTCGCTCGCCGTCACCAATCCCGTTGGCAACACGACCAGCGCCAGCGCCGCGCTCACCGTGCTGGTTCCGCCAACCATCATCACCCAGCCGGTGGCGCAATCAGTCGTCGCCAGCAACGCCGTGACCTTCAGCGTGGAAGCGAACGGAACCGCCCCGCTGCGTTTCCAATGGCGCAAGGCCGGCGCAGCCATCGCGGGCGCGACGAACGCAAATCTCATCATCGCCAGCGCAAAAACAAACGACGCGGCCAATTACTCGGTCATCGTGACCAATCTCGCGGGCAGCGTCACGAGTTCAAACGCGGCACTGACGGTCTTCACCATGCCGGTGTTCACCTTGCAAGCCACCAATCGCGGGGCGAAACTCGCGTCGACGACGATTTTCCGCGCCGCCGTTTCCGGCACGCTGCCGATGAATTACCAGTGGTTCAAGAATGGCAGCGCGCTGGCCGACGGCGGAAATATTTCCGGCTCCGCCTCTAACGTGCTGACGGTTGCGAACGTCACGACGAACGACGCCGGGGCCTATTCATTGACCGCCACCAACCTCGCAGGCAGCGTCACGAGCAGCAACGCGTTGCTGAAAATTTTCCTGCCGCCGGTCATTTTGCAGCAGCCGGTTGATCTGGCGGTCGTCATCAGCAACTCGGTCACATTTAGCGTGCTCGCCGATGGCTCGCCGCGGCCACGGTATCAATGGCGCAAGGCCGGCGTCGCCATCGCCAACGCGACGAATGCGAGCTTCACCATCGCGGCGGTGAGGACGAATGACGCGGCGGTGTATTCCGTGCTGGTCACAAATTTCGTCGGCAGCGTCGTGAGTTCGAATGCCGCATTGACGGTGCTGCTGCCGCCGGTGTTCACCTTGCAATCATCGAACCGCACAGTGACCGCACCGGCGTTCACAGTCTTCGCGGCGGCAGTGAAGGGAACCGCGCCATTCAGCTACCAGTGGCTCAAGGACGGCACGCCGCTCGCGGACGACGGCAACATTTCCGGCTCACTCTCGAACGTGTTGACCATCGCGCTGGTCACGGTGAATGACGCCGGCGCTTATTCACTCGCGGTGACAAACGCCGCCGGGGGAATCATCAGCTCGAACGCCGTGCTGGTCGTTCGCACGCCCACCCGTGGCGGCGGCGATGACGGCAATGATTTTTCAGAAAACTCTATCCACCACCTCGCGAACAAAACCGTCGCTGTCAGCGCAAAAATTTCAACGGCGGCCATCCCCGCCCGTCCGATCGCCCAAATCAAATTGAACGCGACCGGCGGCATCACCTTAGATTTCACCGGCACGGCGAACACCAGCTACATCGTGCAAAGCTCGGTAGATCTGCTATCGTGGAAAAATATTTTTACGAACACCGCCGACGCACAAGGGGTGTGGTCGGTGACGGACACGCTGACGGCGCCGATGAAATTTTACCGGCTGCAAACGCAGTGATCGCCGATGAAAAATTTTGAAACAATCTACAGAATCAAACATCTGATCTTGCCTGTGCAAAACAAACTGACATGGATGGCCCTGGTTATTTTTCTGGCCACGACGGCGGCACGGGCGGCCCACACTGAGGCGCAGTTGCTGCTGGCCACCGACCACGCCCAAGCCGGCGACACCGTGCTGGCCGGCGTGCGGCTCACGATGGAACCGAGCTGGCATACCTACTGGAAAAACCCCGGCGCGGCCGGCCAGGCGACGGAAATCAAATGGACGCTCCCGCCCGGCGTGACCGCCGGTGAAATCCAGTGGCCGCTGCCAAAAAAACTTCCGCCCGCCGAGGTGACAACCTACGGCTACGAGGACGAAGTGGTTTTGCTCGTGCCATTGAAGCTGGAAAAAAACCTGCCGCCCGGCGAACTCAAACTGGCCGCGAAAATTTCCTGGCTGGAATGTAAAGAACAGTGCATCCCCGCCAGCGCCGAGGTGCAGGCGGCGCTCACCCTCGGCGGCGAGACCAAAAATTCCAGCGACGCAAAAACCCTGGCCGCGTGGCAGGCAAAAGTTCCGCGCACCACGAACGATTTTCATCCACTGGCATTCTGGCGGAAGCCCGCCGCCGGCGACACCCGTCCCCTGCTCTTCAAAGCCGACGCCCAGGCGGCCGGTTCGTCCACACAGCACCGGCTGGTGGATTTTTTCCCCGCCGCCAGCGAGGACTTTGAAGTTCAACCCGAGGTAAATGTCATCCTTGATTCCCTGGGCAAACTCGAATTTACCAAGTCGCTGAAAAAATTTTCCGGCGGCTGGCCCAAGGAAATTTCCGGCGTCCTCGTGCTGGACGACGCGGCGTATGAATTAAAAATTCCCGTCGCTGACATGACTGAAGGAGCCGCCGCAACCGGGACCACCGCCACGCCGGCGCTGTGGCAGATGCTGCTGTATGCGTTCATCGGCGGGCTGATCCTGAACATCATGCCCTGCGTGCTGCCGGTCATCGCGCTGAAAATTCTCGGCTTCGTGAACGAGGCCAAAAGCAACCCCGCCCACATCCGCAAACTTGGCCTGATTTACACGACCGGTGTGCTGCTGTCTTTCCTTGCGCTGGCGACGCTAGTCATCGGCGTGAAACTCGCAGGCCACAAAGCCGGCTGGGGCATGCAGTTCGGCAATCCGCTTTTCCTCGTCTGCCTGACCACGCTCGTCACGCTCGTGGCGCTAAACCTATTCGGCGTGTTTGAAGTGACGCTCGGCGGCAATGCGTTGAACAAGGCCGGTGAACTGGCGTCACAAAGCGGCGCCGCCGGTGCATTTTTCAACGGCGTGCTGGCAACGATTCTTGCGACGCCCTGCACCGCGCCGTTTCTCGGCGTGGCGCTGGGCTTTGCGTTCACGCAGCCGTCGGTGATTTTGGTTTTGATCTTTCTCGCCGTCGGCTGCGGATTGGCCGCGCCGTATCTGCTGTTGAGCTGGAATCCGGCGTGGTTGAAATTTTTACCAAAGCCCGGCGCGTGGATGGAAAAATTCAAGATGGCGATGGGCTTTCCGATGATCGCGACGGGCCTGTGGTTGATGAGCCTGGCGCGCAGCAGCTACGACGACAACAAACTGGTGTGGCTCGGGGTGTGGCTCGTTTTTGTGGCGACGGCCGCGTGGATTTTTGGTGAATTCGCTCAGCGCGGGCGGAAAAACAAATCCGTTGCCGCCGTCATCGCCCTGCTGATGCTTGCGGCGGGTTATGCGTTTGCGTTGGAGAAACAACTCGACTGGCGCAAGCCGCGCATCGTGGATGCGGCGGGTTCCGAACTCACGACCACGAACGGCTTCTGGCAGCAAAAATCGTGGTCGCTGGAAGACGTGGCG
>CAIKKJ010000080.1 GCA_903827955.1 uncultured Verrucomicrobia subdivision 3 bacterium
ATGGGCATGTTGTTGCAGTCAAAAAATCCCCAGCCGAGCCCGAACAAAATCATCGCACCGATCGCCACCGGCAAGGCCCAGGCGTAACCGAGCAGGAGCAGCGCAGGCACAAGTAGCAACACACCGAGCGCGCTGGTGTAGATGCGTCCGCGATTCGTCCGCCGCATCCACCAATCCGCGACCACGCCACCGAGCAGCACCCCGACAAACGACGCGATCTGGATGTAGCCAGTGGCCGACAAGCCTGCCGGACCTTGCTTGAGGTTGAACGTGTCCGCGAGATACGTCGGCAACCAGTTCTTCGTTACCCAGCCCGCGATGGCGGGCAGCGTGAAATAAATCACCAGAATCCAGAACGCCGGTTGTGACCAAAGAGCGCGGAAGGTTTCGGCGAAAGTCACACTCCTGGTTTCAGCTTGCCCCCTCACCCCGACCCTCTCCCCCGATGGGAGCGAGGGAGAAGCGGTGTGGCTCGCATCACGCAACGCCAGCATCAGCACCACCGCATACGCCACTCCCGCGGCACCGAACCAGGTGAAGCAGTTCCGCCACGAGCTGGTCTGCGCGATGTAACCGCCGATGCCGCCGAGCGCGAGGCCGACGTAAATGCCGCTTTGATGAATACCGATGGCTTTGGCGCGTGTTCCGCCGGTGTGAAAATCCGCGATGAGCGCGAGCGCCGCCGGAATGTAAAACGCCTCGCTGATGCCCATGAGCGCGCGGCATGTCAGCATCTGCGAATAGGTTTGCGCGTGGCCCGTCGCCCACGTCACCGCCGACCACACGAACAGGCTGCCGATAACGGTCCAGCGACGATTAAATTTGTCCGCGATAAATCCGCCGACGGGACTCAAGAACGCATAAACCCACATGAACACAGCCATGAGCATGGCGAAGGCTTGGTCGTTCGCGATGCTGGGAATGTCGGCACGGATCGAGGCGCGGATTGAGGAAACCATTTGGCGGTCAAGATAGTTCAGCATTGCCACCGGCCAGAGCAAGGCAACCACCGCCCAGGCGTAGGAGGAAAAAATTTTAGTGCCGTCGTTCACTTCATGGAGGTCACGTTGTCCTGCATCGCGGCCCAATCATACTTCTTCGTCGGGTCTAGATCGTAGAGAAATTTCTCGATGACCGTGTAGCCGTCGCCTTGCAGATCTTTGTTCGCGAGCGCGGGGTCGTTCACATCGAGACGGAATTTTTCCTTCCACGATTGGCGGATGCCGTCTGGGCCAAGATCTTTCCACGGCTCACCTTTGTAATCAGGATAGCCGCCGACTTGCGACGGATTCGTGATAAGGCCGAGTGGGATGAGCCGGAGCAATTCCGCCTGCGCCTGCTTGGAATAACCAGTGTGCGCAGCGGCTTCCGTCGCGTTCGTATCGACCTGCGCGGAAACCTTTCCGGTGCGAACCATTTCCGTGACGCGCTGATCCACTGCGTCACGCATGGGCAAAGTCGCGCCGACGTTAGCGAGCACAGAGTCAAAAATTTGATCCGCTGGCTGCACCGGCAGCGGCGCGTGCGGGAATGGAACATCGCGCTGGATTTTTTTCAGAGCGTCGGCGAGCGATTCCACTTTCACGTCGGGCTGCACACCGCCGTCCCAGTTGTCCGCCGTGACGTGCGCGTTGCCCTCGACGATATTGCCGTGGACGTAGGCGATGCCGAAATGGTCCTGCACGGTCTTGCTGCGCTCAGATTCCGGCTTGAGCAAGCGCCAGCTGATTTCCTTGTCGCGCGGCGTGGCGGGGCCGGGTTTGAAATAATTATTTTCGATCGTGTAATAGCTACGATGGTCGCCGCCATCCACCGTGCGGTGAACCCAGTTGAAGACAATGTTGTTGATAAATGTGAAATCGCCGATCATCCCCACGCTCGGATTGCGGCCGGTGTTGCACGCCCAGAGGTTGTGATGAAACGTGCTGTTCAATCCGCCGATGGTGCTGCCGAACGCGTGGTGGTAGGTATTCAAGCCTTCGCTGAAAATGCAGTTCTGCATCGTGATGTTCACCGTCGGCAGCTTTAGTGACGGCGTGGCGGGATTGTTGTCGTCGTCAAACATGTGGCGATACATGGACATATTTTCATCCAAGCCCCAACTGCCGGAGACGTGATCAATCATGATGTTGCCGGTGGGATTGCCGCCGAGCGAATCGTTGCGGTCACCCACGTCCGTCGCGCCGCGACGAAACCTCATGTAGCGGATGACGACATCGTGCGTCTCCAACTCAACCGTGTTACCCGCGATGCAAACGCCATCGCCCGGCGCGGTGCTGCCAACAATCGTGATGTAAGGCGCGCGGATGCGGATACGGTCTTGCAGCTTAATAATGCCCGAGACATTGAACACCACGAAACGCGGCCCGCCCGCCTCGCAAGCTTCGCGAAAACTTCCCGGGCCGGAATCGTTCAAGTTCGTGACTATGAAAACTTTTCCACCGCGTCCGCCGAACGAATACATCCCACCGCCCCACGCACCGGGAAATGACGGGACGCTCGCTTGCGGCAAATCCTTCGGCTCTGCCGCGCCGGGTAAATATGGTTTTCCCTTCGCCGTCCATTCTTTGATGATAGGCAGCGCCTTCGCGAACGCCTCATCTGAACGTTCGTCAGCCGCTTTCATCTTCGCGCTGGACGACTCTTTGATGTCCGCGGAGATGGTCGGGTATTGGGCGCGGGACGAAAACACCGTGGCCAGTAAAACCGCCGAAACGAGCAATTTTATTTTCATTGTTTCAACGTGCAGCGGTCAACGTGTTCACATTGCTGGCGGGATTGTTCCAGTCAATTTTCTTAGTCGGGTCTAGACCGGCGAGGTATTTATCCATCACCGTGTAGCCATCGCCCTGTAAATCTTTTTGCGCGAGCGAATTGTCGTTCGCATCGAGGCCAAATTTCTTTTTCCACGACAGCGGAATTCCGTCAGCGCCCAAATCCTTGATCGGCTCGCCTTTGTATTCAGGATAGCCACCAACTTGCGCGACGTCCGTGATGATGCCGTTGCCGGCTTTGCCGTAATTGTTTTTAGCGAGACCTTCCGGCTGCGGTGGCAAAAACTCCTTGCCCGCGCTCCAGACTTTTCCGGTGCGAACGGTTTCCGTGACGCGCATGTCCACGGCGTCACGGCGCGGAAGAGTTGCGCCTGCACCAGCCAGCACGTCGTCGAACGCCTGCTTCGCGGAGGTCATCGTGATTTGCGGCATCGGGAACGGCTTGTCCACGCGAACTTGCGCGACGATTTTTTTCATGGACTCATTGGTGTTGATGGTCGGATCGTCCTTCGATCCGCCGTCGGAAAATTGCACACCACCCGCCCAATTGTCAGCGGTGACTTTTTCATTTCCTTCAACGATGTTGCCGGCGACGTAAGCCTTGCCGAAATACGGAATCAAATCCGGTTTCTTCTGCGTAGCCGAGGGCTGCAAAATGCGATACGCAATCGGGCCATTGCCCGCCGCCGGGCCGGGCTTGAAATAATTGTTGATGATGTTGTATTGGCTGTCCTTGTCGCCGCCGTCAATCGTGCGATGACGCCAGTTGAACAGCACGTTGTTGACGAAATTAAAATCATACGTCATCGCCACGCTCGGATTGCGACCCGTGTTGCACGCGAAAAGATTGTGGTGAAAACCGGAGTTGCGTCCGCCCCAATCGCCGCCAAATGCGTGGTTATAAGTGTTCAGCGCCTCGCTGGTGATCGTCCACTGGATCGTGACGTTGACTGCGGGAAGTTTCAGCGCCGGGCCGCCGTTCGTCGGCTGATACATGTGGCGATAGGTGTCAATGTTCTGATCCTGACCCCAGCTCGCGGAAATGTGATCGAGGATGATGTTACCAATCGGACTGCCATAGTGAACGCCGTGACGGTTGAAGATGTCCATGTTGCCGCGCCGC
>CAIKKJ010000081.1 GCA_903827955.1 uncultured Verrucomicrobia subdivision 3 bacterium
CCGGACACAGGCAAATTTGCTTGCCATTTCCGAGCGGATTGCGATGCTGTGCGCCCTTTCGGTTGCGCGGTTAGCTCAGTGGTAGAGCATTACCTTGACACGGTAGGGGTCAGAGGTTCGAAACCTCTACCGCGCACCATCCTTCAGTTTGCCGGCGATGTCCGCAAAACTTTTTTCCAGTCCAGCCGCCTTGATGATTCGCTTTGCCGCGCCCGCAAATGGTTTCTGGATGACCGTCGTTTCGAGCGGCGCACAATTGTTCGTAGCCTGGTTCTGCAAGTTGGTCGTCGTGGTAAAATTATTTTCAATCCGCAAATCGTGGATGCGCGGCGTCCACAGAAACAGCCACTTGCCGTCCGGCTGCGGGTCGAGGACGTTGCGCGCAATCGTCCAACCCGCCGAGCCGTCGTCGGGATAAATCAGCCGCGACAATGAGTGAACGTAATTGCCCTCGATGCGTCCGCCGGGCTGCTCGCCCAAAACATAAATCGCGCCGCCGTCCTTCGGCAACTCCTGCTGCGTGGCGAACACTTTATTGCATGCGATGACGTTGTTGCGCGGCACGGTGGACGCCGGAATTTCCGCGTTACCCCACCACCAGCCGAGCGCGATGCCGCCATAGGGAACGCCCGCGATGTCGTTGTGCGAAATCTCCGCCGCATCCGTAAAAAATCCACTGATAGCTTCGCCCTGTTTGTAATCGAGGCTCACGCGGCGGATGAAGTTGTTGGAAATTTTGTCGCGCGCACAAACGCCCTCGACGCCGGCGGGAAATTTCAGCCCGTCGCCAATCGCGTAATGCTGCGGATGCCCAAGATTGATGGCGTTGCCGGAAATATCGTTGAACACATTGCCCGTAATTTCACTGTCCACCACGTCATTCACGAAGCTCACCGCGCACCCGCTCGCAAGATGCAAAAACCGGTTCCGCACGATAGAAATTTTCTCGGCGTTGAAGATTTCCACCGTCGCCTGCGGCAAATCGCACAGATCGTAATGATCTTTGTGATGATCGCCATCGGCACGGAAACGCGTGTAAAGACCGAGGCTTTGCACGCCAACCATGCCGCGCGATTCCCCGACTTTTTCCAGCAGCCAATGGTCATGCGAAAAGGTCAGCCCGGTGAAAACCAGGTTCCTCACGCGATCGTTGGTCGAATTTCCCGAAACGCGCAGTAGCCCTTCGCTCAACGGCGCGATGACTTCCGCCGCCGCGATGTCCTCGCCATTCTGCGCAAAATAAAACAGCGTGTGCGTGGCGCGGTTGAAATAAAACTGGCCCGGCGCATCCAGAAATTCGTAGGTGTTGCGGACGGTAAATTTATTCGTTGGCGCAATGTTGCAACCCCACGACATCGTCGCCGCAATCGCGCCGTAGGGCTGCTGCAATTTCAAGATGCGCTGACCGCCGTCGGTCATCTCGTCGCGGACACACAGCACCAAAAAATTCCAAGTGCGATGCTGCAACAGCTCGACGTCCTCGGGATTCGTCAGCGGCGGAAGCTGCGCCGCATCGAATTTGATTCCGTCCAAAGTTTTGCCCGGCGTCTCGGCCCACGGCTCGTCGCCGTTCACCACAAATTCGCCCCACGCCCCCTGCCCGTTTAATTCGCGCTGCGTCATCGCCGCGCGCCGGCCGTTGACGAACAGCCCGCGCAATTTTTTATCCGATGCCAACGTGGCCTTGAAAATATTTCCGTGATCGCGCGTCCAGTTCGTCACCAAAACGCCGCCGTTGATGACGGGAATTTCTTTTTGGTAAGCGCGGTAAATGATTTTGAAACCGTTGCAACCAGAGTCGGCCGGTGAAAATGCCACAGGCGCAGTCACGGCGTAATTCCCGCCGCGTAAATTCACGATGATGTCGCCGGTCATTTCGTGATTGATGTGTCGCACCACCTCGCCGGCGTGAGACAACGTGCGGAACGGCAGTTTTTTGGTGCCGGGATTTGCGTCATCGCCGGCGGGCGAGACGTAAAATTCCCGGAACACACCGCCGCGCAACGAACCTGCACAACACAGCGCGAGCAACAAAATCGGGAGATAACATTTCCGAGTCACGCCGGAATTTTGGCCCAGCCACGCCGGGAAGCAATCCCGGAAGGACAATTTTCTGGTTTCCAGTCCGCGTGCTTGAACTTAAACTCGCACGCTTGCAAACCTTGGATAACCTGCTCGTGGAGTTGCGGACGATTCTGGAACCGCTCGCGCTCGCGGAACTGTTTCCGCAGCCGCAGCCGCTCGAAGTGGAACTCGGCTGCGGCGACGCGTCGTTCCTCGCAGAATATGCGCGGTGCAATCCGCAAAAAAACTTCATCGGCGTCGAGCGGTTGCTTGGCCGCATCCAGAAGCTCGACAAAAAAGGCCAGCGCCTCGGCCTGCAAAACACGCGCGGTGTGCGCATTGAGTCCGCATATTTTTTGGAATACCTGCTGCCGCCGAACTGCGCGACGGCGCTGCATATTTATTTTCCCGATCCGTGGCCAAAGAAAAAACATGCGCGCCATCGGCTCATCAACGAACAGTTTCCCACGCTCGCCCGCCGCGCGCTCGCGCCGGGCGGCGGCGTCTTTCTGCGCACGGACGACCGCGATTATTTTCACCAGATGAACGAGGTGTTTGGCGCGGCGAAGGAATTTGAAAAAGTGGAAACGCCGTCAACGCTCGCGGAAATCACCACGGACTTTGAACGGGAATTTAACGCGCAGGGAATTCCGACCTTGCGCGCAGCCTACCGGTTAAAGTTTTGAGTTCTTAACTTTAAGTTTTTAGTTAAACCGTGGCGAAACTAAAAATTAAGAATTAAAAACTTAAAACTAATTCACACATCTATCACCGGCCCGTTGCCGCCGCCGGGAGTTTTTGGCGGGCCGGGCGGACGACGTGACACCTTTACCGCCGGATTGCCGGTCAGAATGTTCAGCGAGATGGAAATGACGCCGATGATGATCGCGCCCAGAAACGCGTAGCCGAAGGAAAAATTCACGCCATCGCTCGTGATTTTGAAAAATGGCAGCAACACCGTGAGTAGCGCCAGCAGCAGCGCGTTGATGACGAGCGTGAATAGGCCGAGCGTGAAAATCAGCAGCGGCAAGGCGATGAGCATCAGGATGGGCCGCACGAAGGCGTTCAGGATGCCCAGCAAAAACGAGGCGATCAGCAGGTTCGCCACCTTATCGCCGTAGCTGATGTGGTTACGTAAAATGATGACGGCCAGCAACACCGCGACGGTGTTGATGATCCAGCTTTGCAGGAAGCGCAGCAGTTTTTTGGAGCCGAGTTGCATGACGAATTTCAGCGCCGTAATTTTCCTCCATTCTGCCTGAAAAACAAGGAACGAATTTGAACTTGGCTCGCGCCGCGCTTCCGGCGAGAGTTCCGCCCACCATGAAATCTTTTTTGACCGTTATTTTTTTCGCCCTCACGCTGGCCGCACTGGCCGATGGCGTCGTCGCGCCGGACGCGAAGCTGGAAAAACTTTCCGGCGGCTTCGCCTTCACCGAAGGGCCGACGTGCGATGCGCGGGGAAATTTGTTTTTCGTGGACCAGCCGAACGACCGCATCATGGAATGGAGCGCGGACGGAAAACTCTCGACGTTTCTCCAACCTTCCGGCCGCGCGAACGGCATGATGTTTGACACTACCGGCAATCTCATCGCCTGCGCCGACGAACACAACGCACTCTGGAGCATCGCGCCGGACAAAAAAATCTCCGCGCTCGTCACCAACTTCGACGGCAAGTATCTGAACGGCCCGAACGACGTCTGGATTGCGCCGAACGGCGCGATGTATCTCACCGACCCGTTTTACAAACGCACTTGGTGGGATCACACAACGATGGCGCTGACGAATGAGGAAGTCTTTTACCTTTCACCTTACCGGAAAAAATTGTTGCGCGTGACGGACGATTTGAAAAAACCCAACGGCATCACCGGCACGCCGGACGGAAAAAATCTTTTCGTCTCGGACATCGGCGCGCATCAGACGTGGCGCTACGACATCGCGGCGGACGGCGCGCTGACGAACAAAACTTTTTTCTGCGCGCTCGGCTCCGACGGCATGACGATTGACGCGGAGGGAAATTTATATCTGACGGGACGCGGCGTGACAGTCTTTGATAAAACTGGAAAACAGACTGACCACATTGACGTGCCGGAAAAATGGTCGGCCAATGTTTGTTTTGGCGGCGCCGACCACAAAACGCTTTTCATCACCGCCAGCGAATCGCTTTATTCAATTCAGCTTCGTGTCAAAGGCGCGAATCTCACGAAATAAATCATTTCCGTCCGCGCTTTGATTTCCGATAACTCACCGGCTTGGCTTCGGGTTTCGTGCCGGCGATCATGTGCTTGAGTTCCTTGATTTGATCGCGAAGGAGCGCGGCTTTCTCGAATTGCAAATCTTCGGCGGCTTTCAGCATTTCGCCTTCGAGTTCGCGGATGGTTTCGGTCACGTCCAAATCCGTTTTTGTCTCGCGCAAAAATCCGGTGGCGGCTTCGCGCTGTTCTTCCTGCACAGCCAGACTTTCCTCGACGGCGCGGCTCACGCTGCGCGGCGTGATGTTGTGTTCGAGGTTGTAAGCAATCTGGCGTTCGCGGCGTTTTTCGGTAATCGCGAGAAATTTTTGGATGCTCTGCGTCATCACGTCGGCATACAAAATTACTTCGCCGTTCAAATGTCGCGCGGCGCGTCCGGCGGTTTGAATCAAACTGGTTTCGCTGCGGAGAAAACCTTCCTTGTCCGCATCGAGAATTGCCACGAGCGAAACTTCCGGCAAATCCAAACCTTCGCGCAACAAATTGATTCCGACCAGAACATCGAACTCACCTTTGCGAAGTGAGCGGAGAATTTCCACGCGCTCAATCGCGCCGATGTCGCTGTGCAAATACTGAACGCGGATGCCGATCTCGCGCAGGTAATCCGTGAGTTCCTCGGCGGTGCGTTTGGTCAGCGTGGTGACCAGCGTGCGCTCTTTTTTGTCGCTGCGCTTGCGCACTTCTTCCATCAAATCATCAATCTGCCCCTTGAGCGGCTTGATGGTGACTTTGGGATCAATCAATCCGGTCGGACGCACGACGAGTTCCGTGACGCCAGGATTATTTTCTCCCTCTCCTCCATGAAGTGGAGGAGAGGGCTGGGGTGAGGAGGTGCTTTTGCTCGGCTGCCCCTCACCCCGGCCCTCTCCCCGCTCCTGCGTCGCGGGACGAGGGGGAAGAACACTTGCCTTTGACCACCCAATTTCCCTCGGTGCTGGCGTGGCGCTGACGTAGATGGTCTGGTTTTGCAGTCCTTGAAACTCCAAAAAGTTCAGCGGGCGATTATCCAGTGCGCTCGGCAGACGAAAACCGTGATCCACCAAAACTGTTTTGCGCGATTTGTCGCCCTCAAACATTCCGCCGATCTGCGGCACGGTGACGTGCGATTCGTCCAGCACGAGCAGGTAATCGTCGGGGAAAAAATCAAACAAGGTTGTGGGGCGCGAGCCGGGCGGGCGATTGGCGATGTGGCGCGAATAATTTTCGATGCCAGAGCAGAAACCCATTTCTTCCATCATCTCCAAATCAAATTCCGTCCGCATCTTTATACGCTGGGCTTCGATCAGTTTTCCATCACGTTCAAATTCCGCGATGCGCGTGCCGAGTTCTTCGCGGATGGCGAGGAGCGCGCTTTTCATTTTGTCGCCGGTCGTCACGAATTGTTTCGCCGGGAAAATCATGTTCGACTGGAGCGTCTCGATTTTATTTCCCGTCAACGGCTCGAAACGCGTCAGCTTTTCGATCGTCTCGCCAAAAAATTCAATACGCAATCCATCTTCGCGACCAGCAGGCCAGACTTCCACGGTGTCGCCGCGCACGCGGAAATTGCCGCGCTCAAACGCGATATCGTTGCGTGAATACTGCATATCCACCATGCGCGACAAAAGCTGCTCGCGCGAAAGTTCCATGCCCACGCGCACGGGAATGATGAGCGCGGCGTAATCTTCCTTGCTGCCGATGCCGTAGATGCACGAGACACTGGCGACCACGACGACGTCGCGGCGCGTGAAGAGCGAGGCCATCGTTGAGAGCCGCAGACGCTCGATGTCGTCGTTCACGGCGGAATCTTTTTCGATGAACGTGTCCGTGCGCGGGATGTAGGCCTCCGGCTGGTAAAAGTCGAAGTAGCTGACGAAGTATTCGACGGCGTTGTTCGGGAAAAAACTTTTGAACTCGGCGTAGAGCTGCGCGGCGAGCGTTTTGTTGTGCGAGATGACAAGCGTGGGTTTGTTGATGTTCTTGATGACGTTCGCGATAGTGAACGTCTTGCCCGAACCCGTGACGCCAAGCAACGTCTGATGCTTCGCGCCGGAGACAATGCCGGCGGTCAGCTTTTCGATGGCCTGTGGCTGGTCGCCGGCGGGCGCGTAATCGGAGACGAGTTCGAACACGCAACGAAAATAGACGGGAATCACGCCGTGTCAAACTGCGCCGAAAGAGAAGTTGAAACCGGATTTATTTTCCGCGAGTATCAGTCGTTCCAAATATGAAAACACTTGTCGCCGCCGCCATTTTATTTTTCGCGCTCAACCTTGTCCGCGCGGAAATGCAAACGCCTGTTCCCCTCTGGCCAAACGGCGCGCCCGGGGCGCTTGGCACTGCGAGCAACGACATTCCAACAATCACGCCTTACCTTTGCGAATCAAACGCCACCGGCGCGGCAATGGTCATCTGTCCCGGCGGCGGCTACGCACACCTCGCGCCGCACGAAGGCAACGATTATGCGCTCTGGCTAAACCAACACGGCGTCACCTGCTTCGTGTTGAAATACCGGCTCGGCTCCAGCGGCTATCATCATCCGGCGATGCTCAACGACGCCGCGCGCACGGTGCGTTGGGTGCGCGCACACGCCGACGATTTCAAAATTGATTCGCACCGCGTCGGCATCATGGGTTCGTCCGCCGGCGGACATCTGGCCTCGACACTGGTGACGCATTTTGATTTGGGCGATACAAATTCGACCGATGTTGTGGAACGGCAAAGTTCGCGGCCGGACTTGGGCATTCTTTGTTACGCGGTCATCACGCTGGGCGATTTCACGCACAAAGGTTCGCTGCACAATTTGCTCGGCACGAATCCGCCGCCGGAATTGGTGAAGTATCTTTCCAACGAATTGCAGGTATCACCGAACACGCCGACGTGTTTTTTGTGGACCACATTTGAAGACCAAGCCGTGCCGATGGAGAACACGATGCAATTTGCCGAGGCACTGCGCAAAAACCACGTTCCGTTTGCATTGCACGTTTATGAAAAAGGCGGACACGGCATGGGCTTGAAAGACAAGCCGCCGTTTGCTCATCCGCATCCGTGGGCGGGCGACTGCCTGTTCTGGCTGAAGGAAAATAAATTCGTGAACTGAATCAAAAACCGCGCAGGTCGGTGCTGCTGCGCTTGGGCAAACCCGGCGCGGGCGTGCGTTTGAGCACGAGATACTCGATGCCAAGTTCCGCGCAATATTCGCGCTTGCCACCTTTGTCGCCGTCTTCGTTCACGACGTAAATATCCGGTTTCAAGCGTCGGATTTCCGGATCGGCATCCACCCAACCGGAGCCGGTGGTGACGAGCGCCTGCTTCACAAATTTGATCGAGCCGAGCACATAACGGCGCTCTTGTTCCGACAATAGCGGATGACCTTCGCCTTTCAACAAGCGCACATTCTTGTCGCTCCCAATGCAAACATAAAGATCGCCGTAAGCGGACGCCTCTTCGGTGAACCGCACATGGCCGGAGTGAAACCAGTCGTAGCAGCCGGTCGCGATAATTTTCTTATTGCCGGGCGCGGATGGCATCGGCGGCGGTTCGGGAAAACCTTTCAATTCGTCCGCTGTAAAGATGCGATAAGCAATTTTATTTTCCTCGGCAAATTTTATACGCGCGACGTTCGTCGTCGTTTCGCAATCCGCCCAAATGTCCGCGCGCAAATCAGGCGGCAGTTCATTTGGATTGGCCATCTCGCTGGTAGGCGTCACGCGGCGGACGTAGCGAACGGCTTCGAGAAAATAAAGCCGTTCCACCAGCGGAAACTTCGGCGCTTTGCCGGTTTGTTCCCGCAAAATTTCATCCGGCCAAAGCAACACGGTCAACTCACCGAGCTTGGCGGCTTCTTCCAGAAAACGCAGGTCGCGCGACTTGATGTCGTCAAACCCGCCGCTGACGACGATTTGTTTTTGGTCCGGCATGATCAGGATTTTATCTTCAACGCCAGCGCCGTCTTGCCGCGGAAATTTTTCGGCAGCGAAACGTGCAAGCCAGTTTCATCGCGCGTGAATTTCAATCCGCTCCACCAACCGCCACCAACCAAGCGCACGCTGCTGATTTTGCCCGGCCAGTTCGCCGAATTGTTCGCGAGCGATTTCACCGTTAC
Source organism: uncultured Verrucomicrobia subdivision 3 bacterium (assembly GCA_903827955.1). GTDB lineage: Bacteria > Verrucomicrobiota > Verrucomicrobiia > Limisphaerales > UBA11358 > UBA11358. Next base: position 8,401 of record CAIKKJ010000081.1, read on the forward strand.
TGTGCCATCTTTCGGAATTTCCAGCACGATGGCGTAAAGCGTTTTGCCGTCCTTGGATTGCGTGAAGCGAATGTCTTCCGCCGTGAACGGTTTCTTCTGCACGTCCGCCTGGCCGCCGAAATGACCTTTCTCCTCGACGATGGTGGACGGGCCTTCGCCAAAAATTTTCCACGGGCGCGTCGCATAAATCGCCTCGCCGTTGACCTTCATCCACGCGCCGATTTCGCTGACGATTTTGATTTCGTCGGCGTCCGGCTGGCCGTCGCGTTGCAGCGGCACGCTCAACATGAGATTGCCGTTCTTGCTCACGATGTCCGCGAGCATCCGCACGACCGACGCGGCGGATTTGTAATGATGATTTTTGTAAATCGCCTGATCGTAATGCCACGAGCCGATGCAAGTGTCCGTCTGCCACGGCTGCGGCAAAATGCCCTCAGCTTTGCCGCGCTCAATATCGTAAGTAATCGCGCGGCGTTGCAGATCGCTCAACATTTTGCCGTTCATCACCGCCTCGTTGTGGCCGTGCAGCTGGATGCTGGAATTATAAAAGTGCGCGGCCAGATTCAGGCCAATCTCATCGGTGACACCCTGAAACGGAAACACATGGTCGTCGAAATAAATCATGTCCGGCTGATAATCATCCCACAACTGCTGCGTGCGCTTGAAGAATTTTTCCATATAGGCTGCGTCCGGCACGCTGCTGCCCTTGGCCGGATCCCAACTCCATTCCAACTTCGCGCCCGGCGTGTGGTTTTGCGCGTAGAGCTCTTGTGGATTAAGGCCATCCCACCATTGGCCTTTGCCATCAGCCCTGGTCAACTTTCCATCGTAAGGCACCCCGGCGAGCGACCCGTTCGTGTCTGCGCCTTGCGCTACTTCATACCACGACCACGCGCGCGAGCAATGCACGCTCACCGCAAAACGCAGACCATTCTTGCGCGCCGCCGCCACCCAACCGCCGATCAAATCTTTTTGCGGGCCAAGCGCGACAGAATTCCACGGCTGATATTTTGAATTGAACAAATCGAAGTTGTCGTGGTGGTTTGCGAGCGCCATGAAATATTTTGCGCCGTTTTGTTTGTAAAATTTCAACAAGTTATCTGGGTCAAAATGCTCGGCCTTCCAAACGTGAATCACATCCTTGAAGCCGTTTGTCGAAGGATGACCGTATTCCGTGATATGCGATTTGTAATCGCCGCTGCCCGGCATATACATGCTGCGGGCATACCAATCGCCATGCTCCGGCTCGCATTGCGAACCCCAATGCGCCCACATCCCGAACTTCGCGTCGCGGAACCATTCGGGCGTCTGGTAATTCGTGAGCGAACTCCAGTCCGCCTTGAACGGTCCCGGCGCAATCGGCGGCAGGTGCAACTGACTGGTTTGCGCGAAGGACGACACGAGCGAAACGCCCAGCAGCAGCGTGGTGAATTTGAGTTGGTTCAGTTTCATATTTTTTAAAAACCACGGAGCAAATTAAAAACTCACATTATTTATTTAACCGGGAACCACGCGAAATACGCAAACAAACCTCCCAAATACCTTTTCGCGTATTTCGGGTATTTCGCGGTTAAGAATCCCTGTTTTTATTTTCACCGGGCCCATCCGTGGTTAAAATTATTTCCCCGTCCGCACGTTCACTTTAAACGCACCCGGCACAGGTTTTTCCGACGCGACAATCAAATACCCGCCGCCGCAGCCGGAAAACATCGCGCCATGATACTGCTTTTGATAAGCCTTCAGAATTGGCATCAACTCCACGCGCAGCGACGGATGACGCACGACGTGCGGCAGCAGCGTTTTCCAGCACTTCATGTTCAAATTGAACGATGCGCCGAGTTTTTTCACGTCCATCTTAACGATGGCGTCGTAGCAATCTTTCCCCGACTGGCCGAGCCTGGCGACCCATTCGGGGTCGAGATTTTTTTTGCCGAGCGGGGAGTAGCCGTCCGGTCGCGGCTCGATGGGAATCAAATGCAAAACTTTTTCCAGCCAGCGCGCTACCTTAGGCGAGTTGCACGATTCGATGTGCGAGGTGAAAACACCGCCGTGGATTTTGAAATCGTAATCCAGCCGGTTCACGCCTGGATAGACGAGGCCGATCATGTCCTGCGAACCGCTCGGATTTTTTTTGCCGCGATTTTCCGCGTCGTAAAGCTCGCGCACCAGTTCGTCGAGCGGACGCTTCGGCAGTTTGCCCTTCCACAATTTCATCGCCACCGCGCGCGTGCCACTCGCGATGCCGCTGCGATCCATCGGACGAAAATCAGGCTCGATCTGCACCACGACCATCGAGCCGGGCGGCTTGAGGTTGTGGCGCGAAACGAACGGCTGGTCAATCCAACCGCCCGCAAGTTGCAGGCGGTTGGGAATAGAGCCGAGAAGTTTTTCGACCGGCTTCATCAGCCGATGCCCACGCGTTTGCCTTGCTTGCGCGCCTGATACTGGCCGTTGATCCAGTTGTAGGTGATCGCCAAGCCTTTATCGAGCGGCGTGTTCGGTTCCCATTTGAGAACTTTCTTGATGAAGGTGTTGTCCGAGTTGCGACCCGCCACACCTTGCGGCGCGTTGAGGTTATAGGAGCGCTTCAATTTTTTGCCCGCGATTTTTTCCACCTTGCTGACGAGCGTGTTGATGGAAACAAGCTCGCTGGAACCGAGGTTGATTGGCGTCGCGATGAGTTCGTCGCAATGCGTGATCATATCAATGCCCTTCACGCAGTCGTCAATATACATGAAACTGCGGGTCTGCTCGCCGTTGCCCCAGATATTGATGCTCAAATCTTTTTTATCAATTGCCTCAATCATCTTGCGGCACATCGCGGCGGGCGCTTTTTCGCGGCCGCCATCCCAAGTGCCGTGCGGGCCATAGACATTGTGAAAACGCGCAATGAACGTCTTCATGCCGCGTTCATGCCAGTATTCCTCGCAGAACATTTCGCTCACGAGTTTCTCCCAGCCGTAGCCGCGCTCGGCCATCGCGGGATACGCGTCGGTTTCTTTCAACGCGCGCACCTTCGGATCTTTTTGCAGCAGCGTGTTGTAAGCGCAGGCGGAACTGGAGAAAAAATAACGCCGCGCCCCGGCGCGATACGCCGCCTCGACCATGTGCGTGTTCACGAGAATCGAGCGCAGGCACTCGACGCGGAAGCGTTCGATGAAACCCATGCCGCCCATGTCCGCCGCCAAATTGTAAACTTCCACCGCCCCTTCGCAGACGCGCTTGCAGTTGTCCTCGATACTCACGTCGAGGCAGATGTTTTCCACGCCGGGAACATGGAGATACCACTCATAGAGCGGTTTCTTATCCACCGCGCGGATGTTGGTAAAACCCTTCTTCTTGAAATGCAGGGCAAGGTTGCCGCCGATGAAGCCACCGGCGCCGGTGATGACGATCAGGTCGTCTTTTTTCAGAGGAGCGTCTTTTTCAACAACGCGTTTGGTCTGTTCCATAAATTTTTAGTTTCCATAACGGCGATGCGCCGTGTGTGATACAATGTTCGACATAATTCTAGCTTGCCTTTTGGGTTTGGGAATGTCCACTTTTGACCAAAGCATATCCATTCTTGACCTACAATGAAACGCAAAGCCGCCGCCACGCCCGATTTTTTCTCCGCGCAAGTCTCCTCCGCACGACGTTTTTACCTCAACCTCCAGCCACCGCGCGGCACCAAGCTCGCCGTCGTCTGCGGCGGCGTGGAGCAATGCGCGCCGGATTACGAAATCCGCCGCGAGACGTTTCCGTTTTACTCCATCGAATACGTCGCGCGCGGCGAAGGCAGCCTGAAGCTTGGCCGCCGCAGCCACGATTTGCGCCCCGGCATTATTTTCACCTACGGCCCCGGCATCCGGCAGCACATCAAATCCAGCGCGCAAAAGCCGCTGGTTAAATACTTCGTGGACTTCGCTGGAACCCATTCAGCGCAATGGATTCGGCGCGCCGGCCTCGCGCCTGGAAAAGTTTCACAGGTGTTTCCGCCGAATGAAATCCAGCCGCTTTTCGACGAACTCATCCGCAGCGGCCAGCGCGGCACCCGGCACACGCCGGAGTTGTGCCGCCAGTTGCTCGGCTGCCTGGGCGTTAAGTTGCTGGAGTCGCGCGCGCCGTTGCAGAGCGAGGATTCCGCCGCGTTCGCCGCCTACCAGGCCAGCCGGCAATTCATGCAGGACCATTTTCAAAAGCTGCGCACGTTGGAGCAGGTCGCGCAGGAATGTCATCTGGACACGGCGTATCTATGCCGACTGTTCCAGCGCTACGACCACCAGTCGCCCTACCTATTCTTGACACGCTTGAAAATGAACGAAGCCGCCGGGCAGTTGCAACGCCCGGGCGCGCTGGTGAAAAACGTCGCCGCCGACCTCGGCTTTGCGAATCCTTTCCACTTCTCGCGCGTCTTCAAATCCGCCTTTGGCATTTCGCCGGACGCGTTTCGCAAGCTGCGTTAAAGTTCAGTGCAGCGGATTGTCCTTGAGCCGCCGCTCGGCTTCCGGGTTGGACACGCTTTCCCGCGCCCGCAGCACAGCCATGCCCACGACCGGCGGATACGCCTGGTCGCTTTTCATGCGCGGCTCGACGTATTCGATGATCTCAAACAGCAGTTCGTTCGCGGCCTCGTATTCCAGCCCGGTGAGCTTGTTGATGTAGCGCGTGGCGCGGTCAATCAGTTTCAAATTGCTTGGCACAACCCACACCATGAAGTTGCCCAGCACACGGCCGAGGCGGACCATCGTGCAAGTGGACAGCGCATTCATCACCAGCTTTACGATCACGCGCGTCACCCCGTCGAGCAGGAAAAGTTTTTCCGGCAACGGCACGAACACCGAGACGCAGCCGGGAATCCGCTGCTCAATTTGCGCCGCACTCGCCGCCGTTGCCTTGTGGCCAAAATAAATCTGGCCGGCTTTTGATTTGGCGGCGACGGCTTTCTCCAATTGTTTCACCAGCGGTTCCGCGTCGTCTTTACGAGAAATGATCGCCACTGCGCTGTCGCCCACGCCCTGCTGACGGTAGCGCAGGCCGTTGATGCCGACCTTGAACCGCGTCAATTCCGTGGAGCTGATCTTGGCAATGATCTCCAGCGTGCGTTCAAGTTTTTCCTCACCGACCAGCAGCATCACTTCTTCGCGGTCCCATTCCACGCAGCGCGGCTTGCGTTTCAAAATATTTTTCCAGGCACTGTCCGTCCAGTCGTTCGGCACAAACAGATACGCCCAGGATTCGGCAGCCTTGGCATCGTCAAACTTGCGGAACGGCGGCGTGCAATACGTCGGCGAACGCTCGGTCGTGTCCGTCAGCACGTCAATGCCCAGATGGTTTGCGTGATAATTATTTTGGAAACCGGCGCGATAAACTTTTTCCTCCAGCGCCACGAGCTTCGCCAGTTGCGCCAAGAATTCCGGCGAACGCAGCGTGGCGTGTCCCTCCTCCAGCGCGCCTAGAAATTCCGTCGCCACATTTTTCGCGCTCGTGCCAATGAGTTCACGGCAGACGATTTCCAGAATCGTCGTCATCACGCAGAGCTGGATGGACGTCGCCTGCATCCGCGTGGAACCGGTGATAGCCATCGGCCCGGTCGTGAGATTTATTTTTTCAATGCGCGTATCCTGAATGATTTCACGACTGCGTTGGACATGTTCACACAAAATCTCGTCGGGATTGTTGTAAACGAAATAAACTTTTGCGCCTGCCGTCACGCCCGCCCACGCCGTGCCGATGACGAACGACGTCTCGCCGCCCTCGGTGATGGCGAACACCACATCCTTAGCCGACACGCCGAGGTCATTGATCTGCTTCTCGCCGAATTTGGTGAAATCTTCGAAGCCTTCGACCGACTTGATGAGCGCGTAATCGCCGCCGGCCATCACGCTAAACGTGCGGTCTTCAAAATCATCCGTGGCGGGCACCGGCAGGTTTTTCTTTTTCTGATGCTCGTTTTTTTTCTGCCAGAAATCGCGCCAGATAGAATCCAGTTGGATGCTCAAACGTCCCGTCGAGCCGCAGCCGGTGAAAAAAATCCGGCCGCCGTTTTTCACCGCTGCCAGCACCGTCGCCGCGATTTTTTCCGCGCGACCGGACGCGGCAAACTCGCGGAATTTTTTCACCACGTCATCATCCGCCTGGAACAGCAGATCCAGCGCGGCGGCGATGTCGCGGCGCGCCACGCTGCTCAAATTGGCCGTGACCGGATGCGATTGCTCGGTGACGAGTGCGCCCAGCTTGAACTGGCCGGCTATCTTCAAAAAATCTTCCGAACGTTCCCTTGATGTATCGCTCATGGGGGATGATTTAATGAAATTGTCAACCGCCTGTCACGCCGATAGCTTGGCAAAGAACCTGAGTATGGTTGACGAAACGCATTCCCGCCATTTTCCGCAAAACTGTCAAAGTTTCTGGTTCATTTTACACTTTGAAAGCAGGCAGCCCTTGAACGCGATTTTTTGACTTTGAGTTTATCTGGATGCAGGCTCAAAAATGGCTATTAACAACGTTTTTAGCCACGCGGCCAGCCGACAGCACAATACGTTTGCCTTGCAATTATTGGCTCTTTTATTGCTTCAATGCCCCAATCAAACTGATAGCCTACGGGGTAGGTAATTAATTTTTATGAAAACAGCCATGACTTTTTACCGACATGCGAATTGGTTTCCGCCGATGGCGACTCTGCTGCGAACCATCTGCGGCGGTGTATTGGCCATGGCCATGGCGCTCGCATTCATGACTCCGTCTGTGATGTTGGCCAGCTTGCCACCGTTTACTGATTTGGGAAATCTTGGCGGCGGATACAGCAGCCCGCTGGCGTTGAATGAGGCGGGGCAAATTGTTTGCCTGTCCGGCACGGCGGACAATCTGACACGCATTTTCATTTGGGATTTGAGCCACGGAATTCGCGACATCGGCACGCTGGGTGGCAGCAATATCACCGCCACCGCTTTGAGTGCGACCGGCCAGATCATCGGGGATGCTTCGACCACGAATGGTTTTAGTCATGCGTTTGTTTGGGATGCCACGAACGGGCTGCGCGATCTCGGCACGCTGGGCGGGACGGATGCCAACGCGGTGGCCATCAATGGTGCCGGCCAGATTGTCGGCGACACAACTTTGGCGAACGGCAAAAGTCACGCCTTCATCTGGGATGCAACCGGCGGCATGCGCGATCTCGGCACTTTGGGCAGCGATTGCTTGAGCTATGCTTTGGCAATCAACTCATCCGGTCAGGTTCTTGGCTACTCATCGAGCGTGCAATATGCCGTGCAACACGCGTTCGTTTGGGATGCCCGTTCACGGAATTCAGGATTTGGGAAATCTAGGCGGTGGAATCAATTACGTTGTCGCGCTGAACGAAGCCGGTCAAGCCATTGGATCTTCGATGACAGCAACCGGTGAAAATCACGCTTTCATTTGGGATGCCAGCAACGGCATTCGCGATCTCGGAACGCTGGGCGGCACTTATAATCAACCCGTCGCCATCAATTCATCCGGTCAGGTGATTGGTCTGTCATCTAAAACCGGCGATTCGCCGTTGCGGGCTTACGTTTGGGATTCATCGCACGGCATGCGCTGCCTCACGCTGGGTGGCAGCAACAGTCTGCCTTACGCGATCAATGATGCCGGCCAAGTGGTTGGCGATGCCACGACGACGAATGAACTGAATCACGCTTTTATTTGGGATGCCGCCAACGGCATTCGTGATTTGGGCACGTTAGGCGGCAACTACGCCAATGCCGTTGCCCTCAACGCCAGCGGCCAAGTGGTTGGCGATTCGACCATCGCCGGGGAACTGGAAGACCACGCTTTTATTTGGGACGCCACCAACGGAATGCAAGACCTCGGCACCTTTGGCGGCGGTTACAGTGCCGCCTACATGATCAATTCATTCGGACAAATCGTTGGCGATGCCACCACCTTCGGAGAAGTTGAGGATGACGGTTTTTTTGTGTCAGTGCCCAATGCAAAAGACATTCCACCGACGGCCAAAACAAAAAATGTTACCGTAGTCGCCGACAATACTTGCACCGCCACTGCGTCCATTAACGATGGTTCCTTTGATGCCGACAGCGGAGACGCCATCACCCTCGCACAAACTCCCGCCGGGCCATATCCCATCGGCACCACAACCGTGACCCTGACCGTCACCGATTCGCACGGAGCATCCAGTGTTTCCAGTGCCACCGTGACTGTGATTGACACTACGACTCCCGTCATCACGCTCAACGGGTCCAATCCGATGACCGTTGAATGTCACGGCACGTTCACCGACCCCGGCGCAACCGCCAACGACAACTGTGCCGGCAGCGTCGCCGTCACCACCACCGGCAGCGTCAATTCCAACGCGCCCGGCACTTACACCCTCACTTACAGCGCCACCGATGCTTCCACCAACACCGCTGCGGTCACTCGCACGGTGCTCGTGAAAGACACCACCGCACCAAACATCCCCACGCTCGCCACCGTTACCGGCCAATGTTCCGCCACCATTTCTATTCCGACCACCACCGATGCTTGCGCTGGCAGCGTGACCGGCACGACTACGAATCTGCTGACCTACAATACGCAAGGCACGTTCACCGTCCATTGGAATTTTAACGACGGCAATGGCAACAGCACTGCCGCCAACCAGACAGTCATCATCAAAGACACCACGGCTCCCGTCATCACGCTCAACGGTTCCAATCCGATGACGGTTGAATGTCACGACACATTCACCGATCCCGGCGCATCCGCCAATGACAACTGCGCGGGCAGCGTCGCCGTCACCACCAGCGGCAGCGTGAACGCCAATGTTCCCGGCACTTATACGCTGACTTATACCACAGTTGATTCTTCGAGCAACCAAGCTACGGCCACGCGCACCGTGCTTGTGAAAGACACCACCGCGCCAATCATCCCCGCACTCGCCACGGTCACCGGCCAATGTTCCGCCACCGTTTCTGCGCCGACCACCACCGATGCTTGCGCGGGTTCAGCTGCCGGCACGACCACCGATTCGTTGACCTATAACACGCCAGGAACTTTCACCGTCCATTGGAATTTTAACGACGGCAACGGCAACAGCAGCACCGCCAACCAAACGGTCATCATCAAAGACACCATCGCTCCCGTCCTCACACTAAACGGTTCCAATCCGGTGACGGTTGAATGTCACGGCACGTTCACCGATCCCGGCGCATCCGCCAACGACAACTGTGCGGGCAGCGTCGCCGTCAAAACCAGCGGCAACGTCAACCCCAATGCCCCCGGCACTTACACGCTGACTTTTACCGCAGTTGATTCTTCGAGCAACCAAGCTACGGCCACGCGCACCGTGCTTGTGAAAGATACAACTCCGCCCATTGTCCCTGTGCTGACGAATATTACTGCTCAATGCTCCGTCACGGTTTCTGCACCAACGACGACCGATGCTTGCGCGGGCAGCGTGACCGGCACGACGACGAATCTGCTGACTTACAACACGCAAGGAACTTTCACCGTGCATTGGAATTTTAACGATGGTAACGGCAACAGCACGGCCGCCAACCAGACGGTCATCATCAAAGACACCATTGCCCCCGTCATCAGCCTCAACGGCTCCAATCCGATGACGGTTGCCTTCAACAGCAACTTCACCAATCCCGGAGCTGTCGCCATTGATAACTGCGCCGGCAACGTTAGCGTCAACTCCACCGGCAGCGTCAACACCAATGTCCCCGGCACTTACACGCTCACTTACAGCGCCACCGATCTTTCCAGCAACAGTGCCACGGCCACTCGCACGGTAATCGTCGCCTACCCCGCGCAACCCTGCGGCTCGCTCGGCAACTGCACCCCGCCCTACCCGTTCACCACCGGGGCCTTCACCAATTCGCTCACCGGCATTGCTTTCAACGAATCGTCCATGTTTGTCACCAACCTGTTCACGTCCGTTTCCAACTGCGTGCCGAACCAGATCGCGGTCTTTTACAACGACCAAACGCCCGTCACCTTGGGCGTTCGTCAGGTGATTACCAAGACCAAGAGCGGGAATGTCACCATCAAAACCACGAACAACTACGCAATCACCGCCTTGAATTCCAGTCCCGCCGGCGCCACGAACCCGGCTATCGGAGCCACCGTCGCCCAGGGCAGCATTGACTTAAACGGACGGCCAATGTTCCCCGCCATGTTCGTCACCGACATCACCACCAACCCCGCCAATCCCAACGCCGGCGACTGGCAGTATGGCGGCAAGCCCCAGCCGCCCACCGCCATTTTTGGCACTTGGAAAAGCGCCGTCGTCAACGTGGATAAAACCACCACGACCACCATGTTCACCGTCACGCCGGATGCCGCCAACCCCGCAAAAAATAATTGGAGCCTCGGTGCCGGCAGCGATCCCGTTCCCGCCGGCCTGAACAACCAGGGTTATAGCGCCGAAATCCGCTGGGCCGTCTCCAGCCTCGTGGACAACTTCGGACTGCCGCTACGCAGCGGTCACACCTACCATTTGTATTACCTCGCGCACGACGGCGACTCCAATAACTATGGCGGCGACAGCGGTCAGGATTGCGGCACGTTGACCATACCCTGACCATAGAAAAAAATTGCCGGGCTCGATTTGGCCTGGGGAGCGCACGCGGCCGAGTTGGTCAAGCAAGGCAGGATAGAATTCGCGGCGCGTCATGGAGTGCGGTGGCAGAGCGGGAGCGGCGACACCGCTCTCGCACGGACGGAAAATTTACGGATTTTGAATGACCTTCGTGCGGGCGAAAGCGGCGTGGCGCTGCGCTTCCCGCCGCAGTCCAAGACACGCGGGTGCGAATGCCAACGACCTACTTCACTTTCTCCACCACCAGCATCTCGATGGGTTCGTGGCTCGGCACGAGTTCGAGGCCGAGTTGGTCAGTGATGCTGCGCCAAACATCTTCACGACTTTTCCCCTTTGTCCCCGGATTCATTTCAGCTTTGCTTTTCCACTCGTAAAACGAATCCGTTCCAGTTTGATCAAAAACTGGTTTCTGAAAAATGGTTTCAAGTAACTCCGCCAGTTGCATACTTTCAAAGCCAGTGATCGAGTCGTTTGGTTTGCCGCGTGACATTTTGAAAGTCCCGAAATTTCCTGGCTTGTCATTTTGCACCAGATGAGATTTTAATTTTTCCGCATCTTTCACTTGTAGTCGCATCACATCGGCTTCACGAGTTTCGGTATGAGCAACCAGTCCAAATTGTTTTTTGAGTTCTGCGCGCAACGCATCTCTTTGGTGGTCGGCAAGGGTATTCAAATAATCAAATTGGCCTTGAGGCAAATCCTTCGGCAGAATCATTCGCACCGATGTCGTGAGTCCGTAAGCTCGTCGAATCATTTCTGTAATTGAAGAGTTCACAGCAATGCTTTTACCGCTTGGGTTTTGAAATCCAACGCCATTCGTCGGGTATTGGGTCGGGCGAATCACCAAAGTTGGCGAAACGCTTTCCAATTTGCTACCGCTGTTTGGATCAGTGTCGAGATGCTTAAAAACATCTTCGATTGCCACCGCCGTTGTTCCAACGGCCAAAACTGTTGCCACACCGACTGCGACCGCCATTTTCGCCTTTGTCCATGCCATAATTTTCAATGCTCCTTTGATGAGGGTTAAAGTTGAACCGCTGGCTGCCGCGCCTTTGGCCAGCGCCACGGCAGTCACGGACTGCGCCAGCGCGGGGGGCGCGGCGTGGACGGAATTGGCCGTCAGGATTCCGGCCAGAATCATCGTGGTGGAACTCACGCCGCGCCGGTTGAAAACTTTGTGCAGCCTTTCCAGCGCGCGGCTCACGCGTTTGCGCGCAGTGTCTTCGCCGGTTCCCAAGGCGCGGCCGACTTCGGCGAGGGATTTGTTTTCAAAGAAGCGCAGCAGCACGGCTTGCCGGTCGGTTTCGCCGAGCGTCGCGAGCGCGTCGTCGAGCAGCGGCGACATTTTTTCCCAGAGCGGGTCGGGCGCAGCGGCGGAATTTTCACTTTGCATTTGCAGCTCCTTTTCAATGGTGGCCAGCCGTGCGTATCGTTTCGCCAGTTCACGCGTCTGGGCGATGGCGGCGTAGCGCGTGGTCTTGAAGAGCCAGCCGGCGAGAATGGTCTGGTCGGAAATCTTCCCGGCCTTTTGCGCGAGGATGATGAAGACAGCCTGTGTGATTTCCTCTGCGAGATGCGGGTCGCGCACCTGCCGCAACGCCGCCGCATACACGAAGCCCACGCGCCGCGAAACAAGTTCGGCGAAGGCGGCTTCGGAATTCCGCGTGGCGTAGTCGCGCAGAAGCGTGAGGTCGTCTGACATTCACCTATTAAATGCCCGTTTGCGGAAAAACCGGACAGGAATTTTTAAAAAATGTTTTCGGGAAGTGGTAAATTGCCGCGCAGGTAAGCGTTGGTAGGGAAGGCGCGCTGCGCCGTCCCCGTCGCCGAGCGCAGCGTCAGGCGACGGAACAAATGGCCGAAACGTGTGGCTTACCACGTTCGTTCCGCCCTGCGCTTCGCTGCGGGCGGGGACATCGCAGCGCGATGTCCCTGCCATCGCGCCAAGCGCGCCGAAATGATTTAATCAAATTGTCATCCACCCGCTGCGCCGATAGCTTGTGGTTGCACATCAAAACTCGCTTGTCTAGCCTCCCCGTTCTAGCCCTGTTGGGTTTTTTGTGGGAGTGCCAGCAAACGAGCAAGACTCCAAGTGTGACTAACACAAACTGATTTGGTTCAGGAACAGGAATAATGTTTTGCGTTCCAGCAATGATGCCTGCACCGCCGTATTCCATTGCGCTGTCGAGCATTTGAATTACCCCCTGATTGTTGACCAACTCCACCCAGCCAAACATCGGATTATTATAAATACCATTCGGCGGAGCAAAGTTTACATTTCCAGTATAAAACGCCAAGTAAAACGGAGTCCCAGAATTTAGTGTGTAATTTGAAGTGAACGAAAATTTCAATTCTGTCAAAGCACCTGAAAGAAGTAGATTTGTTGTTATGGTTTGATTTGCATCTACAAAGAAAACTCGAACCCCTACATCAACAATCGGGTCGAACCTAAAGAGATTTGTATAATCACCATCTGGCGGGGAAACCCCTCTTGGATCCAAAGAAAACCCAGTAGTTATAGAACTATTTGTAGGGTTACGAGAAACAGAAATCCCATATCCTGGCGAAGTGCAACCCAAATATTTTACACCATCAGTAACAATATAGCCTTGGGCAAACAGGCTGATTTTAAGAAAGAAAAAAAATGCCGTAAAAATTTGTTTCATATATTTATCTCATTGTTGGCCAATTGGTAAGTGTGAAATAATTTAATTGATAGTCTGAAGTGCAATTATTGCTTATGGATAAAAAGTGCATAGCACCGTTAATCTCATCAAGGTATTTTGCATAATTTGGACCTTGAACTGAACTGGACAAGCGCTTCATGTTTTTCCAAAAAAATTTCTTTGAACAATTCATTGTTACGCCGACAGCCATGACATCGCAACTCGGATTTTGGTAATTCTTTCTCCAACCAAATTACCACGCCGTCAACTGCCCGTTCGAGCCACTAGCCATAAAGACAATTTAATCAAATTGTCATCCACCCGCTGCGCCGATAGCTTGTGTCCGTGCTTTCCACGCAACAGATGGCGGCGCTGACGGCCGCAGACTGCGAGGCCGCGTTTGACAACCAAACGCGCCAGCTTTATGCGACAGACGCTTCGCCGTATCAAATTATTCCCGGCGCGGTGGCCTTTCCTAAATCTGCGAAGCAAGCCGCGTCCGTCATTCAAGCCGCGCTGACGAGCGGATTGCCCATCACGCCGCGCGGCGCGGGAACCGGCTTGAGCGGCGGCGCGATTGGCGACGGCCTCATCATCGATTTCGCGCGGCACAACCGGCAGATTTGGGACTTCGACAAAGACCGCCGCACCGTGCGCGTCGGCGCGGGCGTGGTGCTGGATCAACTGAATAATTTTCTTCGCGCGGAAGGTTTTTGCTTTGGCCCCGACGTGGCGACGAGTTCGCGCGCCACGCTCGGCGGGATGATCGCTAACGATTCTTCCGGCGCGCACACGCCGGTCTATGGCACGACCGCCATGCACGTAAACGAAATCGAAATCGTGATGTGCGACGGCAAGATCACCCGCGTCGGCTCGCATCTCGAAACGCTGCATCATCAGCGGCAAATTTTGGAAGACCTGCTCGCGCTCAACTCGCTGGAAATTGCCGAACGTTTTCCCGCCGGCCTGTTGAAACGCTGGCACGGCTACGGCCTCGCCCGCGCCATCGAGCACCCGGGCAATCTCATTCCCATCATCTGCGGCAGCGAAGGGACGTTATGCGGAATCTTTTCGGCGGAACTCAACGTCGTGCCGATTCCCGAGGAACGCGGCGTGGGCTTGATTTTCTTCGCGTCCGTGGCCGAGGCGATGCAGGCGACGGAAGCGTTGCTGGATTTGCAGCCCGCCGCCATTGAACACGTGGACGCGCCGCTCTTTGACCAGACGCGCGGGCAGAAAGATTTCCAAGCCGTGCGCGCGTTGCTCGACCTCGACGCGCAACCGTGCGAATCCATCCTCATCGTCGAATTTTTTCACGGCGCAAAAGACAAGCTCGCGCAAATGTCCAAACGCAAGCTCGGCCGACGCCAGTTGATCCTGAAAAACGCCAACGAAGCCGCCCACGTCTGGGCCATGCGCAAGGCGGGCCTCTCACTGCTCACGAGCTGCAAGGGCGACGCCAAGCCCGCCTGCTTCATCGAGGACGCGGCGGTGCGCCCGCAGGATTTGCCCGCGTATGTTGCCGGCCTGCAGAAAATTTTTGCGAGCATCGGCGTGACCGGCTCGTTTTACGGCCACGCGGCGGCGGGCTTGCTCCATGTGCGTCCCGTGCTCGACATGCACGACGCGAGCGACCTGCAAAAATATCGGCAGATCGCGGATGAAACCGCCGCGCTCGTCGCGCAGTTCAAAGGCTCGCTCGCGGCGGAACACGGCGTGGGCATTGCGCGCACGGAATATTTGCGCGGACTCGTCGGCCCGGAAATTTTTCGCGTCATGCGCGAGATCAAGGCGTCGTTTGACCCGAACAACATTTTCAATCCCGGCAAAATCATCGGCGACGGCCGCTACAAGATCGATTCCCACCTCCGCATGGGCGCGGACAAACGCATCGCCCTGCCCTTCGAGCCGCACCTTGCGTTTGCGGCGCGCGATGAATCGTTCGTCGCCAACCTCGAACAGTGCAACGGCTGCGGCGGCTGCCGCAAAGACCCGCCGACGATGTGTCCGACTTACTTCGCGACCGGCGAGGAAGGCATGTCCACGCGCGGTCGGGCGAACCTCATCCGCGCCGCACTGGAACTGCGCGGTTCCGATTTGGAAAATCCGCTGCTCGCGGAGGAATTGGATTACGCACTGTCCAACTGCTTGAGTTGCCGCGCCTGCACGCACGAATGTCCGTCCAACGTGAACATGAGCCTGCTCAAGGCCGAACTGCTGCACGCGCGCACGAAGTTGACGGGACTTTCCGCCCAGCAAAAACTGGTGAGCGCGGTGGATTTGCTCGGGCGCGTCGGGACAAAATTTCCCAGCCTGACGAATTTCATGTTCCGCTCCCATGCCCTGCGGCACGTTTTTGGAAAAGTTTTTGGCTTCTCCGGCGAACGGCCCACGCCGGAATTCGCCCACGAACGTTTTGACAAGTGGTATGCCAAGCGCGGCCACGACACCAGCGGCCTGCGCGGGCGGGTGATTCTCTGGGACGACACGTTTGTGCGCTACCACGAACCAAACATCGGCCATGCCGCCGTGAAAGTGCTGGAGGCCGCCGGCTTCTACGTGGCGCTCGCCGAAAAACGCAAGTGCTGCGGCCGCCCCGCGTTCAGCGTCGGCAACCTCGACGAGGCGCAAAGACTCGGCGCGCACAACCTCGCGCTGCTCGCGAACGACGACGCGCCGATCATTTTTCTGGAGCCGTCCTGCTACTCCATGTTCAAGGAAGATTACGCCGAAATAAAATTGCCCGGTGCGGCGGACATCGCCGCGCGCTGTTTTCTGTTTGAAGACTTCGTGGAAAATTTATTGCGGCAGGAACCCAAGGCCTTGCAGTTCGACCACGAGCATGGGCGCGTGGCCATCCACGCGCACTGCCACGCGAAGGCGTTGACCAACACCAAACACGCCTTGCAACTCGCCGCGCGCCTGCCGAACCGCACCGTGACGCTGCTGGAAACCGGCTGCTGCGGCATGGCCGGCTCCTTCGGCATGAAGGCGGACAAATACGAACTCTCACTGAAAATCGCCGAGCCGCTCATCGAACAAATCAAGCACCAGCCCTACGGCACGACGTTTGTTTTGTCCGGCACCAGTTGCCGGCATCAGGTGCAACACCTCGCCACCGTCCGCACCAAACACATGGCCGAAGTGCTGGCCGAGGCGCTGATTTGAAAATTGGACGCGAAGATTGCTTTGCGCTTCATTCAAACCTCCGACGGCGAAAGTCCGATGCCCACGATGCTGCACGCTTGAATCACGTTCAGCCCCAGCCGTTCCGCCTCGGCCAAAACCGTGGCGGATTCCGTTCCCGGATTCAGCCACAGTTCGTCGCAACCGCGCGCGGCGATGTCCGACAACACCTTCAGCAACACCGGCGGCGGCAGATACACGCTGATGAGGTTCGGGCGCACGGGAACTTCCGCAAGGCGCTTGAACGCGGGCAAACCTTCGACGTGCGTTTCTTTTTGGTTCACGGGATAAACCGTCCAGCCCTGCCGCACGAACGCGCGCACGGCGATGTTCCCAAATTTACTGCGGTCGGCGGACGCGCCGATGATGGCGATGGTTTTCATCATTTCAAACTGGAACCGCGAACCACGCTAAATACACGAAATAAATACCGGACCAATTTTTTCTGCTTTCGCATGATTCGCGTCGTTCGCGGTTAATTAAAATTTCCCCACCAAGTCTTTCAAGGCAGGTGTTAGTTGCGGGAACTGAAATTGAAAGCCAGCCGCCACCCATCGTTTCGGCGCGCACCGCTGGCTCACCAGCGCCAGCGACGGCTCGCTGCCCATCAACCGCGCGCCCAGTTTCACCGCGAACGCCGGCGCGGGCGGACTCCACGGGCGATGCAGCGCGCAGCGCAGTTCGCGCATGAATTCCGCGTTCGTCACGGCGTTCGGCGCGACGGCGTTGAACGTGCCAGAAAGATTTTTATTCTCCACGGCAGTTACAAACATCTGCACCAAATCCGCGAGGTGAATCCAACTGATGTATTGTTTTCCGCTGCCCACCGCGCCACCGAGAAACAATTTCGTGAGCCGCGCCAGCACCGGCAGCGCGCCGCTTTCGCGCCCCAGCACAAAACCGATGCGCAACGTGACCTTGCGGGTGGCTGGTAAATTCACGGCGTTGAAAGCCGTTTCCCAATCGCGGCAAATTTTCGAGAGCGCATCGCCGCCGTTCAGCGCAGACTCGTCGCAAAGCGTGGCGGCGGTGTCGCCGTAAAAACCGGTGGCGCTGGCCTGCACCCAGACGCGCGGCGGCGTGGCGCATTTTTGAATCGCCGCGGCGACGGCGTTGACGGAATTCACCCGCGACGCCGTGATGCCGCGCAGATTTTCCGGCGTGTGCGGGCAGTTGATATTTTTGCCGGTCAAGTTGATGACGGCCTCCGCACCAGACAATTCGCTTGCCCAAACGCCAGCAGTCTCACTGTCCCACGCGACTTCACGAACACCGTCTGTCCGTGAACGCGGCGAGCGCGTCAACACCACAACTTCAAATCCGCGCCGAACAAACTCCCGCGCCAGCGCCGTGCCAATGAAGCCGCTGCCGCCGGCGATGACAATGTGTTTCTGGTTCATGGCAAAATCATTTCTGCAGCGCCAACTGCGGCGTCATGGCGTTGGTCAACGGGTTGATGGTGAACTCGTCTTTCTCCAATCGCCAGAGCCAACCGGCAATCAGCTCTTGAACGGCACCGAGGTTCAGTTTTTCGTGCGGCGAGGAATATTTTTCCAAATTGGCCTGCGCGAGCTTGAACAGCGCGGCAGACGGGCGGAGACGATTTTTTTGCAGATGCACGAACGCGCCGGCGAGTTGGATGAGTCCTTTGTAAAAATCGCCGTTCACGCCCTTGCGATCCGGCAGCCAAAGGTCTTCCAAGATGTCGTGCGCCTCGTAAAATTTTTGCTGGTTGAACAGCGCAAAATAGCCGGAATAACGCGGATCCACGCCGGCGGTGGCGAAAGTTTTGGCGAGTTCGGCGATGCGCTCGTGTTTGTTCACGAAAAAATTTTAGCAGCGCGCGATGAAAACTAAAGCCCCGTCCACATCGGACGATAACTCATGCAGAACCGGGATGAAAATTCCGGTAAACAGGTTGGGTTCGGGCCTTTGGCAAACGAAAACGGCGCGGCTGGTTACCGCGCCGTTTTTTATTTTCAATCAAACCTCATTTCTTCGGACGTTTGAAGACGTATTGATAGACGAAATTTGTTCCGGTCGCATCTTTGGGCCGGCTAGTATAGCTTACCAATTCCCAACCGCCCTGGCCATATTCATCCAACACAGCTTTGCCCTTGGGACTGTCGGTGGTGCGGGTGCGATACTCCCACTTGGCGGCGGTCGTGGCACAACCGGCAAGAATAGCGACGACGACAAGCAACGGAGCAAAATTTCGGATCGAGTTTTTCATATTGTCAAACACTGGCTGTTTTTGGCGGGGACGTTTGAACATTGAACCGGACGGCTGGATGATGCAAGAACATTGCGCCTGCCATGACAGAAATTGACTTTGCAACGCGGCGTCGGCACTCTGATTTCATGTCAAAACCTGCATTGGGACGCGGTCTGGGTGCGCTGCTGGCGGGAAGCCCAGCGTCGGCTGCGCCCGCAGCGCCGTTGCCCGCCGTTGCCCCTGTCGCGCCGGCTCCCCTGCCCGATGCGCGCGACCGCGTCCAGCGCGTGCCGCTGAACAAGATTCGCGCCACGGCGATGCAGCCACGCAAGGAATTTGCCCCGGAAGCGCTCAAGGAACTGGCCGATTCCATCCGCGAACAAGGCATCGTGCAGCCGCTCATCGTGCGTGAACGCGATGGATTTTTTGAACTGATCGCCGGCGAACGCCGCTGGCGCGCATCGCAACTGCTGAATTTGCCGGATGTTCCCGTCATCGTGCGCGAGGCGGACGACCGCTCGGTGCTGGAACTGGCGCTCATCGAAAATTTGCAGCGCGAGAACCTGAACGCGCTGGAAGAAGCGCTCGGTTACGCGCAGCTCGCGGAACAATTTCAACTCACGCAGGAAGACATCGCCAAAAAGGTCGGTAAGAGCCGCGCGGCGGTGGCCAACGCCACGCGACTGCTGAAACTGCCGGCGCAGGTGCAAAGTTTTCTGCGCGAAGGCCGGATTTCCGTCGGCCATGCAAAAGTGATTCTCGGCCTCGCGGACGGTGAATTGCAGGCGCTGGCCGCCGAACGCATCATCAAGGATGGCCTGAATGTGCGGCAGACGGAAGGCCTGATCACCAAACTGCAAGCGCGCGGCGCAAAATCTCCCGGCAGCGGCGGCAAATCCAAGGCTATCGTGCCGATTGATGCCAATATCGGCCGGCTCGAGCAAAATTTGCGCGAGAAGTTTGGAACTAAAGTTCACCTGAAATACTCTCAGGGAAAAGGCGCGGTGGAGATTTCATTTTTCAGCGATGATGAATTGCAACGCGTGCTGGAAATTTTAGGCGTCAACGCCGACTGACATTTACTCATCACCAGTCACACCCATGATTTTACCCGTCGTCAAATACGGTTCCCCCGTCCTCCGGCAGAAAGGCGCGAAGATTGAAAGCGTCACGCCCGAAGTCAAAAAGCTCATCGCTGACATGTTCGAGACGATGAATGAAAACCATGGCGTGGGCCTCGCCGCGCAGCAGGTTGGCGTGGCAAAACAGCTCACGGTGATTGATGTGCGCGAGGTCAAGGATCGGCCGTCCTGGGCAGAGGTCGGCGGGCGCGCGACGGATGTGAACGACCTCATGCCGCTGGTGCTCATCAACCCGGAAGTAACCAGCGCCGGCGATCCGGTGAAGGGCAGTGAGGGCTGCTTGAGCTTTCCCGAAATCTACGCGGAAATTTCCCGCGCCGAGGCCGTGGACGTGACCGCGCTCGATGCCGAGGGCAAGGCAATTTCCTTCCGCTGCGGCGGCCTGCTGGCGCGCGCCGTGCAGCACGAGACGGATCACCTGAATGGAATTCTCTTCATTGACCGCATGGAAAAAAAGGTGAAGCTGGAATTACAGCCGGAGCTCGACGACCTCCAAGCGCAGACCAAGGCGGAATTGAAGAAGAAATAAACCGGCAACGGAGGCTGCCGGTTATTCGTGCGAAATCAGGAGTTCAATTTTACTTCACGCCCGGAAACGCCATGTATTCTTTTGCGTTCGTGTAGCAGATGTTCTTGATCATCGGGCCGACAAGTTTTTCGTCATTGGGAATCGCGCCGGATTCGATGTCTTTGCCGATGAGATTGCAAAGCGTGCGGCGGAAATACTCGTGGCGTGGATAGCTCATGAAACTGCGCGAGTCGGTGATCATGCCGATGAAACGTGAGAGCAGACCGAGGTTGGACAGCGCATTGATCTGCCATTCCATGCCTTCTTTCTGATCCAGAAACCACCAGCCAGAGCCGTATTGGATTTTGCCGGGAATCGTGCCGTCCTGAAAATTTCCAATCATCGTGGCAAAGACGTAATTGTCCGCCGGATTTAAATTGTAGATGACCGTCTTCGGCAGTTTATTTTCCGAATCGAGCTTGTTCAAGTAAGCCGAGAGGGTGACCGCCTGCGGAAAATCGCCAATGGAATCAAAGCCCGTGTCGGGGCCGAGCTGCTTGAGCAGGCGGTCGTTATTGTTGCGCAATGCGCCGAGGTGAAGCTGTTTCGTCCAGCCGCGCTTCGCGTCGAGGTGGCCAAAGAACAGCATCATAAACGACGCGAACTGCGAGTGTTCCAGCGTTGAAACCGCTTCGCCCTTGCGCGCCTTGTCAAAAATTCCGGCCGCAACTTTTTCGGAACAAAAATCCGCGAAACAGTGGTTCATGCCGTGATCAGACAAGCGACAGCCTTGCGAATGGAAATATTCATGGCGTTTTTCCAGCGCGCTGACAAACGAACCAAAGCTGTTGATATCCACGTTGGCGGCGGCGGCAAGCTGCTCGACCCACTGGTTGAAACCGGCGGGCGAGTTCACCGTGAGCGCCTTGTCGGGGCGGAATGCCGGCAACATCCTCGTCGGATGACCAGACTTCGCAAACGCGCGATGATGACCGAGGTCATCCACCGGATCGTCCGTGGTGCAGACGACCTTGACCTTCATTTTTTTTAGGATGCCCTGCGTGGTGAACTGCGGCGTGGCGAGCTTTTCGTTGGCCTGCCGCCAAATTTTGCTGGCGGTTTTTTCGCTCAACAATTCGGATATGCCGAAGTATCGCTTCAGTTCAAGATGCGTCCAGTGATACAGCGGATTGCGCAGCGTGTGCGGCACGGTCGAAGCCCAGGCGTTGAATTTTTCCTCGGGCGACGCGCTGCCGGTGCAGAATTTTTCCGCCACGCCGTTGCTGCGCATCGCGCGCCATTTGTAATGGTCGCCTTCGAGCCAGACCTCGAACAAGTTTTTGAACTGCCGATTTTCCGCGATGTCTTTCGGAGAAATGTGGCAGTGATAATCAAAAATCGGTTCGTCCGCGGCGTATTTGTGATAGAGCTTACTCGCCGTTTTGGTCGTCAGCAAAAAGTCGTCGTGGACAAAGATTTTCATGGAATTATTTTCCTAACAATAACGGTTTCATGTGCCGTTCAAAAAGATTTTCCGTGACGTTCCGCGCGACGATGGCCTCGTGCTTCTTCAGCGCATTGAGATAGCGGTCGCCTTTTTTCGCCGCAACCTTGAAGCTGACGTGCAGCAACTGGCGGAAGCTCGGATTGTAGCCGGGATTTTTCTGGTCGTGCCGCAGCGCATCGGTGAACTGTTTGGAACTCCAGCCGTTCACCACGGTCGCGGCTGGCAATTGCTTTTTATTAATGTCAATCACGCTGGCGTAAGGCGCGCAGAATTCGTCCACATGCTCAATGGCGTAAGCGTAAATTTCTTTGGCGATCTCCAGCCCGTCGCCGCCCGCTTCGGCTAGGCCGATGAGTTCTTCGAGCCAGGTGGTGCCGGCGGTCTTGATGTGAACGCCTGCGCCGAATTTAGCCAGCGCTTTGCGCATCGGTTCGTAGATGGAAAACTTGTCGCTGCCGGAGTGGACGCTCAACTTGAGCGACGGCGGCAGTCCGTATCTTTTGATCGCAAACGCGATGACGGCAAGATCCTCGTTGAATTCTTTTTCGAACTGCTTCACGTCGCCGACGTAATCCACGCCCTTGTTGAAACGGCCGGTGAACTTCGGCGCGATGGTCTGAATCGGAATCTTTTGATCCGCAATCGCGGCAAGGATGATGAGCAATTCCGGCGGGGTCTGCGGGCTGTCAGTTTCGTCCATCGAAACTTCAGTGATAAAATTCGCCGCGCCCTTTGCCGCGACGATGTGCGAATAAATTTTTCCCGCGTCCTGCACCGCGAGCAAAAATTTGTTGGCCACACGCTCAACTTCCGCGCGCGAAATCGCAAACGGATGGTCAATGTGCGGGATGGAAACCGTGCCGATGAGTTCCGGATGGCGGTCCACGAACGCCTTCACGTCCGCAGCGGCGGCGGGTTTGCCGATGCTGTCCGCGACATCAATCGTGAAAAAATCCGACGGCGTGATAAAACGATCAACGGTTTCAAGCCGGATGTGATCCGCGTCCACATGGTAGGAATCTTTCCAGCCGAGCGCCTTCACCGCCGCATCCGCTTCCGCGCGCAAAGACGACGGCTCGGTGCCGATGAAAGAGTGCTCACGGTTGGATTTATTCCAGACCGGGACGAAATGTGCGCCGAGTTCCGTGGCGAGTTGGCATGCGCGCAATTGCGCCTTGCCCTGATGCCCAAAACGGTCGCCCATACCAAACGAAAATTTCCCGAGAGACAGATAGTTGCTCATAAATGTGTGTCGTTCAAAATACCAAACTCCCACCGTTTCGCGCCATGCGAGTTCTGCAATTCTGTTTGAGAATTCTGCACAGGAGAATCGCCAAAACTGACGACTAGCGCAACCAGACGTTTGTTCGACCCGCCACAAGACAAAACCCACGACTTGAGCCGTGGGTTTGGTTGGTAAAAGAAATGGTTTTCAGCCCTGTGGGCGGATTTTTTTCCAGAGCCAGCCGAGCGGATCGTAGTATTCGTCCACCACGCGTTCCTTCAATGGGATGATCGCGTTGTCGGTGATGGTGATGTGTTCGGGGCAAACCTTGGTGCAGCACTTAGTGATGTTGCAGAAGCCGATGCCCTGCGCCTGTTTGAGATCGGCCAAGCGGTCTTCAGTGTCGAGCGGGTGCATTTCCAGCGCGGCGGTGTAAACCAGAAAGCGCGGGCCGATGAATTCCTCGTGCTTGTGATGGTCGCGCAGAACGTGGCAGACGTCCTGGCAGAGGAAGCATTCGATGCACTTGCGGAACTCCTGCACGCGGTCAACGTCTTCCTGCATCATGCGCCAAGTGCCGTCTTCGCAGTCGGGCTTGCGGGGATTGAACTTCTTGATCTTGGTTTTGACGCGGAAGTTCCACGACACATCGGTCACGAGATCGCGGATGCTCGGAAACGCGCGCATCGGCTCGACAGTGATGACTTTGTCGGTGTTGAGCGTATCCATGCGCGTCATGCACATGAGCTTCGGGATGCCGTTGATCTCGGCAGAGCAGGAGCCGCATTTGCCGGCCTTGCAATTCCAGCGGCACGCCATGTCGTTCGCCTGCGTGGCTTGGATTTTGTGGATCACGTCGAGCACCACGAGACCTTCGGTGATCTCAGTGGTGTAGTCGACGAACTTGCCGCCGTTCGCGTCTCCGCGCCAAATCCTAAATGTGACTTGTTTGTTCATTTCATCTCCTCGATGACTTGTTTCAAATCTTCCCGCATCGCCGGAATCGGTTCGCGGCGCAATTTCATGGAACCATCCGCCTGCTTGGAAATGACGGAATTATATTTCTGCGCCTCGGGGTCTTTGTTCGGAAAATCTTCGCGGAAATGTCCGCCGCGACTTTCTTTGCGATCAATGGAACAGAGCGTGATGGCTTCGGAAATCGTCAGCAGATGTTTTAAATCAATCGCCGTGTGCCAGCCGGGGTTGTATTCGAGGTGGCCTTGCACGGCGACCTTCGCGGCGCGAGCCTTGAGTTTCTCAATGCCCGCGAGGGCAAATTCCATTTCATTCTGGAGACGCACGATGCCGACGTTCGCCTGCATCATGTTCTGCAAATCGTATTGCACCTGATAAGGCCCTTCAGTGCCGCCGCCCGCCGGACGTTCGAACGGCTCGACCGCCTCTTTGTAAGCCGCCTCGACTTGCGCGTCGTTGATTTTTCCGGCGGAATTTTCCTTCGCGTATTTCGCCGCGTATTCGCCAGCGCGTTTGCCGAAGACGATGAGGTCGGAAAGTGAATTACCACCGAGACGATTCGCACCGTGGAGACCGGCGGCACACTCGCCCGCTGCGAACAGACCGGGAACATTCGTCGCCTGCGTGTCGCCGTTCACGCGGACGCCGCCCATCGCGTAATGCGTGGTCGGACCGACTTCCATCGGCTCCTTGGTGATGTCGAGATTCGCCAGTTGCATGAACTGATGATACATCGAGGGAATTTTCCGTTTGATGTGCTCGGCGGCATTCGGAATCTTTTCTTTGATCCACGCGATGTCGAGAAACACGCCACCGTGCGGGCTGCCGCGACCAGCCTTCACTTCGCGGTTGATGCAGCGCGCGACGTGATCGCGCGTCAAAAGTTCCGGCGGACGTTTCGCGTTCTTGTCGTTCTGCGTGTAACGCCAGCCTTCTTCGGGGTCGGTCGAAGTCTGCGATTTGTAATTGTCGGGAATGTCGTCATACATGAAACGCTTGCCGTCCTTGTTACGCAACACGCCGCCTTCGCCGCGCACGCTTTCCGTGACCAAAATTCCTTTGACGCTCGGCGGCCAGATCATGCCTGTGGGATGGAACTGGATGAATTCCATGTCGAGCAATTCCGCACCCGCGTGATACGCGAGCGAAACACCGTCGCCGGTGCCTTCCCATGAATTGCTGGTCACCGCATACGCGCGACCCAAACCGCCGGTGCAAACCACGACGGCCTTCGCTTTGAAAATACGGAAACGTCCGCGCTCGCGGTCGTAACCAAACGCGCCAACCACGCGATCGCCATCTTTCAGCAGCGACACGATGGTGTATTCCATGTGCACCGTGATGCCTTGATGAATACCGTGATCTTGCAGGGTGCGAATCAATTCGAGACCCGTGCGGTCGCCGACGTGTGCCAGGCGCGGATAACGATGGCCACCGAAATTGCGCTGCGAAATTTTTCCTTCCTTCGTGCGGTCAAACACTGCGCCCCAAGCTTCGAGTTCGTGGACGCGCGTCGGGGCTTCCTTGGCGTGCAGTTCAGCCATGCGCCAGTTGTTGACGTATTGCCCGCCGCGCATCGTATCGGCGAAATGGACTTTCCAACTGTCGCGATCGTCCACGTTGCCCATCGCCGCCGCCATGCCGCCCTCGGCCATGACCGTGTGCGCTTTGCCGAGCAGTGATTTGCAGATCAGCCCGACTTTGACACCAGCCGCCGAGGCTTCAATCGCTGCGCGCAAACCAGCACCGCCGGCACCGATGACCAGGACGTCGTATTCGTGAGTTTCGTAATTGGTAGCCACAATAAAAATTTGGTTCGGAAATTAAAATTTGAAGAACACAAAATCATTGATGTGACCGGTCGCGCACAACCGGATATAAATATCCGTGAAGCCGACCCAGAACAAGCTGACCCATGCCCACATCATGTGTTTGGTGTTGAGGCAGGTCACGCAGTTATAAGCCTTCGCGCACGACGGCGCTTTGGTTTTAGAATCGAGAAAGCCGCCGATCAGATGCCGCAGTGAGTGGCAGCCGAACGTGTAAAGCCCGAGGAAAATCGGATTCAAAATCATCACCACAGTTCCCACACCGAGGCCAAAATGCTTAACGCCGGTCACATCGGTGAACCACATTCCTTTCCACGCGTCATGCGCCAGCAGCACGATGAACAGCACCGCCAGATAAAAAAAGTAGCGGTGGACATTTTGCATGATGAGCGGGAAAGACTTTTCACCGAGAAAAGTTTTGCGCGGCTCGCCCACGGCGCAGTTGATCGGGTCGGCCCAAAAAGCTTTATAATAAGCGCCACGGTAATAATAGCAGGTGAACCGGAAGCCGGCGGGGATCCACAGAATCAAAAACGCGGGCGAGAACGGTGCCCAGCTTGGCCACCACGACGGCAGTTTACCAATCGCGTGCGGCGAGACGCCCCAGAATTCCGGCGAGTAAAAAGGAGAAAGATAATTTGCGCCGTTACCGCCATACCAATAGCTGGGAACGCCAGTCTTCATGTCGCTGACACCTTGAAACGCCGCCCACGTCGAGTAGACGATGAAAGCGGAAAATCCGAGGAATACCGCGAGCGGCTGGAGCCACCAAGAGTCGGGACGGGACGTAGCGCCGAACGGGCGTTGTTTGGGAAGTGAGTCTGCGTAGGCCATAAGCGTGGGCGAAAATTATCGGAATCGCCGCCGTAGCGCAACGGGGGAAACCAGCTATAAGCCTCGCTTGGTCGCCACTTGCCGATGACTAATCACCGGTTTGTCAACGCCCAACCAATGCCCGGTGCAAAATCCGGGCTTCGATCACAGCCCGTTCAACACATCAATCAACTGCCGGAGTCTTCCATAGTCGCGGCGGTTGAAGTTGAAGCCGATGCGCGCGAGATGCAACTGATCGTTGTCCTCCACTTCTTCGGGCGTCGGTTGAATGGCGGAAATTTTTCCATCAATGATGATGTCGGCAAAATCCTCGTTTAATGCTTCGATGGCGGAGGCGCTCGGCGCATTCTTCATGCGCATGATGAAGAGGTCTTTCACAAAGCGCGTGGAATGAAAATTCCGGTAGAAACGCGCGACGATCCTGACGGCTTCGTCGGTGCTGTCGGTGATCTGGTAGAGGTTCAGGTCGTCAGGCGAGATGAGTTTGTCGCGGAGTAGATGTTCGCGGATCTGCTTGTCCCACGTCTTCCAATAAGTCCCGCCGGGCCGGTCCACGAGCACGAGCGGCATGAGCTGGCTCTTGCCGGTCTGCATGAGCGTGATGGCCTCGTAGCCTTCATCCATCGTGCCGAAGCCGCCGGGGAAAAGCACAATCGCATCCGAGTGGCGGATGAAAATCAGTTTCCGCGTAAAGAAATATTTGAAGGTGATGAGCTTTTTGTCTTCCGCAATAACGGGGTTGGCGGATTGTTCCCACGGCAAGCGGATGTTCACGCCGAAACTGTGTTCGGGCGTGGCGCCTTCGTGCCCGGCCTGCATGATGCCGGGGCCGGCACCGGTGATGACCATGTAACCGGCCTCCACAATTTTTTTCCCAAACTCAACCGCCTGCTGGTATTCGATGCTTTCGGGTTTGGTGCGGGCGGAGCCGAAGATGGTGACCTTGCGCTTCTGGTGATATGGCGCAAAGATTCGGAACGCGTAGCGCAATTCGCGCACGGCGGTCTGGATGACGCGCACGTCGCCCTTGTCCTTCACATCGGTGAGCATCTTGAGCGCGTTCTCGATGATGTCGGCAACTTCGGCTTCGTTGTGGCCACCGCCTTTGGATTGGATGAGTTCTTGGATGCGCCGTGTCAGTTCGGGATCCGCTGGAGTTTTTTCATTCCTTTTCATAACCGGGACAAAATAGCGGCGAGGCGGCAAAAGGCAATACGCGCGTTTGCATGCGATTTTAAAATCATTTTCGACAGAGTGAAAATCCGTGTTCCATCCGTGTTCAATCTGTGGCTAAATGAAGCCGTGAAAATTCTCGGTATCATCCCCGCGCGCTTTGCCTCCACCCGGTTCCCCGGCAAACCGCTAGCGCTCATCGCGGGCAAGCCGCTCATCCAGCACGTCGTCGAGCAATGCCAGAAGGCGAAGTCCCTTTCGGAAGTCATCGTGGCCACGGACGACACGCGCATCTGGGAAGTGGCGCAGAATTTTTGCCGCGTGGAGATGACCCGCCCGGAAC
This sequence comes from uncultured Verrucomicrobia subdivision 3 bacterium, assembly GCA_903827955.1. Taxonomy (GTDB): domain Bacteria; phylum Verrucomicrobiota; class Verrucomicrobiia; order Limisphaerales; family UBA11358; genus UBA11358. The sequence goes on from CAIKKJ010000081.1 coordinate 36,565, forward strand.
ATCCGAGCGGCAGCGACCGCATCGCGGAAGTCGCGGAACGCTGCGGCGGCGATGCCGTGGTGAACATTCAGGGCGACGAACCGTTGATTGACCCGAACGTGATTGACGCGGTGGCGAACGCGCTGGCGCAAAATGAAATGTCCACCGCCGCGACGCTCATCAAGAATCTGGCCGAGCTCGACAACCCGAATGTCGTAAAAGTCGTTGTCAATGCCGCTGGCCGCGCGTTATATTTTTCGCGGCGCACGATTCCGTATCTGCGTGATGCCGCCAACCGTCCGAGCAACGAGCAGTTGGCGGCGTTTCCTTTTTTGAAGCATCTGGGCATTTACGGATTCCGGCGCGAGACGCTGCTGCGGCTGGTGAAATTCCCGGTGTCGCCGCTGGAAAATGCGGAGAAGCTGGAGCAGTTGCGCGCTTTGGAAAACGGCATCGGCATCGCGGTGGTGAAAGTGGATTACGACAGCATTGGCGTGGATCTGCCGGAAGATGTGGCAAAAGTTGAAGCAATCATTAGCCACAGATGAAACACGGTTTGAACACGGATTTCTGAAATGAAGCGCGACATGGACATGATTCGGCAATTGCTAATTGACGCGGAAGCGCATGATAGCAAGCCACCATTTTTAGCAGCAGATGATCCGAACGTAGTTTATCAGATTTCACTTTTGAACGAGGCGGGGCTGATGAATGCAGTTATCCGTAAGAACGAACATGGATTGCCAAGGGATGCAATCATTACAGGATTAACTTGGGATGGTCATGATTTTCTTGATGCCGCTCGGGATGAAACAATTTGGAAGAAAGCTCAAGACCTAATTCTGAAGCCGGGCATGTCATGGACGTTTTCAGTTTTGTTGGAATGGCTAAAGCAAGAAGCACAGAAACGCATTTTCGGGATTTCAACAAGTAGTTGAAACAATCCGTGTTTCTTCCGTGTTCAATCCGTGGCTAAAATAATTTTAATTTGAAATGAAATTTATATTTGTAACTGGTGGGGTCGTGAGTTCGCTCGGCAAAGGTTTGACCGCCGCCGCGCTCGGCACGCTGCTCGAAAACCGCGGCCTCAAGGTCGCGCTGCAAAAATTCGACCCGTATCTCAACGTGGATCCGGGCACGATGTCGCCGTATCAGCACGGCGAAGTCTATGTGCTCGACGACGGCGCGGAAACTGATTTGGACTTGGGCCATTACGAACGTTTCACCAGCACCAAGCTCTCGCGGATGAACAATCTGACGAGCGGGCAGGTGTATCAGAAGGTGTTGAACAATGAGCGCGAAGGCGTCTATCTCGGCAAGACCGTGCAGGTGATTCCGCACGTCACCGACGAAATCAAACGTCGCATCCATCTGCTCGCCGAGACAAGCAAGGCGGATGTCATCATCACCGAAATCGGCGGCACCACCGGCGATATCGAAGGCCTGCCGTTCGTCGAAGCGATCCGCGAGTTCGCACTGGAAGCCGGCATCGGTAACACCTGTTTCATTCACGTCACCTACGTTCCCTTCATCAAAGCGGCGGGGGAATTAAAAACGAAACCGACGCAGCAATCCGTCGCCAAGCTCCGTGAAATCGGTGTGTCACCGCACGTCATCGTCGCGCGGTGCGAGAAGCCGCTCGACAAGGAATTGCGTCAGAAGATTTCCATGTTCTGCAACGTCCCGGTCGAAGCCGTCATCGAAGCCAAGGACGTTGACCACAGCATTTATGAAATGCCGCTCATGCTCCAGCGCGAGCGCATGGACGACTTGGTCTGCCGCATCCTGCATCTTACCACGCCGGCGGCCAACATGTCGCACTGGCAGGAAATCATCCGCAAGCTCATCGCCCCGCGACACCGCGTGCGCGTTGGCGTCGTCGGCAAATACATCGGTTTGCAGGATGCTTATAAATCCGTTTATGAATCGCTCATCCACGGCGGCATCGGCAACGATTGCGGCGTGGAGATCGTGCAGGTGGACGCGGAAGAAATTGAAAAATTTGGTGCGGAAAAAATGCTCAATGGCATTGGCGGCGTCTGCGTGCCCGGCGGCTTCGGCGAACGCGGCATCGAAGGAAAAATTCTCGCGGCAAAATACGCGCGCGAAAATAAAATCCCCTACCTCGGCCTCTGCCTCGGCATGCAGATCGCGACGATTGAATTTGCCCGCAGCGTTTTGAAACTGGATAAAGCGCACTCGACCGAGTTCGATGAAAATTCCCCGCACCCCGTCATCGCGCTGCTCGATGCGCAACGCAAAGTCACTAAAAAAGGCGGCACCATGCGCCTCGGCGCACAGCCGTGCCAGTTGCAAGTGGGCTCCAAGGCGGGATTGCTCTACGGCTCGTTTGTCATCCACGAACGTCATCGCCACCGCTACGAGTTCAACAACAACTACCGCGAGAAATTTGAAAAAGCCGGTTTTGTTTTCAGCGGCACGTCGCCGGACGGCAAGCTGGTGGAAGTCATCGAACTGAAAGATCATCCGTTCTACCTAGCGAGCCAGTTCCATCCGGAATTTTTGAGCAAGCCGCACCTGCCGCATCCGCTATTCAAAGGTTTCATTGCGGCGGCACACCAGCACATCCATCACAAGCCGCTTTAGTAGCAAGGCCGAAGTCAGAATGAAGAACGAAGAAATTCCGGGCTACGCTGCCGCCATTGAATTTCTCTACGGCCTGCAGCTATTCGGCGCGAACTTCGGGCTGGAACGGGCGCACAAACTCGCCGCGCTCGCCGGTAATCCGCAGGAAAAACTCCGCTTCATCCACGTCGCCGGCACGAACGGCAAAGGTTCGACCTGCGCGATGCTGGAAAGCATTTATCGCGCAGCCGGCTTGCGCGTGGGGCTGTTCACTTCGCCGCATCTGGTTTCATTTCGTGAACGAATTCAAATCAATCGGTGTTTGATTTCAGAAACGGATGTCGCACGACTGGCCGCGGAATTGCAGGAGTCACTCAAAGAATTTTCTCCCGAACAACATCCGACGATGTTCGAGGTCGTCACCGTGATGGCGTTAAAATATTTTGCGGAGCAAAAATGCGATCTCATCATCTGGGAAACCGGCCTTGGCGGACGGCTTGACGCGACAAACATCGTCGCGCCGCTCGCAAGCGTCATCACTAACATTGCCTTCGACCACACGCAATGGCTCGGTGACACGCTGGAAAAAATCGCGGCGGAAAAAGCCGGCATCATCAAACCCGGCGTGCCGGTCGTCACAGCGGCAACCCAATCGGAAGTGCTGGCCGTGATTGAGCAGGTTGCCAATTCGCTCAACACTTCGCTGACACGCGCAGTTTCATCTTCCGTCTTCCATCTTCCCTCCTCGCTGCCATTATCCGGCGAACATCAAAAACAAAACGCCGCGCTCGCGCTCGCCACCGTGGCGGTGTTACAAAAACAAATCCCCGTCAGCGAAGAAAAAATTCACGAAGGATTGGCCAGTGTAACATGGTCTGGGCGTTTGCAACGGATTGAGCGCGGTGAGCAGAAATTTCTGCTGGATGGCGCGCACAATGTCGCCGGCGTGGAGGCGTTGCGCGCGGCGCTGGCGGGCGGGACGCCGTTCACGTTCATCCTCGGCTTTTTGGGCGACAAGGACTGGCGGCTGATGTGCACAACGCTTGCACCGCTTGCCGCAACCATTTTCACCGTGCCGGTCGCCAGCGAGCGGACCGCCGCCGCCACCGAGGTGGCTGAAATTTTTCGGCAGTCAAATCCGGCGGCAAAAGTTTTTGCGTGCGGTTCATTGCGCGAAGCATTGGCGCAGGCGGCGGCTGAAAAATTTATCGTCATCACCGGCTCGCTCTATCTGGTTGGCGAAGCGCTGGCGCTGCTGGACCCGGCATTTGCAGGCGCGGGTGATGAACGCGGGTTGAACAATTGAACGCCAAAAAATAGGGCTGTTTGAAAAAGCCACACCGGTTCAGGAAATACACGGCATTGAAGTCAGGCTTCCCAATTGAGCCGCGCACTCGACACTTCCCTCGGCACTGGTTAGCTTTTGCCTCATGAATTTTCTCGTCACCGGCGGCGCGGGCTTCATCGGCTCGCACGTGTGCGAACGCCTGCTCCGCGACGGCTACAGCGTCTGGGCTTTCGACGACCTGAACCCGTTCTACGACCCGCAACTCAAGCGCGCCAACCTCCGCGACATCCAGTCGCTCGCCCTGCCTTTTGAATTCATCCACGGCGACCTCGTGGATGCGAATGCGGTGAATGAATTATTTTCGTCCGTGAAGTTCGACCAAGTCATCCACCTCGCCGCGCGCGCAGGCGTGCGGCCG